>NZ_JARVSX010000013.1:0-100235 GCF_030208975.1 Pseudomonas sp. ME-P-057
ACACACCGCTTTCGCCAGCAAGCCGGCTCCTACGAATTTGGCGTCCACCACAAATCATACGAACGCCGTAAATCCCCTGTACGAGCGCGCTTGCCCGCGAAGGCGCCGTCACAGCCAGCACCCTGCTTGCCTGACACACCGCTTTCGCCAGCAAGCCGGCTCCTACGAATTTGGCGTCCACCACAAATTATACGAACGCCGTAAATCCCCTGTAGGAGCGCGCTTGCCCGCGAAGGCGCCGTTACAGCCAGCACCCTGCTTGCCTGACACACCGCTTTCGCCAGCAAGCCGGCTACTGCGAATTTGGCGTCCACCACAACTCATGCGAACGCCGTAAATCCCCTGTAGGAGCTACCTTCCGCCCACAAAAAAGCCCCGAACCAGTCGGGGCTTGGCTTGCAACACGCTCTTGCTCAGTAATACGCGTTTTCTTTCTGCGTGTGGTCAGTCACGTCGCGTACGCCGGTCAACTCGGGTATGCGTTCCAGCAGGGTGCGCTCGATGCCTTCCTTAAGCGTCACGTCGGCCTGGCCGCAGCCCTGGCAACCGCCACCGAATTGAAGAATCGCGACATTGGCGTCGTCTTCTTCCACCACTTCGATCAGGGTGACCTGCCCGCCATGGCTGGCCAGACCCGGATTGATCTCGGTTTGCAGATAGTAATTGATGCGCTCGTTGATCGGGCTGTCGGCATTGACCATCGGGACTTTGGCGTTTGGCGCCTTGATGGTCAGCTGGCCGCCCATGCGATCAGTGGCGTAGTCGACAACCGCGTCGTCCAGAAACGCTTCACTGAACGCGTCGATCCACGCGGTAAAGCTCTTCAGGCCGATGGCCGTGTCTTCAGGTTTTTCTTCACCCGGCTTGCAATAGGCAATGCAGGTTTCAGCGTATTGGGTGCCAGGCTGGGTAATAAACACGCGGATGCCGATGCCCGGGGTGTTCTGCTTTTCAAGCAGATCGGCCAGGTAATCGTGGGCGGCATCAGTAATCGTAATAGCGGTCATGAAAATTCCTCGCAGACGTGGGGCGCAGTTTACGCCAATCAACTGCGCCTGACAAAGCCCTAGTGTTTTAGTCGGGTAAAGGCCCTGACACCAGCCGCATCGATCAGGACAACGCTGCGTCCCGGTTCGCCCGCCTCTCGTCGAGCCAGCCCTTCATGCGTCGATACAAGCCCTTCTCGATCCATTCATAGCTCAGCCATGCACCCAGCGCGATGACCGGCACACACACCGCGAAAACTCCATACGGGTTCAGACCATAGCGTTCGCTTGCCAGCCAGCCGGCATACAGCACCAGCACGTGAAGCAGGTACACCGAGTAGGAACAATCGCCCATGACTTTGAGCAGGCGGTAGTTGCGCAGATAGGGTTCGAGAGAAATACATGCCACAACGATTACCGCGCTCGGCAGCCCCCAGTTAATGATGCGCGGCGCCGGTTGCAGGTTATCAATGACGAACAACGCAGCGCCGATCGCCAGCAATGGCAGCCACAGCCGCTCGCCGATCCATCCGCGGCGGTAGACGATGCCCACGAAGATGCCGAGCAGGAACTCATACACGATGTCATTGGCGTAGAACCGGCTGACCAGTCCTGAGCGGCCCAACACATCGGTGATGGCGAACAGCGCCGCGCCAAGAATCAGTGGTCGCAGTCGTTGCTGAAACAGGAAGACCAGCGAGAACAGCACGTAGAAGAGCATTTCATAGTTAAGCGTCCACCCGACATTGAGGGTGGGATAGAGGCCATAACCGCCCGGATTTTCCGACGGAATAAACAGCAGCGACAGGATGAAGCTTTGCCAGTCGACCACCTGGTGCGGCAGCAATGGTTGGGCCACCACAACCAGCAGGCCCATCACCAGCGTGTAAAGCCAATAGGCCGGAACGATGCGGATGACGCGGTTGAGCATGAATCGACCGGCCGGAATGTCCCGGTCGACCGTTGACAGGTAGATGACCAGACCGCTGATGACGAAAAAGATGTCGACGCCCACGGCGCCTTTCTCAGTGAAAAAGCGGCCGACAGGCCCACTCGGATGGAAGTCGAAAAAAATCTGCATGAAGTGGTGACACACAACGGCCCATGCGGCGAGTGCCCGCAGGGCTTGAACCGAAATCAACATCTGCAACCTCTTGCTTCGTCTGGATTGACCTTCGGCCGGGCACTCAAGCAGGGCTGGCTCGAAGAGCGACTCATCACGTCCGACTTCGAAAGTTGCAAAAAGGTTCGGCAGCACTGACGGGCTGCATAATGGCTGCGCGCCATGTTTTATAAGGGTTTTTAGCGTTTCGATCAGCCTCTGCGGCGGTGTGGGGCACGCTGGTTTCTCCCGAATACGTAGGAGCCGGCTTGCTGGCGAAAAAGGCCGGGCAGGTTGCGTGAAGGGTGGCTGGAACGGGGGTTCGCCAGCAAGCCGGCTCCTACGGGACGTGGGACGGCGGCTAGTGCGTTGATCGGCAAACGGCAATGGGCAATTAGCAGTTGGCAGTTGGCAGTTGGCAGTTGCCGGCTGGGAGTCGACCAGCAACATGAGCAGAATTCATGTAAATCTCGAAGTGATTTAAATCCGTACAGGTTTGCTATTATTTCGCACTTTTCAGCGCCACTTATTTTCGTACTTCTTCATCCGGGTAACGTCCATGTCAGATCGCAACGCGCGTCTTCAAGCACTTCAGCAGGCTCTTCAACAGCGGATCCTGATTCTCGACGGCGGCATGGGCACGATGATCCAGAGCTATCGGCTGGAGGAAGAAGATTACCGTGGCAAGCGCTTCGCCGACTGGCCCAGCGACGTCAAGGGCAACAACGACCTGCTGATCCTGACCCGACCGGACGTCATCGGTGCGATCGAGAAGGAATACCTGGACGCCGGCGCCGACATCCTCGAAACCAACACCTTCAACGCCACCCAAGTGTCCCAGGCCGACTACGGCATGGAAGCGCTGGTGTACGAACTGAACGTCGAAGGCGCGCGACTAGCGCGTCAGGTGGCCGATGCCAAGACCCTGGAAACCCCCGACAAGCCGCGTTTTGTCGCCGGCGTGCTCGGTCCGACCAGCCGCACCTGCTCGCTGTCGCCGGACGTCAACAACCCTGGCTACCGCAACGTCACGTTCGATGAACTGGTGGAGAACTACACCGAAGCCACCAAGGGCCTGATCGAAGGCGGTGCGGACATGATCCTCATCGAAACCATTTTCGACACCCTCAACGCGAAAGCGGCGATCTTTGCCGTTCAGGGCGTTTTCGACGAGCTGGGCTTCGAGCTGCCGATCATGATTTCCGGCACCATCACCGACGCTTCGGGCCGCACCCTGTCGGGCCAGACCACCGAAGCATTCTGGAACTCGGTGCGCCACGCCAAGCCGATTTCCGTGGGCCTCAACTGCGCGCTGGGCGCCAGCGAACTGCGCCCCTATCTGGAAGAGCTGTCCAATAAAGCTGAAACCCATGTTTCCGCCCACCCTAACGCCGGCCTGCCAAACGAGTTCGGTGAATACGACGAAGCCCCGGCCGAGATGGCGAAGGTGGTGGAAGAGTTCGCTCAGAGCGGCTTTTTAAACATCGTGGGGGGTTGCTGCGGCACCACGCCGGCGCACATCAAGGCCATCGCCAACGCCGTTGCACCCTATGCGCCGCGCCCGATCCCGGACATTCCCAAGGCCTGCCGTTTGTCCGGCCTGGAGCCGTTCACCATTGATCGCAGCTCGCTGTTCGTCAACGTCGGCGAGCGCACCAACATTACCGGTTCCGCCCGCTTCGCCCGCCTGATCCGTGAAGACAATTACACCGAGGCCCTGGAAGTCGCCCTGCAGCAGGTCGAAGCCGGCGCCCAGGTGATCGACATCAACATGGACGAGGGCATGCTGGATTCGAAGAAGGCCATGGTGACCTTCCTCAACCTGATCGCCGGTGAGCCTGACATCTCCCGCGTGCCGATCATGATCGACTCCTCGAAGTGGGAAGTCATCGAAGCCGGCCTCAAGTGCATCCAGGGCAAGGGCATCGTCAACTCGATCAGCATGAAAGAAGGCGTCGAGCAGTTCATTCACCACGCCAGACTGTGCAAGCGCTATGGCGCAGCCGTGGTGGTCATGGCGTTCGACGAAGCCGGCCAGGCCGACACCGAAGCGCGCAAGAAGGAAATCTGCAAGCGCTCCTACGACATCCTGGTCAATGAAGTCGGCTTCCCGCCGGAAGACATCATCTTCGACCCGAACATCTTCGCCATCGCCACCGGCATCGAAGAGCACAACAACTACGCCGTCGACTTCATCAATGCCTGCGCCTACATCCGCGACGAGCTGCCGTATGCGCTGACCTCGGGCGGCGTGTCCAACGTGTCGTTCTCTTTCCGCGGCAACAACCCGGTGCGTGAGGCGATTCACTCGGTGTTCCTGCTGCACGCGATCCGCAACGGCCTGACCATGGGCATCGTCAACGCGGGCCAGTTGGAGATCTACGACCAGATACCGGCGGAACTGCGCGAAGCGGTAGAAGACGTGGTGCTCAACCGCAACCCGGACGGCACCGACGCGCTGCTGGCCATCGCCGACAAGTACAAGGGCGACGGCTCGGTCAAGGAAGCGGAAACCGAAGAATGGCGCGGCTGGGAGGTCAATGAGCGCCTCAAGCACGCACTGGTCAAGGGCATCACCACCCACATCGTCGAAGACACCGAACTGTCGCGCCAATCGTTCAAGCGTCCGATCGAAGTCATTGAAGGCCCGCTGATGGCGGGGATGAACGTGGTCGGCGACCTGTTCGGCTCGGGCAAGATGTTCCTGCCGCAAGTGGTTAAATCGGCCCGTGTGATGAAACAGGCCGTGGCGCATTTGATTCCGTTCATCGAAGCGGAAAAAGGCGACAAGCCGGAAGCCAAGGGCAAGATCCTCATGGCCACGGTCAAGGGCGACGTCCACGACATCGGCAAGAACATCGTTGGCGTGGTGCTGGGCTGCAACGGCTACGACATCGTTGACTTGGGCGTGATGGTGCCGGCAGAGAAGATTCTGCAAGTCGCCCGCGAGCAAAAGTGCGACATCATCGGGCTGTCCGGCTTGATCACGCCGTCGCTGGACGAAATGGTTCACGTGGCCCGCGAGATGCAACGTCAGGATTTTCACTTGCCGTTGATGATCGGTGGCGCCACCACGTCCAAGGCCCACACCGCGGTGAAGATCGAGCCCAAGTACAGCAATGACGCGGTGATCTACGTCACCGATGCGTCCCGCGCCGTGGGGGTGGCCACGCAGTTGCTGTCCAGGGAACTGAAAGCCGGTTTCATCGAAAAGACCCGCGCCGAGTACGTCGAGGTACGCGAGCGCACCTCGGCCCGCAGCGCCCGCACCGAGCGCTTGAGCTACGGCGCGGCCATCGCAAAAAAACCGCAGTTCGACTGGACCACTTACGCGCCGGTGAAGCCGACGTTTACTGGCGTAAAAGTGCTGGAAGACATCGACCTCAACGTGCTGGTGGATTACATCGACTGGACGCCGTTCTTTATTTCCTGGGACCTGGCCGGCAAATACCCGCGCATCCTCACCGATGAAGTCGTGGGCGAAGCCGCCACTTCACTGTTCAAGGACGCGCAGGAGATGCTGCACAAGCTGATCGACGAGAAACTGATCCGCAGCCGCGCGGTATTCGGCTTCTGGCCCGCCAACCAGGTCGATCACGACGACATTCAGCTGTTCGACGACAACGGCGCGCCGTTGGCCAAACTGCATCACCTGCGTCAGCAGATCATCAAGACCGACGGCAAGCCGAACTTCTCACTGGCCGACTTCGTTGCGCCTGCGGGCAGCGGCGTGACCGATTACGTGGGTGGCTTCATCACCACCGCAGGCATTGGCGCCGAGGAAGTCTCGAAGGCGTATCAGGACAAGGGCGACGATTACAACGCCATCATGGTCAAGGCCCTCGCCGACCGGCTGGCCGAAGCCTGTGCCGAATGGCTGCACCAGCAGGTGCGCAAGGAGTACTGGGGCTACGCCCACGATGAGCAATTGGGCAACGACGAGCTGATCAAGGAGCAATACACCGGCATCCGCCCTGCCCCAGGCTATCCGGCCTGCCCGGACCACACCGAAAAAGGTGTGCTGTTCGACCTGCTGGATCCGACCCAGGGCGAAGGCAAGCCCGGCGTCAGCGGCGTGTTCCTCACCGAGCATTACGCAATGTTCCCGGCGGCGGCCGTCAGCGGCTGGTATTTCGCCCATCCGCAGGCGCAGTACTTCGCCGTCGGTAAAGTCGACAAGGATCAGGTCGAAAGCTACACCGCGCGCAAACAGCAAGACCTGCGCGTGACCGAACGCTGGCTGGCGCCAAATCTGGGGTATGACGAGTAAGGCCGAACGCCGGTCGTTTGGCTGGGGTTGAACAATGAGCCAATACACATCCCTTAAGAGCGCGCTTGCCCGCGAATAACCGATACAGACGACAAAAAATGTGTCGGATGTACTGGCCAGTTCGCGGGCAAGCGCGCTCCTACAAATGCTCGGACAGACGGTTCATCCATCAAGCCCCGCGCCGCCCTTGCCGGCGATTCATTCTGCGGGTACTCATGCCGCACATTCGCCTGAGTCGCGATTCGCCTGGTTCGCGTTGCTGCGACGGCATCGGCTGGATGCCGCAAAACGTCGGTTGAAACGAGGTCCCTGTAGGAGCGCGCTTGCCCGCGAAAAATCGTCCAGGCGATGAAAACGTGTCGGATGTACTCCCCCTTCGCGGGCAAGCGCGCTCCTACAAATGGTCGGACAGACGGTTCATCCATCAAGCCCGGCGCCGCGCTTGCTGGCGATTCATTCTGCGGGTACCCATGGCGCTCATTCGCCTGATTCGCCTGGTTCGCGTTGCTGCGACGGCATCGGCTGGGTGCCGCAAAACGTCGGTTGAATCGAGGTCTCTGTAGGAGCGCGCTTGCCCGCGAAAAATTGTCCAGGCGATGAAAACGTGTCGGATGTACTCCCCCTTCGCGGGCAAGCGCGCTCCTACAGGTGCTCCTGAACCCGGTCAATTCGCAGACATCACGCAATGCTCGAACAACCGCTCATCCGGCGCCAACGCGCAATGCGCGGCGACTTTCGCAGCTACGGTGAACCTGTAAAAACGGCTACTGGTGAGTCATCCAGAACGCCGCGGCACCGACCACCAGCACCACGATAAATATGATGGCCCAGGCATCGACATGGCTTTCTGACTTCGTGACTTTGGGGTGATTTCGCATTGCATCGCCTTTTATCTGTCTTGTGGGAGATCGCAAAAAATGTGCGCGGCCGTGGCGACTGTCGCTGGCCATGTGGAGAGTTAAGTTCAGCCATGCCCTTATCACAAGTGAGGTTATGGCCAGCCGACGTGCTGCTTAGTGCTTTTGGTTCTGTGCATATACCCAAACTTCACTTTTGCGCATATCCGCAAACTGATAACCTCCCCCGGCTCCGCAAGGGGTGCGCGGCCGTGCGCGCAGATTTGCTCGGTAGCCTGAAAGCAGACGACAACGCATCGCCTTTCGCGCTTGCCCAGCAGCAGTGAACCGCCTGAGAACAGGACCACCATGTACGTATACGACGAGTACGATCAGCGGATCGTCGAGGACCGCGTCAAGCAGTTCCGCGACCAGACCCGCCGCTATCTGGCCGGCGAGCTCAGCGAAGAAGAGTTCCGCCCGCTTCGCCTGCAAAACGGCCTCTACATCCAACGCTTCGCCCCGATGTTGCGCGTGGCTGTGCCCTACGGCCAGCTCACCTCGCGTCAGGCCCGCATGCTGGCCAAGATTGCCCGCGACTACGACAAAGGCTACGCACACATCAGCACCCGCCAGAACGTGCAGTTCAACTGGCCGGCGCTTGAAGACATTCCCGACATTCTCGCCGAGCTGGCCACCGTGCAGATGCACGCCATCCAGACCAGCGGCAACTGCCTGCGCAACGTCACCACGGACCAGTTCGCCGGCGTGGCCGCCGATGAGCTGGTAGACCCGCGCCCCTGGTGTGAAATCGTCCGCCAGTGGACGACATTCCACCCTGAATTCGCCTACCTGCCGCGCAAATTCAAAATCGCGATCAACGGCTCGACCTCCGACCGCGCCGCGATCGAGGTCCATGACATCGGTCTGGAGCCGGTGAAGAATGCCGCCGGCGAGCTGGGCTTCCGCGTGCTGGTCGGTGGTGGTCTCGGGCGTACGCCGGTGGTCGGTGCGTTCATCAACGAGTTTCTGCCGTGGCAGGACCTGTTGAGCTACCTCGACGCCATCCTGCGGGTCTACAACCGCTACGGCCGTCGTGACAACAAGTACAAGGCGCGCATCAAGATTCTGGTCAAGGCGCTGACGCCTGAAGTCTTCGCCGAGAAGGTCGAGGCCGAAATGGCCCACCTGCGCGGCGGCCAGACGACGTTGACCGAAGCCGAAGTGCATCGCGTCGCCAAGCACTTCGTCGATCCGGACTACAAGGCCCTGACCGATTACAGCGCCGAGCTCGCTCAGCTGGATCAGCAACACCCCGGTTTCGCCCGCTGGCGTTCGCGTAACGTCCTGGCGCACAAAAAGCCGGGCTACGCGGCAGTGACCCTTTCGCTGAAACCCACCGGCGTCGCGCCCGGTGACCTGACCGACAAGCAGCTGGACGGCATCGCCGACCTGGCCGACCGCTATAGCTTCGGGCAGCTGCGCACCTCCCATGAACAGAACGTGATTCTCGCCGACGTCGAGCAGAGCCAACTGTTCACGATGTGGGGCGAGTTGCGCGAGCAAGGCTTTGCAACGCCGAACATCGGTTTGCTGACGGACATCATCTGCTGCCCCGGCGGCGACTTCTGCTCGTTGGCCAATGCCAAGTCGATTCCGATTGCCGAGTCGATCCAGCGTCGGTTTGATGACCTGGATTACCTCTTCGACATTGGTGAGCTGGACCTGAATATTTCCGGCTGCATGAACGCCTGTGGCCACCACCATGTTGGCCATATCGGCATTCTGGGCGTGGACAAGAAAGGCGAAGAGTTCTATCAGGTGTCGCTGGGCGGCAGCGCCAGTCGCGACGCCAGCCTGGGCAAAATCCTGGGTCCGTCCTTCGCACAGGACGCCATGCCGGACGTTATCGAGAAGCTGATCAACGTTTATGTCGAGAAACGCAACGAAGACGAGCGCTTCATCGACACCTATCAGCGCATCGGCATCGACCCTTTCAAGGAGCGCGTCTATGCAGCGAATCATTAAGAACAACGAGGTCATCGACGAAACCTGGCACTTGCTGCCCAAGGACACGACCTTTGACAGCCTCTCCAACTGCGACGACCTGATCGTGCCGCTGAGCCTGTGGCGCGAGCACGCCCATGCGCTCAAGGCCCGCGACGGCGGCTTGGGTGTATGGCTGGACAGCGACGAAGAGGCCGAGGAGATTGGTGACGACGCCAGTCAGTTCCAGGTCATCGCCTTGAACTTCCCGGCGTTCACCGACGGGCGCAGCTATTCAAACGCGCGCTTGTTGCGTGATCGCTACGGCTACAAGGGCGAGCTACGCGCTATCGGTGACGTGTTGCGCGATCAGCTGTTCTACCTGCGCCGCTGTGGCTTCGACGCCTTTGCCATTCGCCCTGACAAAGACCCGTACGAAGCACTGGAAGGCCTGAAGGACTTCTCCGTGACCTATCAGGCGGCGACCGACGAGCCGCTGCCGCTGTTTCGACGTCGCTGAGGTATCGCAGAGGTATCGCTAAGTTATCGTTGAGGTATCGCTGAACAGATAACAAAAAGCCCCGGCTTCCTGCGAAGTCGGGGCTTTTTTGATGCTGTCTGGTCAAACATATTCGCGCTCGGGCCGCGTGGCTATGAAGCTGTAAGCCTTGGCACTCCCGCGTCCGTAGGAGCCGGCTTGCTGGCGAATGCGATGGATCGTGCGGTACGAAGGTGAATCAAAAATCGGTTCGCCAGCAAGCCGGCTCCTACAGATCGGGTTCCGCCAGCGACTTCTGGTCTGTAGCCAGACAGCTACAGATCGGGTTCCGCCAGCGACTTCCGATCTGCAGCCAGACAGCCACAGATCGGGCTCCGCCAGCGACTTCTGGTCTGTAGCCAGACAGCCACAGATCGGGTTCCGCCAGCGACTTCCGATCTGCAGCCAGACAGCCACAGATCGGGCTCCGCCAGCGACTTCCGATCAGCAGCCAGACAGCCACAGATCGGGTTCCGCCAGCGACTTCTGGTCTGTAGCCAGACAGCCACAGATCGGGTTCCGCCAGACACTTCTAATCTACGGACAGGCAGCCTGGCTGCCCGGCAATCACCAGAATCGCTGTTGCGTCAGCTTTGCCCACCAGCCCGTCACCAGCCGGTCCACCGAGGCGGTTGCCGCGAGACCGACGCGCTGCTGCAGGCTTCGGCGCTCGGCGTAATGCAGGTGGAACACGTCGGACGTTTTGGCTTTTTCAGACAGGTATTCATCGCTGGTCTTGAGTTCATCCACCAGCTGCTTGTCCTTGGCGGCCAGGCCCAGCCAGACTTCGCCAGTGGCGACTTCGTCGATTTGCAACTGCGGGCGATAACTGGCAACGAAGTTCTTGAACAGCTCATGGGTGATGTCCAAGTCTTCCTGGAACTTCTCGCGGCCCTTCTCGGTGTTTTCGCCAAACACCGTGAGCGTGCGCTTGTACTCGCCGGCGGTCAGCACCTCAAAGTCTATGTCGTGCTTTTTCAACAGGCGGTTGACGTTGGGCAGCTGAGCAACCACGCCGATAGACCCCAGCACCGCGAACGGCGCACTGATGATGCGATTACCGATGCACGCCATCATGTAGCCGCCGCTGGCCGCAACCTTGTCGATACAGATGGTCAGCGGGATGCCCGCCTGACGAATCCGCGCCAATTGCGATGACGCCAGGCCGTAGCTGTGCACCATGCCGCCGCCGCTTTCCAGACGCAGGACAACTTCATCCTTGGGTGTCGCCAGGGTCAGGAGCGCGGTGATCTCGTTGCGCATGTTTTCAGTGGCGGACGCCTTGATGTCACCGTCGAAGTCCAGCACGTACACTCGCTGCCTGGTTTCGGTGGATTTCTTGTCTTTCTTCAGATCCTTGGCCTGAGCCTTGCGCAGCGCCTTAAGGCGGGCCTTGTCCAGCAGCGAGCCTTCGAGACGGTCGCGCAGACCTTTGTAGAAGTCGTTGAGCTTGGTCACATGCAGTTGACCGCCCGCACTGCGACGGCCGCGGCCGCGCATCGAGGCAATCATCACCAGCACTACAATGATGGCAATCACGATGGTGACGGTCTTTGCCAGGAAGCTGGCGTAATCGAAAATGAACTCCACAAAAACTCCTTACCGGTACAGCAGATCCTCGGCAGAGGATCGCGAATGGGGCTCAGCATACCGGCGCGTCGGGCGCCGGGCCAGTGACACGATCAGCGCCCCTCTCAGAACCGAAAAGTCCGGATCGGAGGGGTGAGCGCGAATTCAAACAAGCGTATGTTTTTTTATTGACAGACCCCGCGCGCTGCTCATAACCTCGCAGCACTTTCAACGTGCCAGGATGACGCAGTCGTGGGCAGCATCTATCTGATACGACATGGTCAGGCCTCGTTTGGTGCAGACGATTACGACGTTCTGTCGCCCACCGGTTTTCGCCAGTCGGAGATTCTCGGCGCGCACCTTGCGCAACTCGGTCTGACCTTCGACCGGTGCATCAGCGGCGCGCTCTTTCGCCAGCGCCACACGGCGGAGACGGTCATTGCCCAACTCAACGCAGCCGGCCTTGCCACGCCCGAGCTTGAAACCGACATCGCCTTCAACGAGTTCAACGCCGAGGGCGTGATCCGCGCGCTGCTCCCCGCGATGCTCGAAGATGAGCCCCAGGCGCTGGATATCATGCGTGACGCCGGGAATAACCGCGCCGAATTTCAGCGCCTGTTTGCGGCGATCATCGCCCGCTGGCTGGGCGGCGGACACGATGCCGCCGCGCTGCAAAGCTGGGAGTCCTTTGTCGAAGAGGTGCAAGCAGGCCTGAGCAGCATTCTCGACAGCGCCGGTCCTGATGACCGGATTGCTGTGTTCACCTCGGGCGGCACCATCACCGCCCTGCTCCACCTGATCACCAGAATGCCCGCCACCCAGGCCTTCGAGCTCAACTGGCACATCGTCAACACCTCGCTCAATCAACTGAAGTTTCGAGGCCGCGAGGTGTCGCTGGCTTCCTTCAACAGTTACGCACACTTGCAACTGATGAAGGCGCCGGAGCTCATCACCTACCGCTGAGCCCGGCCAATCGCACCCGCAAAGTGCCTGCAATCACCTATAAAAGGATCACACCATGAGCTCCGTAGAAAACGCCGTCCAAGCAATGAAAGCCAAGTTCAACCCATCCGCCGCTGCAGGCCTGGACTTGGTGTTCGGGTTCCGCATCGACGACACCAAGAACTTCTCGCTGATCGTCAAGGACGGCACCTGCGAGCTGCAGGAAGGCGAGAACCCGGACGCACAAGTAACGCTGGTGATGGACGGTGAAACCCTGGAAGGCATCGTCAGCGGCGAGACCGACGGCATGCAGGCTTTCATGGGCGGCAAGTTGCGCGCTGAAGGCGACATGATGCTTGCGATGAAACTGAGCGAGCTGTTCCCTTCCTGAGCAAGCCTGGCTGTGCAAAAAACCGAAGCTGCCCGGCTTCGGTTTTTTTTCGTCCGCGCATTGGCGCGGGTTGCCGTCAACGCACCGAATCAAGGCTGATGATTCCCCGCTAACACGCAGGCCAATAGCCCTTGTTCGCCGCGCGGGGGACGCATTAGATTAGCCAATGATCCTGGCCAACCAAAATAACCTGCAGGGATAAGCATGCCGCTCACCGACCAGTCCACCGAGGTTCGATCAGGCGAAGAGCTGGACGCCGCACGCATCGATCCCTACCTGAAGTCCCATATCTCCGGTCTGCGCGGCAGCGTGCAGATCAGTCAGTTCCCCGGTGGCGCGTCTAACCTGACGTACCTGCTGAAGTACCCCGAGCAGGAATTTGTGCTGCGCCGCCCGCCTTTCGGTCACAAGGCAAAAAGCGCTCATGACATGGGCCGCGAATTCCGCATCCTGAATCAATTGCGCGACGCCTTTCCCTATTGCCCCAAGGCCTACGTGCATTGCACCGACGAGGCGGTCATCGGTGCCGAGTTTTATGTGATGGAACGGGTCAAGGGCATCATCCTGCGCTCTGAGTTACCGGCCGAGCTGAACCTGGATGCCGCCAAGACCGAGGCCCTGTGCAAGAGCTTTATCGAACGGCTGGTTGAGCTTCACCAGGTCGATTACCGCGCCTGTGGGCTGGGCGATCTGGGTAAACCTCAGGGGTATGTCGAGCGGCAGATTCGCGGCTGGACCGAACGCTACGAAAAAGCGCGCACCGACGATGCGCCGAGCTGGGAGAAAGTCGCCCGCTGGCTCGACGACAAGAAGCCCGCAGACCACCCCGTTGCCAGCCTGGTCCATAACGATTACCGCTTCGACAACGTGATTCTCGACCCGGATAACCCGATGCGGATTATCGGCGTGCTGGATTGGGAACTGACCACCCTGGGCGACCCGCTGATGGACCTGGGCAACAGCCTGGCGTACTGGATTCAGGCGGACGACCCGGCGCCGGTGCAATTGATGCGACGCCAGCCCAGCCATGCGCCGGGCATGCTCACCCGAGAGCAATTTGTGGCGTACTACGCCGAGCGCGCGGGCATCCGCATCGACAACTTCGACTTTTATTACACCTACGGCCTGTTTCGCCTCGCCGGCATCGTTCAGCAGATCTACTACCGCTTTTTCCACGGCCAGACCCAGGACAAGCGCTTCGCGCAGTTCATCCACATGAACACGCTGCTGGAGCGCATGGCCCTGCAGGTGATCGGCCGTTCTGCCCTTTGATTGCGTCACGACAAGGAAACTCGGAATGCCTAAAACACAATTGTTCGACCTCGATGGCAAGATCGCTTTCGTTTCCGGCGCCAGCCGCGGTATCGGCGAGGCGATCGCCAGGCTACTGGCACAACAGGGCGCCCATGTCATCGTCTCCAGCCGCAAGATCGAAGGCTGCCAGCACGTGGCCGAGGCCATTATTGCCGACGGTGGCCAAGCCACGGCCATCGCCTGTCACATCGGTGAAATGGAGCAGATCACGGCGGTGTTTGCACAGATCCGCGAGCAATTCGGTCGGCTGGATATTCTGGTGAACAATGCCGCGACCAACCCGCAGTTCTGCAATGTGCTGGACACCGACCTTGGCGCGTTCCAGAAAACCGTCGATGTGAACATCCGGGGCTACTTCTTCATGTCGGTCGAAGCCGGCAAGCTGATGCGCGAGCACGGCGGCGGCAGCATCATCAACGTAGCATCGATCAACGGGGTATCGCCGGGGGTCTTTCAGGGCATCTACTCGGTGACCAAGGCAGCCGTCATCAACATGACCAAAGTCTTCGCCAAGGAATGCGCTCAGTTCGGCATTCGGTGCAACGCCCTGCTCCCTGGCCTGACCGATACCAAATTTGCCTCGGCGCTGGTGAGCAACGAGAAGATCCTCAACACAGCGCTGGCGCAGATTCCGCTGAAACGCGTTGCAGCTCCCAGCGAGATGGCGGGCACGGTGCTGTACCTGGCCAGCGATGCTTCGAGCTACACCACCGGCGTGGCATTGAATGTGGATGGCGGTTTTCTGTCCTGAGGCCGTGAAGCGGGTTCCATTGGGCTAGTGCTTGTCCGCGACCTCGGTGTATGTCCTGTCGTTCGCTGGCCTGACCCACCGCAATCGTGGACGGCGCGCTCATGCAGGATCTGCGCGTGAGGTGAAACTGAGGTGCTTCTGATGGAATAAAGATTCCATCAGCCATCGCCAACGCCTACATTTTCCGCACAACAACACGTCTACAAGGACACGCTGTCATGCGCGGGAATTCCCTTCCAGATCTGGGCGTCGGCCTGATCGGCACAGGCTTCATGGGCCGGGCGCATGCCCTGGCCTTCCACAACGCACGCACCACGTTTGAGCTGCCGATCAACCTCAAGCTGGCAGCGCTGGCAGACGCCGACGCCGCGCGGGCACAAGACTGCGCCTCGCGTTGGGGCTTTGAGCGCAGTCATGCCGACTGGCAGCAATTGATCAGCGACCCTGCCGTCGATCTTGTCGCGATCACTACGCCCAACCTGCTGCATTTCCCGATGGCGATGGCGGCCCTTGAAGCCGGCAAAGCGGTGTACTGCGAAAAGCCGCTGGCGGTGAGCCTGGGGCAGGCGCGGCAGATGCACGCCGCCGCGCGGAAGGCCGGGGTCGTGACCCGCGTGGGTTATAACTACCAGCACAACCCGATGATCGGGCTGGCCAGGCAAATGATCGAGGCGGGCGAGCTGGGGCGCATCGTTAGCTTCCAGGGCGAATTCAGCGAGGACTTCATGGGCGATGCACTGTCGCCGTGGTCCTGGCGATGCGAGGAAGCCCACGCCGGCGGCGCGCTGGCAGACCTCGGCAGCCATTTGCTGGCCATGGCGCGTCATCTGCTGGGTGAGGTCGAAGCGGTGTGCGCCGACTCGCAAACCGTGCACCCGCAGCGCCCGGCCGCACGTGGCAGCAACGAACAGCGGGCGATTAGCATCGATGACCAGACCTACGCATTGCTGCGCTTCGCCAACGGCGCGCGCGGCACCTTCGGCAGTAGTTGGCTCAAACACGGTTACAAGAATCACCTGAGCTTCGAAATCAGCGGCACGCTGGGCACCCTGTCGTTCGATCAGGAACGGTTGAACGAACTCAGGCTGTATCGCGCCGGCGCGCCGGGACGGGACGGGTTTCAGCGCATCCTCGCCGGCCCGCAGCAACCGGGTTATGCCGCGTTTTGCCCGGCACCCGGGCATCAACTGGGGTACAACGAACTTAAAGCGCTGGAAGTCCATGAACTGATTCAGGCGCTGCAAGGGAATGGCGGCAACGGAACGGATTTCGCCGAAGCCATGGAAGTCGAGCGCCTGGCCACCGCCATTCGCCTCGCGGCGAAAGAGATGCGCTGGGTAACGATGACGGATGTTTGAACAGTGGCTTTAGCCGGGAAAGCGTCAGGCGCCGCGCTGCAACATTGGTGACAGGCGGACATCTGTCGGAGCCGGCTGGCTGGCGAACGCGCTGGATCAGGTGACGGAAATGTCGCTGACACACCGCATTCGCGGGCAAGCGCGCTCCTACAGTCTGTACGCGTACAACCAGACACACCGCATGCGGGCGCAGAACCAGCTTCAGCCCGCCCAGACACACCGCAACCGCCGTATGTGGGACCGGCTTTACCCGGGAAGGCAGCAATCGCACCGCGAAATGGCGGGCGAGTGACGATCTGTAGGAGCCGGCTTGCTGGCGAACGCGCCATGTCAGACGCTCCAGGACGTTCAGACCGGCCCCTTCCCGGCTAAAGCCGGTCCCACGTGTCAGAGCGCGTACGCCCGTCCACACCGGCATGCGCGGGATCAACAATTCACGGTTCGCGCTGCTGCAACGGTCAGCGCCATGCGAGTAGAATGCTGCGCTTGCGGGCAGCCCTTCTGCCCATCTGCCCGATAAGCGCCCTCCCCATGCCTTTCGAACTCACCGTTGAACCTCTCACCCTGCTGGTGCTGGCTGTCGTGGCCTTTGTCGCCGGTTTCATTGATGCCATTGCCGGGGGAGGCGGCCTGTTGACCACGCCTGCCCTGCTCACCGCCGGCCTGCCGCCGCATCTCGTATTGGGCACCAACAAGCTCAGTTCGACCTTTGGCTCTGCCACCGCGAGCTTCACCTTCTATCGGCGCAAGCTGTTTCATCCGGCGCAGTGGAAACGCGCATTGGTCGGCACGGCAGCAGGCGCCCTGATCGGCGCAGTGGTCGCCCATTACCTGCCGGCCGAATTACTGAACCAGATGCTACCGGTGATCGTGTTTGGCTGCGGCCTGTACCTGCTGTTCGGCGGCACACCCAAGGCGCCACTGGACAGCAACGCCCCGATCAAAACCAAATGGCAGCTGCCTCAGGGCCTAGGGCTGGGCTTTTATGACGGCGTCGCCGGCCCCGGCACTGGCGCCTTCTGGACGGTGAGCACGTTGCTGATTTACCCGGTTGACCTGGTCAAAGCCAGCGGCGTCGCCCGTAGCATGAACTTCGTCAGCAACGCCGCTGCGCTGATGATCTTCGCGCTCAATGGTTCGGTGGACTGGGTGATCGGATTGACCATGGGCCTGGCGGTGATGGCCGGTGCCTTTATCGGCGCGAAAACCGCGATCAAGGGCGGCGCCAAATTCATCCGCCCTGTCTTCATCACCGTGGTGCTGGGCTTAACCGTCCGCCTGGCCTGGCAGCACTGGTTCAACTGAGCCCGAGCGCTGCGCCAGATACAAATCGATCAGGTAGCGCGCAATCGAGCGACTGGCCGGCAACGGCGGCAGGTCATGGATGCTGAACCACTGCGCGTCCTCGATCTCGTCCGCCTGGGGCACGATCTCGCCACTGTCGTATTCAGCATGAAAGCCCAGCATCATCGAGTGCGGAAACGGCCAGCACTGGCTGCCCTTGTACTGGATGTTCCTGACCGTCACCTGCACCTCTTCCATGACCTCGCGGCGCACGCAATCTTCGGCCGACTCACCCGGTTCGGCGAACCCGGCCAGCGTGCTGTACACCCCCGTGACGAAGCGCGGCGAGCGCGCCAGCAGCACCTCATCGCCACGGCTAATCAACACGATCATGCTCGGGGAGATGCGCGGATAAGCGCGCAGGTCGCAGTGCGCGCAGTGCATTCCCCGCTCACCCGGTACTTGCTGCGTCGGCTGACCGCATCTGCCGCAAAAACGGTGTTCGCGCGCCCAGGTACTGATTTGCGCGGCGTAGCCAAGCATCTGAAATACGTCGGCGTCATCGGCCAGCATGAACTGGCGCAGCGTCTGCCACTGCATGCCTTCCAGCGCGGGCGAATCCCGCAGCGTCTGCAGGTAGACCGGCTCGCCGTCAAAATGACCGATACCGTGCTCATGCACTAAATCCAGGTCCTGGCGCTTGAGCCATTCACGGGGAAACAGCACGCCGTTGCTGTCCTGCAAAAACCCCTGGTCACTCTGAACCACGGCCCAGCCGCCGGCTGCCTGGACGTCAAGCACGGCGGTGGTCCAACGCCTCGGGCGTGTCATGCATCAACTCCTGTGCGCGCCGTTTGCCACTTCTGCGCGAGGATCACGCCCGAAAGCCGCAAGCGAAAACGCTTTCAAATGGGTCAGTCAATTGTCGAAGACCGGCTTCTGTTTGCTCAGGTGAGCGACCATTGCCAGCTTCAGGTCTGCCGATTGCAACATGGCGGAGTTCCAGGTGGCAACGTATTCGAGCCCGTCCGCCACGCTGTGGTCGCGCATGTAGCTGATCATGCGCTTGCTGCCACTGATCGCGATCGGCGATTTCGCCGCGATGTCCCGGGCAATCGCCATGACACCCTCGAGCAGCTGCGGCAGGTCCGCAAACGTGCGGTTGACCAGACCAATGCGCTGCGCCTCCTGCGCCCCCACGTTACGCCCGGTGTAGGCCATTTCGCGCATCATGCCATCACCGATCAGCCGCGGCAGGCGCTGAAGGGTGCCGACGTCTGCGGCCATGCCCATGTCGATTTCGCGAATGGAAAACAGCGCATCCTCCGCGGCATAACGCATGTCGCAAGCGCTGATCAGGTCCATCGCTCCGCCGATGCAATAACCCTGAATGGCCGCCAGCACGGGCTTGCTGCAGCGGTCCACGACGTTGAACGACTCCTGCATTTGCAGGATTTTGCGCCGCAGCAAACGCGCGTTTCGACCAATGTCCTTGCCCATCTCGTTGGCAACCGATGCCAGCAGGGACAGGTCGATGCCCGAGGAAAAGTGCTTGCCCGCGCCACTGAGCACCACCACGCGGACGTCGTCGGTGTCCTCGGCCCAGGCGAATATATCGATGATCTCGGACCAGAACGCAGCGTTCATGGCGTTGATCTTGTCCGGGCGATTGATCTGGACGTGGGCAATATGGTCGGTCAGTTCCACCTTGAAAGCGCTGTAGTCAGACACGGCGTTGGATCCTTTTATGGGCCAGGCGAGGTTTATTCCTTGACGGCGGATCATAGCAAGTCAGTATGTGCCGTCGCAGGCCACTGTTGCGCCATATGCCGGACCGTGGGCCTGCCGTTTCGCCTGTAAAGACGAGGCATCACGGGTTAATAAACTGAACGGTCACGGCGGGCAACTGTCCAGACTGTGATGGCGTCACGCGTACGGAATCTACCGACGATGTGTGCGTCAGGGCAGCCGGATCAGATTCGGCGCCCACTCTTTTCTCAGGTCGCAAGAGGGCGATTCTTGACTACATCAAAAGCGGCAACCGGTATCGTGGGCCTGGACGACATCCTCGCGGGTGGCCTTTCGCGCAGCCATGTGTTTCTTCTTGAGGGAGAACCCGGCACCGGCAAGACCACCGTCGCACTGCAGTTCCTGCTGGCAGGGGCTGCGGCAGGCGAGCGGGGTCTGTACATCACGCTTTCTGAAACCGAACGGGAATTGCGCGATGGCGCCCGTTCCCATGGCTGGGAGCTGGACGAGCACATTTCGGTGTTCGAGCTCACCCCGCCTGAAGACCTGCTGAACGCTGCACACCAACAGAGCCTGCTGTACTCATCGGACCTTGAACTGGGCGAAGCCACCAAGCAGATTTTCGAGATCGTCGAGAAGGTCAAGCCCGCACGTGTGATCATCGACAGCCTGTCGGAGATCCGCCTGCTGGCGCAGAGCTCGTTGCGCTACCGCCGGCAGATCCTCGCGATCAAGCACTATTTCGCGCGCTACGACACGACGGTCGTCCTGCTGGACGACCTCACCACCGAATCACTGGACAAGACCGTTCATAGCGTTGCCCATGGCGTGATTCGCCTGGAGATGCAGACCCCGGCTTACGGCGCAGAGCGCAGACGCCTGCGGGTGGTCAAATACCGTGGCCAGAAGTACCGCGGCGGTTACCACGACTTCAATATCATGCCCGATGGCATCCAGGTGTTTCCGCGCCTGGTAGCCGCCGAGCACCGCACTGGCTACGTCAGCAAGCAGCTCAGCAGCGGCATCAAGGAAATTGACTCCCTGCTTGGCGGCGGTCTCGACAGCGGCTCCAGCACGCTGATTCTGGGCCCGTCGGGCACGGGTAAGTCACTTATCGCGCTGATGTTCGCCGTGGCGGCCGTCGAGCGCGGCGAGAAAGCTGCGCTGTTCGTATTCGATGAAGAGATCGGCCTGCTGCACGAACGCATGATGAAGCTTGGTATCGACCTCAAGGCGCTGGTGCAAACCGGCAATCTGGTGATCGAACAGGTGGACGCCGCAGAACTGTCGCCGGGTGAGTTCACCCATCGGGTGCGCCGCAGTGTCGATGAGCTGAACATCCAGACCGTCGTCCTCGACAGCCTCAATGGCTATCAGGCTGCGATGCCAGAAGAAAATTCTCTGGTCCTGCACGTCCATGAGCTGTTGCTCTACCTCAATCGCCAGGGCGCGTCGACCTTCATGACCGTTGCCCAACATGGCCTGGTCGGTGACATGAATACGCCGGTGGACATCACCTACCTGGCTGACACGGTCATTTTGTTGCGCTACTTCGAAGCGCTGGGCAAAGTGCGCCGCGCTATCTCCATCATCAAGAAACGCACAGGCACCCACGAATCCACCATTCGCGAATACCGGATCAGTGCGTCCGGCATGACCATCGGCGAGCCGCTGGACGCCTTTCAGGGGGTTCTGCGCGGTGTCCCTCAATACCACGGCGAGAATAATCCGTTGCTTCTGGACCCCAACGAGTGAGCATCCCCGGACAACTATCGGAGCGGGCCATCATTCTGGCCCCCCACGGACGGGACAGCCAGATCGCCCTGACCATGCTTCAGGAAGGCGGCTATCCGGCGATCATCACCCACGATCTGGCGCAGCTGTGCAGTGAGCTGATATCCGGCGCAGGGCTGGCCATTATTGCGGACGAGGCCCTGCGGGGTGTGGACGTCAATCCGTTGCTGAGTCTGTTGGCCAACCAGCCTGCCTGGTCGGACTTTCCCATCGTGCTGCTGACTCATCACGGTGGTAAACAGAACCCCTCGGCGCACTTTGGCAAAATGCTCGGTAACGTCACGTTTCTGGAGCGGCCATTCCATCCCGCGACGCTCATGAGCCTGGTCAGCACCGCGGTGCGAGGCCGCCGGCGACAATATGAAGCCCGCACGCGTCTGGAAGATCTGCTCGAAAGCGAGCAGCGTCTGCAGCACGCGTTGAAGGCCGGGCGTTTGGGCTCGTGGCAGCTGGACACCGAGTTTCTTGTGCTGGAGTGCTCGGCTATCACGCGCGCGCACTTCGGTCGCGATGAGCGTGATCCGCTCACTTACCACGACTGGCTGGCCTCGGTGCATCCCGAAGACCAGCCGCGCATGCAGTCCATCCTGCAGCAGACGCTGGACACCGGTGCCGACTTCATCATCGAGTTTCGTAACGTCTGGCCGGATGGCTCGGTGCATTGGGTCGACATCCGTGCCCGGGCGATCAGAGCGCGTAACGGCCGGGTCAGCCTGCTCTCCGGCGTGACCTCCGACATCACCGAGCGCAAGCTGGCCGAGCATCAGCTGCGCCGCCTCAACGAAACGCTGGAACAGCAGGTCGAGGAACGCACCTCCCAGCTGCGCCACAACGAAGAAGTGCTTCGCCAGTCGCAAAAGATGGAAGCGGTGGGCCAGCTCACCGGCGGTATCGCCCACGACTTCAACAACATGCTGACCGGCATCATCGGCAGCCTGGAATTGCTCAGGCGACGCGTATCCCGGGGACGTCTGGACGACCTCGACGGCCTGATCGATCTGGGCGTGAGTTCGGCCAATCGCGCAGCCGCCCTGACCCACCGTCTCCTGGCGTTTTCGCGTCGACAATCGCTGGACCCCAAGCCGGTGCTGATGAATGACCTGGTCAAATCCATGGGCGAACTGCTGAACCGCAGCGTCAACGAGAGCATCCGCCTGGACATGTGCCTGGACCCTGAACTGTGGACCGCCGAAGCCGACCCCAATCAGCTCGAGAGCGCCCTGCTCAATTTGGTGCTCAACGCGCGCGACGCGATGCCCGATGGCGGCATGCTGATGATCGAGACCTTCAACCGTCGACTGGAGCGAGACTACACCAACGCCTACGAAAACCTGCTGCCTGGCGATTACGTGGTGCTCAGCGTCCGCGACACTGGCTGCGGCATGCCGGAGAACGTCATCAGCCGCGCCTTCGACCCGTTCTTCACCACCAAGCCCATTGGCCAGGGCACCGGGCTGGGTCTGTCGATGATTTACGGCTTCACCAAGCAGTCGCATGGCCATGTGTCCATCGAAAGCCAGGTGGGCGATGGCACCACGGTGCAGTTGTTCCTGCCGCGCTACCTCGGCGAAGCCCAGGACGATCATCCTGCGCCGACCCCCGACACCGCGCAGGCGCGTGAGGGTGAGACGATTCTGCTGGTCGAAGATGACCCGGCGGTTCGAGCACTGGTCAGCCAGGTATTGAGCGAGTTGGGTTATGCCTATGTCGAAGCGGGCGATGCCGTGGGGGCGATCCCGATCCTCGAGTCCTCACAGCGTATCGACCTGATGATCAGCGACGTAGGCCTGCCCGGCATGAACGGCCGGCAGCTGGCGGACATCGGCCGGCAGCTCCGCGAGGACTTGAAAGTGCTGTTCATCACTGGCTACGCAGAGAATGCCAGTGCGCGCTCGGGCTTCCTTGAGGAGGGCATGCAGATGATCACCAAGCCCTTCGCATTCGATCAGCTGACGGCGAAGGTCCGGGAGATGATCGAGAGCTGAAACGTTGGGCGGGTGAATAACCCAGCGCACAAAAAAACCGGCAGACGCCGGTTTTTTTGTTGGCCAAAATCAGTTAAGCAGGCTCTGGATCTGCAAATGCAACGTGTCCATGGTGAACGGCTTGGCAAGGATCGGGGCCTTCTTGGCAATGGGGCTGCCGGACTCGACGATCTCTGCCGGGTAACCGCTGATGAAAATAACCTTGAGCTCCGGCCGCAGTTTTACGGCGGGCTCGGCAATCATGACGCCGGAGACCCCGCCCGGCAGGCGGTAATCGGTGATCATCAAATCGAGGTGGGGCTTGGTGGCAAGAATTTCGAATGCCTGCTCCCCGTTCTCCGCCTGCAACACCCGATAGCCTTCGCCCGACAGGTAATCGGACAGCAGCATCAGAATGAGCGGCTCGTCTTCGACGATGAGTACGACATTTTCTGCATCAGAGCTCATTTGAACGCCTTTGATCTTATAGATAGCTGCCATTACGACCATGGCCCGCGCTGGAGGTTGCGCCGATTACTGAGTTATTTGATTGGGAGGATTCCGGGGTGGGATAAGTCGGCCTAACGGCCCCCGGTTACGCCTTCGGCGAGTTGCTTGATCTAGCCCCCTTTGGTTTCAAAAGCAGCCCAAGGCTTATGCTCCTGGTTGGGTCCTTCCTTCGTCAGGGTTCCTTCACTTCGGTCCCGCTCCGTGGGCCCGCTTTCAGCCTGCGCCCACGTCGCGATTTCGTGGCTTGGAATATCTGTGTATGAAGATCAAGAGCGCGCTCAAAGCAAATCAAAAGCTTCCCGGCTGAAGCCGGTCCCACGGGGCGTGCAGTCAGTGGCATGATCGTGTCCACGCTCTGCGTGGGCATGCATCGCGTGACGCTCTGCGTCACCTCACGAGGCCTGAAGGCGCGTCGTCTTCAGGACGCGGAGCGTCCAGAGCTGCGTTACCACGCGGAGCGTGGGAACGATCATCGCGAGCAAGCTCACTCCTACAGGGAGGGTGTTTGATCGATAAAAGTGTCAGCGCCAATACTGCCCTCTTCCCGGCTAAAGCCGGTCCCACTCGATGTGCAGTCAGTGGGAACGATCACGAAAACACCTTGATCGGAGACAGCGGCAGCGACCTCGACTGTAGGACCGGCTTCAGCCGGGAAGCCGTTGATCTGCTCTATGCTGTCGATCTGCTCTAAACGCGCTTTTGATCTTGATGTTCATGCGCAAAAAGCTCAGACGACACCAATCGCGACTTGGGTGCAGGCTGAACGCAGGTTTTGCGCAGTGGGCCGAGCGGCATGGATGCCGCGAGAGCCGCCCCCCGCCATGGATGGCGGATGGCGGCGGGCCCACGGAGCAAGACCGGAGTGAGGGAACCCTGACGAAGGAAGGGCCAAACCGGGAGCAAGCACCCTTGGTTACTTGGGGTGCTTTTCCAAGTAACTCGCCGAAGGCGAAACCCGAGGCCGTTAGGCAGACGCCCTTGATCCAGATATCCCAGCATTCCAGCCAATCAAAGCGGCAACGACACGCGAAACAGCGACCCTGCCCCCTCTTCACTCTCGACGCTGATCCGCCCGCCGTGGGCAGTAATGATCTGCTCGGAAATAAACAGCCCGAGTCCAAGCCCGGCCACCGCATGGCTTGCCGCGACCCGCTCGAACTGCTGAAAAATGCGCTTCTGGTTTTCCGCACTGATGCCAATGCCATGGTCGCGCACATCAACCCGCGCCTCACCGCCCTCAGCGTAAACCTGCACCTCAATCGGCTTGCGCGCGCCATAGCGCAGCGCATTGGTCAGCAAGTTCGCCACCACTTGCTCGATGCGAAACTCATCCCACACGCCGATCACCGGCGCCGGCGCATGCAATGTCACCACACTGCCGGCGGCGGCGATCTGCGCGGAATAGCTTTCCACCAGATTGACCACCAGTTCAGAGAGGTCAAACGGACTGGTGCGGATAGACAGCTTGCCGGTGCGAATCCGTGACACGTCCAGCATGTCCTCGATCAGGCGAATCAGGCTCTGGATTTGCCGCTCATCGCGGTCAACCATGGCCCGCAGCTTTTCCATGGTGAACGCCGACGCGTTGTCCTTGGCCAAGTGCAGCTTGCGCAGCTGGGTTTCCAGAATCAGCCCGTTGAGCGGCGTGCGCACCTCGTGGGAGACCATGGACATGAAGTCATCACGCATGCGGATCGCGCGTTCCAGCTCACTCTGCGTCGATTTCAACTCGCGCATCAGCGCTTCCTGCTCCGCGCGGCTGCGTTCGAGCTCTTCAAGCTGTTGCTTGAGCGCCTTGCGCTGGCGGTACAGATCAACGAAGACGTTGACCTTGCTCTTGACCGCATGAATGTCGAGAGGCTTGTGCAGGAAGTCCACCGCACCGCTTTCATAACCCTTGAACGCGTAGTTGAGCTCGCGCCCTGCCGCACTGACGAAGACGATGGGGATGTTCTTGGTTTTCTCGGTGCCGCGCATCATCTCGGCAAGCTCGAAGCCGTTCATGCCAGGCATCTGCACGTCAAGAATGGCCATCGCAAACTCATGTTCGAGCAGCAACGACAATGCTTCATCGGCGGACAACGCCTTGAACACCTGACGGTCCTCGCGCTTGATCAGCGCCTCGAGGGCCAGCAGGTTTTCTGGCAGATCGTCGACAATCAGCAGCTTGGCTTTGATATCACTCAACATGCAATTCGTTCCAGCTCGACAAGCAACAGCCCAATGTCGGGCAAAGGCAATAAAAAATCCGGCGTATGAAGGGCAAGCGCTGCGTCGGGCATGGTTCGCGCGAGCGCCTGGGCCGGGTCCTGGACCACGGTGAGACCACCGTATTCCCTGATTCGTGCAATGCCGCGCGCACCGTCATTGTTGGCGCCGGTCAGCAGCACGCCGGCGAGGCGCTCGCCATAGGCGTCGGCCGCCGACTCGAACAGCACGTCGATGCTCGGCCGCGAATGGAACACGCGTTCTTCCTGACTCAGCGACAGGCTGAAATCGTTCTCGACCGACAAGTGATAGCTCGGCCCGGCGAAGTACAACGTGCCTGGGACAATGGTCTCCTTGTCGTCCGCTTCCTTGACCGGGATCTTCAAGGTTTGAGCAAACACCTCCGCCAAATGACTCCGGCGCTGATCCGGCACATGCAGCACCGTCAGGATGGGCAAGCGAAAGCCTCTGGGCAGCGTGCGGTAGATTTTCAGCAAGGCTTCGACGCCGCCGGCCGATGCGCCGACCACAATGGCATCTACCACCGGCAAGGCCGGGTGTTCGGACGAGGGGTCGGGAAAAATCGTTCTCATGATTTGCGGTAGATCCGCTCTTGTTTGACCAGAGGCTCGAACTGATTCTTGTAGCCCGAGAAATCCAGGGTTTCCTTGCTGCCCAGCACCAGAAAGCCGCGATGGCACAGCGACTCGTGAAACAGCCCGAACGCCCGGTCCTGCAGCTTCTTGTTGAAGTAGATCAGCACATTGCGGCAGGAAATCAACTGCGTCTCGGAGAACACGCTGTCGGTTGCCAGGCTGTGGTCGGCGAAGGTCACGTTCTCACGCAGCGTCTTGTCGAAGATCGCGTAGTCGTAGGCCGCCGTGTAGTACTCCGAAAACAGCCGCTTGCCGCCGGCCTTGAGGTAGTTTTCGTTGTAGCCGCGAATGTTTTCCATGGAGAAAATGCCTTGCTTGGCCTTCTCCAGCGAATGCGGATTGATGTCGGTGGCGTAAATGATCGTGCGCTCAAGCAGACCTTCCTCGCGCAGCAGAATCGCCATCGAATAGACCTCTTCCCCGGTGCTGCAGCCCGCGATCCAGACTTTCAGCGACGGGTAGGTCCTGAGCAGCGGCACGACTTCTTCGCGGATCGCCAAGAAGTGCGTCGGGTCTCGAAACATCTCGCTGACCGGAATCGTCAGAAACTGCAGCAATTGCATGAACGCCGACGGGTCATGCAGCACCCGTTCCTGCAGCGCGGAAATGGTCTTGAGTTCGAATTGTCGCAGCGCGTGGATGACGCGTCGTTTGACCGACGCGCCTGAGTAATCGCGGAAATCGTAGCTGTACTTCAAGTAGATCGCTTCGATCAGCAAGCGCAACTCGATATCGGCGTCTCTCTCGGGGTGCATCGGCAATTCCGGTTGGGGAGCGGGCGTGGTCAATTGATCCAATCCACTCAGATACGTTCCATCTTTGGCAACCACACGCGAATGAGTGAGAACAGCCGGTCCAGATCGATCGGTTTGGCGAGGTAGTCGTTGGAGCCCGCCTGCAGGCAGCGATCCTGATCGTCTTTCATGGCCTTGGCGGTCACCGCGATGATCGGCAATTTCCGCCAGCGCGGGTTCTTGCGAATCTCGATCGTGGCCTCGTAGCCGTCCATCTCCGGCATCATCACGTCCATCAACACCAGGTCGATATCATCGACGCTGTTGAGTTTTTCGATGGCTTCCAGACCATTGCGCCCGACTTCAACGATCGCGCCTTTATGTTCCAGCGCGCTGGTCAAGGCAAAAATGTTACGCACGTCGTCATCGACGACCAGAATTTTGCGCCCTTCAAACACGCGGTCGCGACTGCGCGCGGTCTTGAGCATTTTCTGGCGCTCGTTGGACAGCTGCGACTCGACCTTGTGCAGGAACAGCGTGACCTCGTCGAGCAAGCGTTCCGGCGAGCGCGCCCCTTTGATGATGATGGTGCGCGAGTACTTCAGCAGCTCGGCTTCCTCGTCGCGGGTCAGGTTGCGCCCGGTGTAGACGATGACCGGCGGGAACGCGCAGATTTCGTCGATCGACATGCGCTTGAGCAGCTCGTTGCCGAGCATGTCCGGCAGTTTCAGGTCGATGATCATGCAGTCATAGGCGTTGTCTCGCAGCAATTCGAGCGCATCCTGGGCAAAGCCGACCGCCGTGATCTCGATGTCGTCGTCGCCAATCAGGCGCGCGATGCTGTCGCGCTGCAACGCATCGTCTTCGACCAGCAGGATGCGCTTGACCTTCTGGGTAAGCTTGGCTTCGAGCCGGGCAAACACGTCCTTGAGCTCTTCGCGCGTGGTCGGCTTGACTGCATAACCGATGGCGCCCATTTGCAGCGCGGCTTCCTGACGGTCTTCCACGGAAATCACATGCACGGGAATGTGTCGGGTGCTCGGCAATTCTTTCAGGCGTTGCAGCACCGTGAGACCGGAATGGTCCGGCAGGCGCATGTCGAGCAGGATCGCGTCCGGGACCAGCGAGGAGGCCAGGTCGAAGCCTTCATCAGCGGCATGGGCCACCAGGCAGTTGTAGCCGAGCTCGTGCGCGAGATCGTAAAGGATGTGGGCAAAGCGCACTTCATCCTCAATGACCAGAATGCAGCGCTTGCTGAACGGCGCCTTGTCGCGGTCGTCGGCAAAGCGCGGGATAGCCTCGGCGGCCGGCGAAGCGATGGCGGCCGCCGGCGCAGGCGGCGCCACGCGCGCGACCGGCAGTGGCGCAGGCTGAACGGCCGCCACCGGGGCGTCGACGTATTGCGACGGCTCCTGCTCGACGTATTCTTCAGGCACCACGAGGGTGAAGATACTGCCCTGCCCCGGCGCACTGGTCACGGTGATCGAGCCGCCCAACAGGCGTGCCAGGTCACGAGAGATCGACAGCCCCAGACCGGTGCCGCCATAACGGCGGTTGGTGGTGCCGTCGGCCTGACGGAAGGCTTCAAAAATGCTTTCCTGCTGCTCTTCGGCAATCCCGATACCGGAGTCGCGCACGGTGAAGGCCACACCTTCGCCCGGCTGGCGTGAAACGGTCAGGCTGACCGCGCCGGTTTCAGTGAACTTGATCGCATTGGACAGCAGGTTTTTGAGGATCTGCTCCAGGCGCTGGCGGTCGGTGTACAACGACACCGGCGTGCCCGCCTGGACCTCCACCGAGAACTCCAGTTTTTTGTCGGCGGCCAGCGGCTCGAAGGTCATGCGCAAGCCATCGACCAGTCGGCTGACGCTGCTGTTTTCCGGGCGCATGTCGAGCTTGCCGGCCTCGACCTTGGAGATATCCAGAATGTCGTTGATCAGGTTCAGCAGGTCATTGCCGGCCGAGTAGATCGACTCGGCAAACTTCACCTGCTCCGCGGTTAGGTTGTCCTGCGGGTTTTCCGCCAGCAGCTTGGCCAGGATCAACGAGCTGTTGAGCGGCGTGCGCAGCTCATGGGACATGTTGGCAAGGAATTCGGACTTGTATTTGCTGGAGCGCTGCAGTTCCTCTGCCCGGGCTTCGAGTTCGACCTGGGCGATGTTCAACTCTTCGTTATTGCGGTCCAGGGCGTCGCGCTGATCCGCCAGCGCCTTGCCCTGCTCGGCCAACTGCTCGTTGGTCTGCTCCAGCTCGGCCTGCTGGGTTTCCAGGTGCGCCTGGGACTCCTTGAGAATCCGCGATTGCTCTTCAAGCTCTTCGTTGGCGGTGCGCAGTTCTTCCTGCTGCACCTGGAGTTCTTCGTTGAGCTGCTGGGTTTCGGCGAGGACTTCCTGCAAGCGCTGACGATAACGGGCGGCTTCGATGGAGGTCCCGACGTTCTCGGCGACCAGTTCAAGGAACTCCAGATCGCGCGCCGTGAGTTCCCGCAGGAAGCCGAGCTCGATCACGCCGTTGACGTTGTCATCGTTGCTGGTCGGCACTACCACGACGCTGCGTGGCGAACCTTCACCCAGGCCGGAAGACACCTTGAAATAGTCCTGCGACACGTCGTCCAGCCGGATAATCTGGTCCAGCTCGGCGGCCTTGCCGACGATCCCTTCACCGCTGTAGATCGACTGTTCGTGCAATTCCTGTTCGCGTGAGAAGCCGTACGACGCCACCCGCACCAGACCACCGTGCTCCTGACGCACGTACACGGCCGCCACCACCGCGCCCAGGTATTGGGCGAAGAACTGCAGCACGTGGCGGCCCAGAAGGTTGAGCGTCAGCTGGCCAATCACCTGTTCGGCCAGTTCGCTTTGGCCGTTGCGCAGCCAGGCGACGTGGGAAAGGCGCTCGGCATCCGCCTGCTGCGCCCGCAGATTGGAGGCATAAGTTTCAGACAGCGTGGTCATGTCGCGACGCCCGACCCAGGCAAGGACACCGCTGACGATCAGGATGAACGCGATGTACAGCGAGACCGACACCACCGTCGTATGGGTGACGTCGGTGTTGCGGGTCAGCCGCAGCTGATGCTCGACGTTGGCCGCCTGCTCATACTGGTCACGCATCTCGTCGGAGAGGCGCTTGCCGCGGCGGTTCTGGATCGGCGTCTGGTAGTCGCCCCCGGTACGCCGCAAGGTAATCATCTCTTGCGCAAACTCGTTCCACGACAACTGCAGGGCGGCCAGCCGCTTGAAGCGGTCAACCTGAGTGGGGTTGTCGGCGACCAGCTCCTCCAGGTTCTGAAGCTCGGTGCTGATGGCTGGCTTGGCGACCTCATAGGGGTCCAGAAAGCGCTCATCGCCGGTCAGCAGAAAGCCGCGCATGCCGGTTTCCATGTCCACCGACAACTTGAGGGAACGGTTGAGATTGTTGATGACCCGGTCGGTGTGCTCGACCCACTGGATGGCCGACAACAGATAGGAAATCAGGAGGACAAAGAAGGCGGCACTGAGCACGCCAACAGCCAGGGGTAAACTGACGTTGCGGCTTAACAGTTTGCGGAAACGTTGCTCATCGACTGCAGAGGTGGGGATCATCGCAAGGGCTCAGGCGGATTCGTCTAAACGACGGAGTTTGCCGTAAAGCTCGGCTAAAACTCCAGCTTCACACATAGAAGGTTGAATTTTCTGACATTAGATGAGGTGCAGCAGGGCCTGCACTATACGTTTGAGTGCAACTCAAAAGCCACTACACTCAATTGAATCGTGTTGTTGCAGCGCGGAAGTTGGCACAATTGCGCCCCCGGCGAAACGCGCTAGAACCTCACGCATTGCGCTGTGCTCCCTGCCTATTAAAGGAACCTTTCATGTCCGATTCACCCCGCACGATTCTGGTGGTTGAAGATGACAACATCGTCCGGATGTTGATCGTCGACGTCCTCGAGGAACTTGACTACAGCGTGCTTGAAGCAGCCGACGCCGGTGAGGCCATTACCTTTCTGCAAAACAGCAGTCAGACCATCGACCTGATGATGACCGACCTCGGCCTGCCAGACATGAACGGTCGCGAACTGGCTCAGAAGGCGCGTGAGATCCGTGCCGACATACCGGTGCTGTTCGCCAGCGGTTATGCGGACACTGTCGATGTACCCGAGGGCATGCACAATATCGGCAAGCCGTTTTCCATCGATCAGCTGCGCGACAAGGTAAACGGCATCCTTGGCAACTGAGTACCCCGTGCAGCAACCCCCGATCCATGTGCTGATCATTGGCTACGTCTGGCCCGAGCCACGCTCGTCTGCGGCCAGTGGCCATGTGATGCAGCTGATCGACTGTTTTCTCGAGCAAGGCTGGCAGGTCACCTTCGCCAGCGCCGCCAATGAAGGTGAGCACAAGGCTGATCTGGCCACACTGGGGATCGCCGAAGCCACCATCGCCCTCAATCACGACAGCTTCGATACATTCATCAGCGCGTTGCAGCCTGACGTGGTGCTGTTCGACCAGTTTTTGATGGAAGAACAGTTCGGCTGGCGCGTCGAAAAGCACTGCCCGCATGCGCTCCGGGTGCTGGAAACCTCTGATCTGCAGAGCCTGCGGCATGCCCGTCATCAAGCCGTCAAGGAATGGCTGGGCGGCAAACCCGACGCTGACCTGACCGACTGTTTCAACATGCCCCGCGAACAGCTTTTCAGCCGGATGGCAGCCTCGGACCTGGCGCTGCGCGAAGTTGCCGCGATTCACCGCAGTGACCTGAGCCTCATGGTCTCCGATGTTGAAATCGAGCTGCTGGTCGACTGTTTTTCCGTTCCGGCTGCCCAGTTGCATTGGGTGCCCTTGCTGGTGCGCGATGTGCCCGAGTACGACGGCGCCTTCGAAGACCGCGCGCATTTCATCACCATCGGCAATTTTCGCCACGCGCCGAACTGGGATGCGGTCCTGTGGCTGAAGAACACCGTCTGGCCGCTGATCCGCGCTCAGCTGCCCACCGCGCAGGTGCATGTCTACGGCGCGTACACACCGCCCAAGGCAGCCGCGCTGCACAAACCCGCGCAGGGCTTTCACATCATGAACTGGGCCGAAGATGCGCTGGAAGTGATGAGCGCGGCGCGGGTTTCGCTGGCGCCGCTGCGCTTCGGCGCGGGCATCAAGGGCAAGATTATCGACGCCATGCTCTGCGGCACGCCCACGGTGACAACGCCCATCGGCGCCGAGGCCATGCACGGCGAGCTGGCCTTTCCCGGGGCGGTGGCGTGCGAGGCGCAAGCGCTGGCCGACGCAGCCGTCAGCTTTTACACAGACGCCGAGCGCTGGGGACAGGCGCAGCGCGATGGCCGGCAACTGCTGTTGGCGCGGTATGACCACTCCCGGCATTGCCAGGCGCTGGTAGCGCGTATTCTTGCGCTGCGTGAAGGGCTGGCAGCGCACCGGCTGGCCAACTTCACCGGGGCCATGCTTCGTCATCACCAGCACAAGAGCACGCAATACATGTCCCAATGGATCGAAGCCAAGAATAGAAACGGCTGACATCGCAGCCCACCGCGTCAGCTCACGGCGCGGCGCAAGATGTAGGTGTCCATGATCCAGCCTTTTCGCGCACGCGTCGTTTCCCGCGCCTCACGGATCTGCGCGCTGACCTCATGCAGCGGCCCTGAAATGAGGATTTCGTCAGCGGTGCCCAGGTACGCGCCCCAATAAATATGCAGCGCCTGATCGACAAAACGTTCGAAGGTGCAATGTGCGTCCAGCATCACCACGCTGTTGTGAATGTCGCCGCCCTGCTGCGCCGCGATCTGCCGACCTGTGGTGATGTCGACAGGCTCTCCGATACGGTTCAGGCCGATGCGGTGCGCCGCCGCCAGCGCCTGCACGCTGGTGATGCCGGGGATCACGTCGTACTTGAAGGATGCACCGCCCCGCGCGAGGACGTGATCGAGAATCCGCAGCGTGCTGTCGTACAGCGCCGGGTCGCCCCACACCAGAAACGCCCCGGTCTGGCCTGGCTTCAGCTCGTCACTGATCAGTTGCTCGAATAGCGCGGCGCGCTGCTCATGCCAATGCTCGATGCCGCTGCGGTAGGACGGCGAATCGCTGTCGCGTCTGGGGTCGCTGACCTGCACAAGGCGGTAGTCGTGCCCCTCGATGTAGCGCGTACAAATGTCCCGCCGCAGCGCGAGCAAATCATCGTTGGCGTAGCCCTTGTCGAGAATGAAAAACACCTGGGTGCGGTTCAACGCCTTGATCGCCTGAACAGTGATGTGCTCGGGATTGCCCGCGCCGATGCCGATGATCAGGATTGTTTTCATGGTGGTGGTTGATCGTCCAAGTGAAAGTGCATTGACGCCATGCGCAAATCAAGGTTGATCGCTGCTATTCATGAAGCTCGCGCAAGGCTGCCGTTGCCAGAAATCCAGAGCGTGAACGGTAGCGCTGATCGCTCCTGACCCGTGCGTCGATGCGTTCAAGCAGCACCTCTGGCAGCGTGGCGTTGAACCGTACCGAGCGGCCGAAATAGGGAGTTACGTCGAATTCAACCACGGCCCAAACGCCCCCCTTAAAGTCAGGATTATGAACGTGGGCATCGATATCCGAGGCTGTAGGCAACGGGTCACCATCCGCGACGAGCCCTTCGAAGTGCAGCGCCAACGCCTCCTTCACGTTATCCAGCGCCTGGCCAAAGGTAGCGCCGGAGGAAAAGCATCCTGGAATATCCGGCACAGTCACGCCGTACACCGACTCAGGATCCTTGTGTAATACAACAGGTAACTTCATTTCCTCGTCCTCCCAAGCCTACTGCCTCACACCGTCTACCTGAGGCCAGCCTGCTTCAATATGCTGTGAACGGTGCCTTTGGGCAGGTCATCTTTCGGATGAGGAACCGTGACACGCCCGGCTTTGATCGGGTGCTTATACTGGCGATGACTCCCCTTGATCTCGACCAGGTACCACCCATCGTCCTCAATCATCCTGATCATCTCCCTGCTGCGCATCAGCCTATCCCTTTGTGGACTGATGTGGATAGTACACACCGCAGTTTCTTGCGCCACCGCGCGGGAAAGTTCATAAGTGACGGTATGTAACGTCATCTCGAGACAACCTTCAGCGCGTCGCGATCTTGACGCAGACATCCCAATGACGCACTGCAGGCGTTTTAGTGGGCCCGGCTTCAGCTGATAGGGCGTCGAGCGTCTCGCCGCGGGGTTTGATGGTCCTGAGACTGCCTCTTCCCGGCTAAAGACGGCCCTGCTGAAGTCACGCGCCCCGCTACATTCTGGTAAACCCCGCGTCTGTATTCCGCCCGACAAATAGTGCACATTACCCCCACACGCCATTCTCCAGACCGGCACCCGCATGATCAAAACAACAAGAGTCACCGACCCGTCCTACGAGTTGATGGACGACCATAACGGTCTGTCGATCATCTACCGCGAACACGGATTTCCCTGTCCGCTGGTCCGCTGGCATTTCCACAAGGAATACGAGCTGCACCTGATCGTGGCCAGCTCGGGCAAAGTGTTTGTCGGCGATTACATTGGCAATTTCCACCCCGAATCGCTGTTTCTCACCGGCCCGAATCTGCCACACAACTGGATCAGTCAGATCGACGAGGACGAAGTCGTGCCCAAGCGCGACATGCTGGTGAATTTCACCGAGGAGCTGCTCGACAGCGGCAATCAGGTATTTGCCGAGCTCAAGACCCTGGCGCCGCTGCTTGAACGCGCCCAGTACGGCATCGAATTTCGTTGCAAGCGCACGATCCGTCAGGCCACCCGACTGATGCAGAAGATCGCCGACACTTCAGGCATCACCCGCCTGGGGCATTTCTTCATTCTGCTGGAAGTGCTTGCCGCCAGTGACGACTTCCAGCTGCTCTCTGGCACCACCGCCTCTCAGCTCTCCGACGATCACGCCGTGGAGCGCACCAACAAGGCCGTGGATTACATCTTCGCCCACTACGCCCGGGAGCTGCCGCTGGAAGAAGTGGCGGAGTACCTGGGCATGAAGCCGACGTACTTTTCCCGCGTGTTCAAACAGGCGACCGGGCGCTGCTTCGTCGAATTCGTCAATCGGCTGCGCATCAGCAAGTCCTGCGAACTGCTCGCCGACGGGGACCGCCCCGTGACCGACGTTTGCTTCGAGTCGGGTTTCAATAACATTTCCAACTTCAACCGCCGATTCCAGCGACTCAAGGGCATGACGCCTTCGCACTATCGCCGCCTGGCCGTGCAGCGCCTGACCGAACAAAACCTGTACTGATTCGTTGCCCATTCCCGCCCTTCAGCTACGCTGGAACTGCCCCGCGTCGTGCGCTGGCGCAGTTCCCCCGTGTGGCCCTCTCAAAGCTAAGTGCAAGAAAGTATCAGTTCCAGTGCGCCGCAGGATTTGTCAGCGCGTGCGCTTAGGGCTGTAATCAGGCGACATTCTTCCTGGCCTCCGGAAGAAACAAAAACAATAACCAAGCTTCTGTCGTCCCTCGGGGCGCTGAAGAGGAGTGATAAATGAAGACCTCTGCACAAGTTCTCGTTGCCGGTACCTGTCTGACCCTCCTGTCCCTGTGCAACACCGCCACAGCGGGCGACGTGACCATCGCCACGGTCAACAACAGCGACATGATCCGCATGCAGCGGCTGTCCAAGACCTTCGAAGAACAGCACCCGGACATCAAGCTGAAATGGGTCGTGCTCGAAGAAAACGTCCTGCGTCAGCGCCTGACCACCGACATCGCCACCAAAGGCGGCCAGTTCGACGTGCTGACCATCGGCATGTACGAAGCCTCACTCTGGGGGGCCAAGGGCTGGCTCAAAGAGATGGACAATCTGCCTGCGTCCTACGCCCTCGATGACGTGTTCCCTTCCGTGCGCGACGGCTTGTCGGTAGACGGAAAACTGTTCGCCCTGCCGTTCTACGCCGAAAGCTCGATCACCTACTACCGCAAAGACCTCTTTAAAGCGGCCGGGCTGACCATGCCGGAGCGTCCGACCTGGACGCAGATTTCAGAATTCGCCGACAAACTCACCGATAAATCCAAGGAGCAGTACGGCATCTGCCTGCGCGGCAAGGCCGGCTGGGGCGAGAACATGGCGTTGATCACCACCGTCGCCAACTCGTTCGGCGCCCGCTGGTTCGACGAGCAGTGGAAACCGCAGTTCGACCAGCCTGAATGGAAGAACGCGCTGACCTTCTACACCAATGTCATGAAGAAAGACGGCCCGCCGGGCGCCTCCAGCAACGGCTTCAACGAGAACCTTGCACTGTTCAACAGCGGCAAATGCGCCATCTGGGTGGATGCCAGCGTCGCCGGTTCGTTCGTGACCGACAAGGCCCAGAGCAAAGTGGCCGACAGCGTGGGCTTTACCTACGCGCCTCACGAAGTCACAGACAAAGGCTCGGCGTGGCTGTACTCGTGGGCACTGGCGATCCCGACCAGTGCCAAGAACGACAAGGACGCGCGCGCTTTCACCGAATGGGCCACGTCCAAAGAGTACGCCTCACTGGTTGCCGAGCAGGATGGCGTGTCCAACGTACCGCCGGGCACCCGCGCGTCGACGTATACGGACGCCTATAAAAAAGCCGCGCCGTTTGCCGACATCACGCTGGAATCCCTCAAGGCGGTCACGCCCAAAGCGCCGACCCTCAAGCCGGTCCCGTACGTGGGCATCCAGTTGGTGACCATCCCCGAGTTCCAGTCGATTGGCACCTCGGTCGGCCAGCAATTCTCGGCGGCTCTGGTAGGCACTTCCAGTGTTGACCAGGCGCTGACCAGCGCACAAAGCGTGGCGGAACGTGAAATGAAGCGCGCGGGCTACCCGAAAAAAGGCTGACACCCGCTGCTTCAAGGCGGCAGGCGTTGCTAGCCCGCCGCCGACGCTCACGCTTTCGCCCGGTTCGGAGTCGACATGAACACCTCAACCCTCACCCCGCGCACTACAGCGGCCGACGATAAATCAGCCGCCAAAGGCAGCGTCACCAAGCCCGGCTGGTTTCTGGTCAGCCCCTCGGTGCTGTTGCTGCTGGTCTGGATGATCGTGCCACTGGGCATGACCATCTATTTTTCGCTGATTCGCTACAACCTGCTCAATCCCGGCGAAAACGAATTTGTCGGCCTGGAGAACTTCGAGTTTTTCGTCACCGACGCGGGCTTTCTCCCAGGGGCCATGAATACCCTGCTGCTGGTGGGCAGCGTGCTGGCCATCAGCGTCATCCTGGGCGTGTTGATATCGGCACTGCTGGAAGCCACTGAGTTCTTCGGCCGTGGCATTGTCCGCGTGCTGTTGATCTCGCCGTTTTTCATCATGCCCACGGTCAGCGCGCTGATCTGGAAGAACCTGATTTTCCACCCGGTCTCGGGCATCCTCGCCTGGGTCTGGAAGCTGTTCGGCGCCCAACCCATCGACTGGCTGGCGAACTTCCCGATGCTGTCGATCATCATCATCGTGTCGTGGCAGTGGCTGCCGTTCGCCATTCTGATTCTGATGACCGCCATGCAGTCGCTGGATCAGGAGCAAAAAGAAGCGGCACGCCTGGATGGCGCCGGCCCGATTGCGATTTTCTGGCACCTGACCCTGCCCCACCTGGCGCGTCCGATTGCCGTGGTGGTGATGATCGAAACCATCTTCCTGCTCTCGGTGTTCGCCGAAATCTTCACCACCACCAACGGCGGGCCGGGTTTTGCGTCCACTAATCTGGCGTACCTGATCTACAACCAGGCGCTGCTGCAATTCGACGTGGGCATGGCATCGGCGGGCGGCTTGATTGCCGTCGTGATCGCCAACATTGCCGCGATCATCCTGGTACGGATGATCGGCAAAAACCTCACCGACAAGTCTTGAGGGCAAGGCCATGATGACGCTCAAACAATCCCGTCGCCTGCAAAGTGCGCTGCTCGGCACCTTGTCGTGGCTGATCGCCGCGCTGATCTTCTTTCCGATCTTCTGGATGGTCCTGACCAGCTTCAAGACCGAGCTCGACGCGTTTGCCACACCGCCGCAGTTCATCTTCACGCCGACGCTGGAAAACTACCTGCACATCCAGGAACGCAGCGACTACTTCCACTTCGCCTGGAACTCGATCCTGATTTCCTTCAGCGCGACGATCCTGTGCCTGTTGATCGCCGTGCCGGCGGCCTATTCCATGGCGTTTTTCGAGACCAAGCGCACCAAGGGCACGCTGCTGTGGATGCTCTCCACGAAGATGTTGCCGCCGGTGGGCGTGCTGATGCCGATCTACCTGCTGGCCAAGACCTTTGGCCTGCTGGATTCGCGCATTGCGCTAATCGTGATCTACACGCTGATCAACCTGCCCATCGTGGTGTGGATGATTTACACCTACTTCAAGGACATCCCGGGCGAGATTCTCGAAGCCTCACGGCTGGATGGCGCGACCACTCGCCAGGAGATCTTCAAGGTGCTGATTCCGATCTGCAAGGGCGGTCTGGCCTCGACGGCGCTGCTGTCGCTGATCCTGTGCTGGAACGAGGCGTTCTGGTCGCTGAACCTCACGTCGTCCAATGCGGCACCGCTGACGGCCTTGATTGCCTCTTACTCAAGCCCTGAAGGTTTGTTCTGGGCCAAGCTGTCGGCGGTGTCCACGCTGGCCTGTGCGCCGATTCTTATTTTCGGCTGGATCAGCCAGAAACAACTTGTGCGCGGCCTGTCGTTTGGTGCCGTGAAGTAATTCAGTGGTGGTTACCACGCTCTGCGTGGTATCGGCCCCGGCGTGACCTTGTAGGAGCGCGCTTGCCCGCGATGGCGATGGGTCAGCGCTGAATGTATCGCTTGACGGACCGCAATCGCGGGCAAGCGCGCTCCTACAGGGCAGCGTCGAGCCCTTCGATCCGCTGGCAATTCATGAAGAATAAAACTGGAGCCCATCATGGCTAACCTGACAATCAGAAATCTGCAAAAAGGCTTCGATGGCCACCAGATCATCAAAGGTATCGACCTGGACGTGAAAGACCGCGAGTTCGTGGTTTTCGTTGGCCCGTCGGGCTGCGGCAAATCCACCCTGCTGCGCCTGATCGCCGGCCTCGAAGACGTCACCAGCGGCAGTATCGAGCTCGATGGCCGCGAGATCACCCAGGTCACCCCGGCCAAGCGAGACCTGGCGATGGTGTTTCAGACCTACGCCTTGTACCCGCACATGACGGTGGGCAAAAACCTGTCCTTTGCGCTGGACCTCGCCGGTACGCCCAAGGATGAGGTCAAGAAAAAGGTCGACGAAGCCGCGCGCATTCTCGAACTCGGCCCATTGCTGGAACGCAAGCCCAAGCAGCTGTCGGGCGGTCAACGCCAGCGCGTGGCGATCGGCCGCGCCATTGTGCGCAACCCGAAAATCTTCCTGTTCGATGAACCGCTGTCCAACCTTGACGCTGCCTTGCGCGTGCAGACCCGACTGGAACTGTCGCGCCTGCACAAGGAGTTGCAGGCGACGATGATTTACGTCACCCACGATCAGGTCGAAGCCATGACCCTGGCCGACAAGGTGGTCGTGCTCAACGGCGGTCGCGTCGAACAAGTCGGGTCGCCGCTGGAGCTTTATCACCACCCGGCCAACCTGTTCGTCGCAGGGTTCCTCGGCACGCCGAAGATGGGCTTTCTCAAGGGCACCATAAGCCGCGTCGAAGCGTCGGCCTGTGAAGTCACCCTCGACGCCGGCACGAAAGTGCTGCTGCCCTTCACCAACGCGCAACAGCGCGTCGGCGATGCGGTTACTTTGGGTATCCGTCCCGAACACCTTGAACTGGCCAACGAAGGCGATTGCCAACTGACGGTGATTGCCGACGTCAGCGAGCGTCTGGGCAGCGACACCTACTGCCACGTGCGCACCACCTCCGGCGAAGCGCTGACCATGCGCATACGCGGCGACCTGGCCAGCCAGTATGGCGAAACACTGAAACTGCACCTGAACAGCGCGCACTGCCACCTGTTCGACGCTCAGGGGCAGGTCATCCGCAGAGCGCTGCAGGCCGCCGCCTGAGCCCTTGCTTCCATCAGAATCCGGGAACGCAGTCATGAAACTGAACAAGCAAAACCTTTGCAATCTGGGCGACGGCATCGCCATCCCCGCCTACTCACTCGATGAGCGGCGCCAGGGCATTGTGCACATCGGCGTCGGCGGCTTTCACCGCGCGCATCAGGCCTTTTACACCGACGCGCTGATGTCCCTGGGCGCCCGCGACAACACCGCCGAAGGGCTGGAGTGGGCCATCTGCGGGGTCAGCCTGCGCGAGGAAGACCGCGGCAACTTCGAGGCGCTGAAGGGCCAGGATTTTCTCTACACGCTGTTCGAACTGGGCGACACGCCTGACACCGAGACCCGCGTCATCGGCGCCATGAGCCAGATGCTCATGTCCACCGACAGTGACATCGCACTCATCGACAAGCTCGCCGGTGCAGACATCCGCATTGTTTCGCTGACCATCACCGAAGGCGGCTACTGCATCGACGACAGCACTGGCGAGTTCATGAGCCATCTGCCGCAGATCCAGCACGACCTCCAACACCCCGCCACCCCGAAAACCGTGTTCGGTTATCTGTGCGCGGCACTGACCCGGCGTCGCGCCGAAGGCACGCCAGCCTTCACCCTGATGTCCTGCGATAACCTGCCGCACAACGGCGCCGTCACCCGCAAGGCGCTGCTGGCATTCGCCAAGCTGCGTGACCCGGAGCTGCATGACTGGATCGCCGAAAACGTCAGCTTCCCCAACGCCATGGTTGACCGCATCACGCCCATGACCAGCAGCGCACACCGCTTGCAACTGCACGACCAGAAAGGCATCGACGATGCCTGGCCGGTGGTCTGCGAACCCTTCGTACAATGGGTGCTGGAAGACAAATTCGTCAACGGCCGCCCGGCCTGGGAAAAGGTCGGCGTGCAGTTTACCGACGACGTCACGCCGTACGAGGAGATGAAGATCAAGCTGCTCAACGGCAGCCACTTGGCACTGACCTACCTGGGCGCGCTGAAGGGCTATCGGTTCGTTCACGAAACCATGAACGACCCGCTGTTCGTGGACTACATTCGCACCTACATGGACCTGGACGTTACCCCGCAACTGGCACCTGTGCCAGGCATCGACCTGACCGAGTACAAGCAGACGCTGATTGACCGTTTCTCCAACCAGGCGATTGCCGACCAGCTTGAACGCGTGTGCTCCGACGGCTCTTCGAAATTCCCTAAATTCACCGTGCCGACGATCAACCGCCTGATCCTCGACAGCGGCAACATGGACCGCGCTTCGCTGGTGGTCGCTGCCTGGGCGTTGTACCTGCAGGGCAACCGCAACCGCGACTTCACCGGGGAGAACGGCGTGCCCTACACCGTCGTCGATCCACGCGCCGACTTTTGCAAGGCGCTGGTGGCAGATGACGTGCTGGTCACCCAGCGCCTGCTGGAAGTGGAAGAGATATTCGGCGCGGCGATTCCACAGTCTGCCGAGTTCGTGGCATCGTTCGAGCACAACCTGAACAGCCTGAAGCAACTGGGCGTCAGCAAAACCCTGGAAAACCTGTTGGCGAAAACCGTCTGAGCTCAGCCTAAAGAGGTGAACATGTTTCTCGGCATCGATTGCGGCACTCAAGGCACCAAGGCGATTGTTCTGGACGCGGTCAGCGGCAAGGTGCTGGGCGAAGGCTCGGGCGCCCACCACATGATCAGCGGCGCCAACGGGCGCCGTGAGCAGGACGTCCAGGAATGGCTCGATGCGTTCGAGCAGGCGACGGCAGCGGCATTGCAGCAGGCCGGGGTTTCCGGGAAGGACATCCAGGCCATCGGCGTGTCCGGGCAGCAACATGGCCTGGTCATGCTCGACGAATCAGGCCAGGTGCTGCGCCCGGCCAAGCTGTGGTGCGACACCGAATCGACCCCGGAAAACGATCAGCTGCTGGCCTATCTGGGCGGTGAAGCGGGATCGCTGGAGCGCCTCGGTATTGCCATCGCGCCGGGCTACACGGTCTCCAAGTTGCTCTGGAGCAAGGAACGGTTTCCCGAGCTGTTCGCCCGCATCGACCGGATTCTGCTGCCCCACGATTACCTCAACTACTGGCTGACCGGGCGCAGCTGCAGCGAATTTGGCGACGCGTCGGGCACCGGTTACTTCAACGTCCGCACCCGCGAGTGGGACCTGGAGATTCTTCAGCACATTGACCCCAGCGGGCGATTGGTCAAGGCTTTGCCGGAGCTGATCGAGGCGCATCAGCCGGTCGGCAAAATCCTGCCTGCCATCGCCGAGCGGCTGGGCCTGAACCCGGATGCCATCGTTTCAAGTGGCGGTGGCGACAACATGATGGGCGCGATCGGCACCGGCAATATCGCGCCGGGGTCGATCACCATGAGCCTGGGCTCGTCGGGCACGGTCTACGCCTTCGCCGAAGAAGGCAATGTCAACAGCCAGCCCTCGGTGGCGACCTTCTGTTCCTCTTCGGGCGGCTGGCTGCCGTTGATCTGCACCATGAACCTGACCAACGCCACCAGCGCGATTCGCGAATTGTTTGCGCTGGACATCGGCGCGTTCAATGCGGCCGTTGCGTCCTCCCCCATCGGCGCTCAGGGTGTGCTCATGCTGCCGTTCCTCAACGGCGAGCGCGTGCCCGCCCTGCCCCACGCCACCGGCAGCATACTGGGTCTGGACAGCACCAATCTTAACCAGGCCAACCTGTGCCGCGCGGTGGTCGAAGGCACCACCTTCGGTCTGCGTTACGGCCTTGATCTGCTGCGTGACAGCGGCATCAAAAGCGATAACATTCGCCTCATCGGTGGCGGCGCCAAAAGTGCTGTCTGGCGGCAGATCGTGGCCGACATCATGGACACCCCGGTGATCTGCACCACCGGTGCCGAAGCGGCGGCGCTGGGCGCGGCGATTCAGGCGGCGTGGTGTCATTCTCACGCCAGCGGCGATGCCCTATCGCTGCAGGCACTCTGCGCGCGCTGCGTAAGCCTCGATCCGGCCAGTGAAACCCGGCCGTTGCCTGAAAACGTAGCGGCGTACCACGCGGTTTATCAGCACTATCGCAATCAATTGCAGGGCCTCTGACGGACAAGCCCTGTCGGCCTTTATGGAGCAACTATGTATCTGGTCTGTGGCGAAGCACTGTTCGACTTTTTCTGTCAGCCTGACAGCGGACAAGGCAATAAGGTGGGTTATCAGGCCATCGCGGGCGGCTCGCCGTTCAACGTAGCAGTCGGGCTGCGCAGGCTGGGGATTGACGCCGGCTTTTTCTCCGGGATTTCCAGTGACTATCTGGGCAAGCGACTGGCGAACGTGCTGGCGCACGAAGGTGTGCGCGATGATTTTCTCGTCCACGTTGACGCACCGACGACCCTGTCGATGGTCGCGGTGGGCGCGGACGGCTCGCCGCAGTACAGCTTTCGCGGCGAGGGCTGCGCCGACCGGATGCTGACCGCCGAGCACCTGCCGGCGCTGGACGACAGCGTACGCGGGCTGCATGTGGGATCGTTTTCGCTGGTGGTGCAACCGGTCGCCGATACCCTGCTCGCGCTGGTGCGCCGGGAGAGCAGCAAGCGCCTGATCACTTTCGACCCTAACGTTCGCCTTAATCCCGCGCCGAGCATCGATCTGTGGCGCAGTCAGGTGGCGAAGTTTACCGAGCATGCGCACATCATCAAGGTCAGTGACGAGGATCTGGAGTTGCTGTATCCGGAGAAGGACGCGGAAACGGTTGCAAAGGGTTGGCTGAAGGACAATTGCCAGTGGGTGATCATGACCCGCGGTCGCCAGGGCGCGACGATATTCACCCGGGAGTTGGGGAGTTGGTCGGCGGCGGCGCGCAAGGTCGAGACGGTGGATACGGTAGGCGCCGGTGATACGTTTCAGGCGGCGTTGATTACGTTTCTGACGGAGCGGGGTCTGGATGCGCCTGGGCATTTGGCCGGGGTTGATCGTGAGACGCTGACGAAGATGCTGGAGTTTGCGGTGGCGGCAGCGGCGGTCACGTGTACGCGGGAGGGGCCGGATTTGCCCTATCGGGCTGAGGTGGTTTAGCTAAGCGTTTAGCGCTAATGCGGGGATCGAAATCCAGATCGAAATCCAGATCAAGATCAAGATCAAGATCAAGATCAAGATCAAGGGCGTCGGCCTAACGGCCTCGGGTTTCGCCTTCGGCGAGTTACTTGTAAACAGTCGAAAGTCGCACCACCCCCAAGTAACCAAGGGTGCCTGCTCCTGGTTGGGCCCCTCCTTCGTCGGGGTTCCTTCACTCCGGTCTTGCTCCGTGGGCCCGCGCCGAACGGACATCCATGTCCGCAACGGCGCTCTCGCCGCATCCATGCGGCTCGGCCCACTGCGCAAAACCTGCGTTCAGCCTGCACCCAAGTCGCGATTGGCGGTGTTTGATCTTTTTGTGTAGAAAATCAAAAGCGGAGCAAAAACAGATCAGAAGCGGATCACAAGCAGATCAGAATTTTCCGGCTGAAGCCGGTCCTACTGGCTGGTTGTGGTGTCTTTGTGGGACCGGCTTTAGCCGGGTAGCTTTTGCCGGTAGCAGGTCCTAAGGGCTGGTCGAGGTGCCTTTGTGGGACCGGCTTTAGCCGGGAAGCTGTTAGCGGCCGGAGGACGCTGCTTGCCAACTGTCGTTATCACGCGGAGCGTGGGAACGATTCATATTTGAGCGCAACGCCCGTCTGTAGGAGCGCGCTTGCCCGCGAAACGCAATGGCCCAGCTGCATCAGAGCTGCTGGTACACCCCGGTGGCGGCCAAGCGTTCTTCTATTGCCGTGTAAACAAACATGATGGGTGAATGACCAATCAGACCATTTCAGCCTTGGCCATCGCGATTTTGGTCTTCACGTCCTGCTCGGCCACTTGCTGATCCATCTTTTGTTTCTGCAGCTCGGTCACTTGCTTGTCGACCGCCGCTTGTTCCTGCGGTGTCATGGCGTCGTATTCGTCTTTGCTGACGCCGGTGAGTTGCTGACGCACCTTCTCGGCATCGGTCTGGTTCATGTAGGACAGGAACTGGTCCTTGGCCGAGCCAAGGCTATCAGTGCCCCCAGCCCCATCGCCCACCGCCAGCGTGTCGGAGACGGTTTTGCTGACGCTGTCCGATGCAGCGACTTGCTTGTCCGAGCTGGAAACGAACTTCGCCGCGGCTGCCGCCTTGTCGTCATCTGTCAGCGACGCTGCCGTGTTGGCCGCCGCAGCTTTCAGGCTCACCATCATTTTGGCGAACGACTCGTTATAGCCCTGCTTGCTGTTGTCACTGCCCTGGTCGACGCCGTCCGCGTTACTCGCAATGGCCGCCACAGGTGTGGTGGCGCCGGCGATGGCGCTGGTGTACGCGTCCGTGGCCGCCGGGTCGAAATGCGTACGGGTTACGGCCTTCGAGACCATGTGCTGAATGGCACTGTTGCCGATGATCATCATCCACCTCCTTATTCAAGTTGTCCGATGTCCCGGTAGATCAGCAAAAACGATGCCACGTGCGGGATGACCGCCGGTAACGTCCGCCCGGCAGGGTGAGCTCGGTGTTGTGATCTCATATCTTGGCCGGAGCCGGGCCGAAGGAACGACGCGAGGTTGCCGCGTGCGGCAGATTCATGCCGCTCTGCGTCGCCGCAACGAACACGTCGGCTCGGCCGATACCCAGGTGATTTTCGTATCTGCGCCGCTTTCGCCTTTAGAGGCGACAGATGTCCTGCCAAGGGCTCCCCCTGCCTCTCCGGCGATGGTAGCGTGCGGTGTTTTCTGATCGAACGATCAGACATTTCCCTCACCACGATTGCCAAGGAATGCCCCACGTATGGATTTTTCACTCAAGCATCTCGCCGCCACTACCCTGATGCTCGCCAGCGTTTCGGCGTTTGCGCCTGCAGCCAACGCCAATCTCAGCGCGCAACAGAGCAGCGCGCTGATCGGCAGCTTCCAGGAAAAATCGGTCACCGATTTCCGTCAGTTTCTCAAGACCGTCAGCAACACCGATGTGATCAAAGCGGCTGGCGTGGAACCCGCCATCAGCGCCTTCCTCGCCAATAAAAAACTGTCAGCTGACGAGCAGAACGATATCCATCGCCTGCTGGGCCTGTACGCGCGGATCAAATATGGCAGCGCGGCCACTGACACCTTGCGCGAGCTGGTCGCGATTCCGACGGTGCAAACCGAGGGCGTAGCGCAGCACGACAACCCTGCGTTCATCAAGATGGCCGAGAAGATCAAAACCCTCGCGCAGTCGTTCAACCTCAGCTTTCGCAACATCGACAACCGCGTTTACGAGATATCCCTTGAAGGCTCAGGCCCGGAAGTGGTCGGCATCCATGCCCACGCCGACGTCGTCCCGGTCACCCCGGACAACTGGGTGCTGGCCGATGGCACGAAGCTTGATCCGTTCAAAGTCACTCTGATCGGTGACCGCATGTACGGCCGCGGTACCGAGGATGACAAGAACGGCATCGTTGTGGCGCTGTACGCCATGAAAGTCATCAAGGAAGAGAAGCTGCCATTGGCGCGCCATTTCAAGCTGCTGATCGACACCACCGAAGAAACCTCCGGCGACGCCATCCCCTATTATTTCGAACGCAACCCGACGCCGGCCTACAACCTGGCGCTCGACGGTAGCTACCCGGTAGTGATCGCCGAGAAGGGTTACGGAACGGTGATGGCCAGTTTCCCACGCCGATCCGCCGAGGGCACCGGCGCGGAAATCACCTCGATGACCGGCGGCATGGCCACCAACCAGATTCCGTCGAAGTCCGTCGCCACGCTGGTGACCGACCGCCCTGCCGAACTTGCGGCCGAGCTGCAGAAAGCCGGAGCCGAGTACGCGCAACGCAACGGCGCAAATTTTCAAGTGGCTGCTGAAGTGGCGGGCAAGGACGTGAAGCTGACGGTCACGGGTGTTTCGGCGCACTCCTCGGAGCCTGAGTCGGGGGTCAACCCGGTGGCGCGTATGCTCGATTTCATCAACGGCCTGGACGGCAAGGTTGCGCTCAAGCGCAACGCCATTACCGACGCCGCTCGCTACGCCGCTGAAAACTGGGGGCTGGATTACCTGGGGAGCAAACTGGGCGTCGGCTTCAGCGACGAATTCATGGGTCCGCTGACGGCTTCGCTGACCTATGTGGCCATGGACGACAAAGCCTTTAAGCTTGCGGTCAACCTGCGCGTGCCGCGGGGCAAGTCGCCCGAAGCCCTGAAAGCGCAGATTGAGCAGAAGCTCACCGCGTGGAGCCAGCAAAGCCACATTGCCCCTGCGTTCACGTATTCCATTGCCGAGCCGATGTACCGCAACCCGGAAGGCGAGTGGGTCAAGGCATTGCTGGCCGTGGCCACCGAAAATCTGGGCATGGAACACAAATTCGGCACATCAGCCGGCGCCACGTCGGTCCATGAGCTGCCAAATGGTGTGCAATTCGGTCTGGCCAAACCAGACGTGAAATACACCGGGCACACGGACGCCGAGTTCAAGACCACGGAGCAGTTCTTGCTGGACCTGCAAATCGTCACGGAGATGATGGGCCGTATCGGTCAGCTGCCGAAGCTCTGACCGCTTGCCCCGGGCCCGCTGCAATGACGGGCCCGACTCTGCCGCCCTGACCGTTCCCCTTCCCGGCACTTCAGTGCTGAAGCGTCGAACCCGAACGTCGGACGATCTTGATGGAGTGTTTCAAATTGGGCTTGCGCGTCACGCTGATCGCCCGTTGCGTCACCGTGTCCAGCGTGATGTTCCAGAAGCCGGTGCTGGGCACGACGATCTTGGCAGGGAAGCGGTCGAACGCGCCGCCATGGTAGGTATGCCGTCCACCGTTCTTGAAACTGCGGAAGTTGGCATCGCTCATCAGGCGTATATTGCAGGGATTCGAGGACTCGATCACCACGATGTCGCCTTCGTTGAGGTGTTCGCGTTGATGGATAAATTTCACGGCGTTTCCAGAGCAGTTATCAAAACGGCCGCGAGAGTATCACGGCGTTTGAGCAGGGCAACGCCGGTTCTCATGCCGAAGCCAAATACGGATCAAAAAAAACCTCATGATTGCTCATGAGGTTTTTTGTTTCCCGGCATCGGTCCGATGATGGGGCTACCGACGCCTTCCCGGCTGAAGCCGGTCCCACTCGTTAAACCATCAAGCCGGGGCGCTGCTGCGGATCAGGTGATCGAACGCGCTAAGCGAAGCTTTGGCGCCCTCGCCGACCGCGATCACGATCTGCTTGAACGGCACGGTGGTCACGTCGCCCGCCGCGAAGATGCCGGGGATGGACGTCTCGCCGCGCTGATCGATGATGATCTCGCCGCGTGGCGACAGCTCGATGGTGCCTTTGAGCCATTCAGTGTTCGGCAACAGGCCGATCTGCACGAATATCCCTTCCAGCTCAACGGTGATTTCCTCACCGGTGAGGCGGTTCTTGTAGCGCAGGCCGTTAACCTTCTGACCGTCGCCGGTGACTTCGCTGGTCAGGGCGCTGGTGAGCACCGTGACGTTGGGCAGGCTGTGCAGCTTGCGCTGCAGCACCGCGTCGGCGCGCAGATTGGCGTCGAACTCCAGCAGCGTTACGTGGGAAACAATACCGGCCAGGTCGATGGCCGCTTCCACGCCGGAGTTACCACCGCCGATGACCGCGACACGCTTGCCTTTGAACAGCGGACCGTCGCAGTGCGGGCAATAAGCCACGCCCTTGTTGCGATACTGCTGTTCGCCCGGGACGTTCATTTCACGCCAGCGTGCGCCGGTGGCCAGAATGACCGTCTTGCCTTTGAGCACACCACCGCTGGCAAACTTCACCTGATGCGGTTCGCCGTTCTGGCCAGGGATCAACTGCTCGCCGCGCTGCAGGTTGATGATGTCAACTTCGTATTCCTTGACGTGTTCTTCAAGGGCGACGGCCAGTTTCGGGCCTTCGGTGTGCTGCACGGAGATGAAGTTTTCGATCGCCATGGTGTCCAGCACCTGACCACCGAAACGCTCGGCCGCCACGGCGGTGCGGATACCTTTCCGCGCTGCATAAATGGCCGCAGCGGAACCGGCAGGGCCACCACCGACCACCAGCACTTCAAACGCTTCTTTGGCGTTCAGCTTCTCGGCCTGACGGTCACCGGCGCTGGTGTCGATCTTTGCCAGGATCTCTTCCAGGTTCATGCGGCCCTGGCCGAACAGCTCGCCATTAAGGTAGATGCTGGGCACCGACATGATCTGGCGGTCGGTGACTTCCTGCTGAAACAGGCTGCCTTCAATCGCGACGTGCTGCACGTTCGGGTTAAGCACGGCCAGCAGGTTCAGAGCCTGGACCACGTCCGGGCAGTTCTGGCAGGTCAGCGAGAAGTACGTTTCAAACTTGAACTCGCCGGTCAGGCTGCGGGCTTGTTCAATCGTGTCCTCGGTGGCCTTGGAGGGGTAGCCGCCGACTTGCAGCAGTGCCAGCACCAGCGAGGTGAATTCGTGACCCATTGGCAAGCCGGCAAAACGCAGCTTGATGTCCTGTCCCGGGCTGTTCAGGGCGAAGGACGGCGTGCGTGTATCGCTGCCATTGGTGTCGAGGGTGATTTTGTCGGAGCTGCTGACGATATCGTTGAGCAATGCCAGCATTTCCTGGGATTTCGCGCCGTCATCGAGGGACGCAACGATCTCGATCGGGCGAGTGATCCGCTCCAGGTAAGATTTCAACTGAGCTTTAAGATTGGCGTCCAACATGATTCGGCTTCCTTTATCTAACACTTGCAGGTTCTGGAAATAACAACGCCCAAGCGATGACCGCCCGGGCGTTTTTTGGGGGCGATGCGGTTTACGTGCTTATGGGCTCATCGCCCCCGATCCGGTCATGACGACTTAGATCTTGCCAACCAGGTCCAGGGACGGTGCCAGGGTGGCTTCGCCTTCTTTCCACTTGGCTGGGCAAACTTCGCCCGGGTGGGCAGCGACGTATTGAGCAGCCTTGATTTTGCGCAGCAGCTCGGTAGCGTCACGGCCAACACCACCGTCGTTCAGTTCGACGATTTTGATCTCGCCTTCCGGGTTGATCACGAAAGTACCGCGGTCAGCCAGGCCAGCTTCTTCGATCAGCACGTCGAAGTTGCGGGAGATGGTCAGCGTTGGGTCGCCGATCATGGTGTACTGGATTTTGCCGATGGCTGGCGAGGTGTTGTGCCAGGCAGCGTGAGCAAAGTGGGTGTCGGTGGAGACGCTGTAGATTTCGACGCCCAGCTGCTGGAATGCAGCGTAGTTGTCGGCCAGGTCTTCCAGCTCGGTTGGGCAAACGAAGGTGAAGTCAGCCGGGTAGAAGAACACCACAGACCATTTGCCTTTCAGGTCGGCGTCCGACACTTCTACGAAGTTGCCGTTCTTGTAAGCAGTAGCCTTGAACGGTTTTACTTGGCTGTTGATGATAGGCATCGGTGAATCTCCTTAGGGTTGTGAAATGAGGTGCTACAAATTCGATGGGGAGGATACTACCCACAATCATCGACAAGGGCTCATTGCCAAAGCTCATGCCAACGATTGGTTTTCACTATAAAAGCGCATTATGAATGGAAGACCGCGCGAAGGCGGCCATTCTGGTCCGGGGACAATAGTGCCGCAATCTTTCAAATGGATTCAATGAGTTGACGCACCCGCTGGGCGAGCTCGTCGATGCTGAAGGGCTTCGTCAGTAAATCCATACCGGGATCCAGGAAGTCGCCGCGCACCTCGGCTTCACGCGCATAGCCGGTCATGAACAGCACCTTGAGCTGCGGGCGGTGCTGTCGCGCAACCTCGGCAAGCTGGCGGCCGTTCAAGCCCGGCAGGCCGACGTCCGTCACGAGCAAGTCTACGGGCTCGGCGCCCTGCAACACCGGCAGGGCCTCATGGCTGTCGCAGGCCACCTCAACCCGATACCCCAGCTCCTTGAGGACATCCACCACCAGCATCCGCACGTCAGGCTCGTCTTCCACCACCAGCACCCGTTCACCCTGGCTGGCACGGGGCGGTTCGATTCTGCGGTCTACCGGCACGGGCGACTCGGCGGCATCATGATGAACGGGCAACAGCAAGTCGATGCGTGTCCCCCGACCCTCCTCGCTGGTAATGTTGACCCTTCCTCCTGTCTGGTTGATAAACCCGTACACCATGGACAACCCCAGGCCGGTGCCCTGCCCGATTGGCTTGGTCGTGAAGAATGGATCAAACGCCCGCGCGATGACCTCGCTGGACATGCCCTGCCCGGTGTCCTGCACACGCAGGCGCACATAATCACCGGGCGCCAGCGCATCCTGAAGCAGTGCGTTATGGGTCAGCTCGGTCTGGATCAGCAACCGGCCGCCATCGGGCATGGCGTCACGGGCGTTGATGACCAGGTTGAGCAAAGCGTTTTCCAGCTGGTGTTCATCGGTGTTGGTCAGGCAGGAAGTCGTGTGCAGATCAACCTCCAGCTCGATGCTTTCGCCGATGGTGCGGCGTAACAACTCCTCCATCGACATCACCATCTGGTTGACGTCCACCGGGCGCTGGTTGAGCGACTGACGGCGGGCGAACGCAAGCAGGCGATGGGTGAGCGAAGCGGCCCGATTGGCCGAACTCATGGCGGCCTCGATGTAGCGGTCGATTTCAGAGACACGCCCCGCCGCGACCCGCCGCTGAATCAGGTCCAGCGCGCCGAGCACGCCAGTCAGCATGTTGTTGAAGTCGTGGGCGATTCCACCGGTCAACTGGCCGATGGCGTCCATCTTCTGCGCGTGGCGCAACGCTTCTTCGGCCTGAGCGCGCTCGCTGATCTCGATCTGCAGCCGCTCGTTGCTCTGAGCAAGCTCTCGCGTGCGCTCCGCCACGCGCTGTTCAAGGCTCTCGTTGAGCTCACGCAGTGCGTCTTCGGCGCTGACCTGCGCGGTAATATCGGTGCTGGTGCTGAGCCAATAGGTGATGTTGCCGCGCTCATCGCGAATCGGCAGCGCGCGGGACAGAAACCAGCGGTACTGCCCGTCTTTGCCACGCAACGGGAAGGTGTCCTCCCACAGCGAACCGGTGGCGAAGCAACGCTGCAGCCGCGACTCGACCCGCTGGCGATGGTCGGGGTGATGCAAGGACCGCCAACCCAGGGCCATCATCGCCTCATGGGAGGTGCCGGTGTAGCTGTACCAGCGTTCGTTGTACCAATAGATTTGCCCGGCGGGTTCGGCGATCCAGGCGAGCTGACTCATGTTGTCGGCCAGCGTGCGAAATTGCCGCTCACTTTCTTCAAGCGTTTCGGTTCTGGAAAACGCCTGGTCGTCGGGTCCTGCTGGATTCAAAGGCATGGCTGCCAAAAAACTCGTGCTGGTCAAAGAATGGGTCCGTCCCTGAAATCTGTTGCCGCCCGGCTCCCTCCATGGACACCGGCCCTTCATGTGTAGCGATTGGTGCGATTGCGCAGCCTGAGCCTAGCGCGTTGGCGTGCGCATGGTGACAAATTCCTCCGCCGCTGTTGGGTGCACGCCGATGGTGTCATCAAAAATCTGTTTGGTAGCGCCGGCTTTCAAGGCAATGGCCAGGCTCTGAATGATCTCCCCCGCGTCCGGCCCGACCATGTGGCAACCCAGCACGCGATCGGTCTTGGCATCGACCACCAGCTTCATCAGGGTGCGTTCCTGATTGTGGGTCAGCGACAACTTCATGGGCCGGAAACGGCTCTCGAACACCTGCACATCATGCCCGTCCTTCTTCGCTTCGCTTTCAGTAAGCCCCACGGTGCCGATGTTGGGCAGGCTGAAGACAGCGGTCGGGATGTGGCGGTAATCCACCGGGCGAAACTGTTCAGGCTTGAACAGCCGCCGCGCAACCGCCATGCCCTCGGCGAGCGCCACGGGCGTGAGCTGCACGCGACCAATGATGTCGCCGACGGCAATGATGGACGGCTCGGTGGTCTGATAGTCCTCGTTGACCTTGATGAAACCTTTGTCATCCAGTTCGACGTTGACCGTCTCCATGCCCAGATTGTCGAGCATCGGGCGTCGCCCGGTGGCGTAGAACACACAGTCTGTGTTGAATGTGGTGCCGTCGTTCAGGCTGAGCTGCAAGGTGCCGTCGGCCAGCTTCTCGATGGAGTTGATTTCAGTCTTGAAGCGAATGTCCATCTCGCGCTTGGCGAGTTCTTCGTGCAGATGAGTGCGTACGCTCTCGTCAAACCCGCGCAGGAACAGCTCGCCGCGGTACATCAGCGACACCTCCGCACCCAGGCCGTTGAAGATCGACGCGAACTCCACCGCGATGTAACCGCCACCGACCACGACGACGCGCTTGGGCATCTGTTCGAGGAAGAACACTTCATTGGAGGTGATGGCGTGCTCGCGCCCCGGGATTTCAGGGATCTGCGGCCAGCCGCCGGTGGCAATCATGATGTGTTCGGCGGTATGCACCTGACCGTTGATCTCGACTTCATGAGGACCGCGCAAGCGAGCGTGGCCTTCCATCAGCGTGACGCCGCTGTTGGCCAGCAGGTTGCGGTACACGCCATTGAGGCGGTTGATTTCATGGTTTTTGTTGGCGATCAGCGTGGGCCAGTCAAAATGCGCCTCGCCGCTGTTCCAGCCGTAGCCTTTGGCTTGTTCGAATTCTTCGGAAAAATGCGCGCCGTAGACCATCAGCTTCTTCGGTACACAACCCACGTTGACGCAGGTGCCCCCCAGATAACGGCTCTCGGCGACGGCCACGCGCGCACCGAAACCGGCGGAGAAACGCGCCGCCCGTACGCCGGCCGAGCCCGCGCCAATTACAAAAAGGTCAAAATCGTAGCGCATGTGGTTCTCCTGAGCGAAGCGTAAGCATAACCGCTTGAGCGCGCTCGGCAAGGGCTGCAAGGCATAAACGAAAAAGCCACCCGAAGGTGGCTTTGTGTGGCAGTACAGCTGAAAGGCGGCTGCCGGTACAGATGATTACTGCGTCGATTTGCCGGTCTTGTAGAAGTGCTCGAAGCAGAAATTGGTCGCTTCCACGTAGCCTTCAGCGCCACCGCAATCGAAACGTTTGCCCTGGAATTTGTAGGCCAGCACGTTGCCTTCGGCGGCTTGCTTCATCAGGGCGTCGGTGATCTGGATCTCGCCGCCTTTGCCTGGCTCGGTGTTTTCGATTTTATCGAAAATGTCCGGCGTCAGGATGTAGCGACCGATGATCGCCAGATTCGACGGGGCGTCTTCCGGCTTTGGCTTTTCAACCATGTCGGTGACGCGGAACAGGCCCGGCTTGATCTCTTCGCCAGCGATCACGCCATACTTGTTGGTTTCGTTCGGATCGACTTCCTGGATCGCAACGATGGAGCACTTGTACTGCTGGTGCAGTTTGACCATCTGCGCGAGGACGCCGTCACCGTCCAGGTTTACGCACAAGTCATCCGCCAACACCACGGCGAATGCTTCGTTGCCGATCAGCGGACGACCGCTCAGGATCGCGTGGCCCAGGCCTTTCATCTCGGTCTGGCGAGTGTAGGAAAAGCTGCACTCGTCGATCAGGCGACGGATACCAACCAGGTATTTTTCCTTGTCGGTGCCTTTGATCTGGTGCTCCAGCTCGTAGCTGATATCAAAGTGATCTTCCAGCGCGCGCTTGCCGCGGCCGGTGACGATGGAAATCTGATTCAGACCCGCAGCAAGTGCTTCTTCCACGCCGTACTGGATCAGTGGCTTGTTGACAACCGCCAGCATCTCTTTTGGCATGGCCTTGGTCGCTGGCAAAAAGCGAGTGCCGTAACCGGCTGCAGGGAACAAGCATTTCTTGATCATATAAATCCTTGATGAGGCTGGGGGTGTTGCGGCGCAGTCTAATGAGGCGGCGATAACCTTACAATGCCCGCTACTGGCCGTTCGCTGCCTAGGTAGAGGAACACTGACGCAGATAGTTCCGCACATAGCGCTGCTGGAGCGTGCAGAAGGTCAATCTTCACGTGAAAAGCATTATTCGCCGCGAACGTGCCACGCTTCACCCACTGATTATGTGAATTCCATCCTGTCCTGCGTACAAGGGCATCCAGCGCCTTGCAACGGCCGTCCAATGACTCGGCAAGCGTAGTCCGATTCGCTGCGGCACGTGTGAAATTGTGCGATTCACCGACGGCATTTGGCTTTATCATGGCCGCCTGAAATTACTGATCGAGATAAGTCAATGGCTGAAGTCAAAAACGTTAACGGTTACCTGATAAAAAAACTGCAGGACGGCCAGTGGTGGCTGGTCGGTCATGATAACGAAGCGGTTGCAGGCCCGTTTCCCAGCGAGGGCAGCGCTGTAGAGGTTGCGGCGGTGTTTGAAGACACCCCGGCCCCGCGCCGCAAGGCTGACAAGAAAGACTGACTGCTGATGCGGCCGCCTCTGCAATGGAAGGGGGCCGTCGGCGGGTGCGCAGGCCGGACGCAGCTTCCGGGCGCGATTTGTGAAAAAAATGTCGGGTGATGCCGGAACGATGGCACTGCGCCCCAGTCTCAACAGAGCAATTTCCACACCGCCCCTCATCGCGAAGTTCTCCACCATGATCAAAATCCTGTCCGTCATTGCTGTACTGGCCCTGACCGGGTGCGCGACTGCGCAGAACACGTATCTGAAAAACGGCAAAGAAGCGCTGAGCATCGACTGTTCAGGCGAAGCGATGTCGTGGGCCGCCTGCTATGAAAAAGCCGACGCCTCATGCGCGGGCACCGGCTACAACATCGTCAGCACCAACGGTACCCCGCAACCCAAGGAAGACGACAAGACCCTGGGCGTAGACGTAGGCAACTACAAGAACCGCACCGTGCTGGTCGTCTGCAAGTAACGCGACACCCGTCACTCACCAGAGATGCACGCCGTCACGGCATGCTGTACATCCTTCGGCCGCAGCGGGTTGTTCGACATGCGCTCGAACAGTTTGATCGAGCTGCCGCTGGAGCGGGTTTCGATGTCGACGATGGCGGCCGGGTCGGTGCTCAGCAGTTTTTGCGGAACGATGATGCGCAGCCCCTCATGGTGCGGCTCGATCTGTGGCGGCTTGCGGCTGTCGGAGATGCGTCCGACGAAGCACGCGGCGTAATCCTTTGGCGACTTGCCGGACATCACGCTCATCGTCGCCGGGGTGTGTTCGATGTCTGTGACTGTGGCGCAACCGGTCATCGCCAGCGCCAGAATAACAACCGCCAATTTCATACAATCCCTCCAGTAAAGGTGCTTACGACAAGCCTGACCCTGATTAAATCCCGCGCGCCCGATTTTTAGCGTGACTGCCACGCTGACCGCAGCACAATAAAAACCCGCGCGGATGATCAATGCTCAGGCTCGCCGTGCTATCGTTTCGGGTTTTCGCGAATGCCTGTCTCCGGAGACACCCATGAAATTCGTCCACCAGCGCGAGCACCTCAACGAAGACGACATGGTCGTCATCGAGTGCTCCCAGCTCTGCAACATCCGCCTGATGAGTGATGCCAACTTCCGCAGCTTCAAAAACGGCGGCCGCCACACTTACCACGGCGGCGCCTTCGACCGCTTCCCGGCGAAGATCGCGGTGCCCAGCACCGGCTTCTGGAACATCACCATCGACACGGCCGGACGCAAGCTGGACAGCCACGGTGGGCGCAAAACCGCCTTCACCCATTCCATCAAGATCGTCCGCCGTTCGTCTTCGCGCCTGAGCTGACCCGCCACTCCCCATCATTGAACACCGGCTGGCGTGAAAGCTTTGTATTTTTCGCGAGCATCCGGCCAGCGTTATCAAGGAGCCAATTGTGACCACCCCTGCCCCCGTCATCAAATACGCAATCAGCTACAAGCTCAATGGCGAACGTCGCTTTGAATTCGCCCTGTTGCAGTCGCCTTCGGCCGAGGAAGCGCTGGCGGCCTTGCAGAAGATGCACGGCAGCGATGACGATGTCATCAGCGACGTAAAGGTCAGCAAAGCGCTCTAGTGCATCACGACGCGGAGGAGCCCATGGCGATACAGCGCAAAGGCACGAGCCCGGCGACGTTTGATCTGTTCGCCGATGAGCCGCCGCAGCCACCGGCTGTTGAGCAGATTGGCCCGGCGTCGTTTGTGCTTCGCGGCTTCGCCCTGCCGTTGGTTGACCGGCTGTTGCCGGCGCTTGAGTCGGTGCTGATTCAGGCGCCCTTTCGCCACATGGTGACACCGGGCGGGCATACGATGTCGGTGGCACTCAGCAGCTGCGGTGAGTTCGGCTGGACCACGGATCGCAGCGGCTATCAGTACACGCGGATCAATCCTCAGACTGGCGAGGCCTGGCCGGCGATGCCCGAGGTGTTTATGGAGCTTGCGCTGGCCGCCGCCCGTGAAGCAGGGTTTGTGGGGTTCATTCCGGATGCGTGCCTGATCAACCGGTATATCCCTGGCGCGAAGATGAGCCTGCATCAGGACAAGGACGAGCACGGTTATGAGTGGCCGGTGGTGTCGGTTTCACTGGGGCTGCCGGCGATGTTTCTGTTCGGGGGGCACCAGCGCAGCGATTCCAGTCAGCGCGTGCCGTTGCTGCATGGCGACGTGGTGGTGTGGGGCGGGGTTGACCGCTTGCGCTTTCACGGGGTGATGCCGGTCCGGCAGGGGGAGCATTCTTTGCTGGGCGAACAGCGGATCAATTTTACTTTTCGCAAGGCGCGGTGATTGGGGTCTCCAGCGGGGTCGGGGTCAGGATCAAGATCAAGACCAGAAGCGTCTGCCTGGGGGCAGACTGTTTCGCCTTCGGCGAGTTACTTTTGAACAGCACCAAAAGTAACCAAAAGTGCCTGCTCTCGGTTTGGCCCTCCTTCGTCGGGTTCCTTCACTCCGGTCTTGCTCCGTGGGCCCGCCGCCATCCGCCATCCATGGCGGGGGGCGGCTCTCGCGGCATCCATGCCGCTCGGCCCACTGCGCAAGACCTGCGTTCAGCCTGCACCCAAGTCGCGTTTGGCGGTGTTTGGGCTTTCTGTGCTGGAAATCAAGAGCAGATCAAGAGCAGATCAAAAGCACATCAAGAGCAGATCAAGAGCAGATCAAAGGCTTCCCGGCTGAAGCCGGTCCCACAGGGTGTGTGGGGTGCGTGATAGCGCACGTGCCGAGCGTGTGGGCGCATCCCTTACACGATCGTGCCCACGCTCTGCGTGGGTATGCATCCCGGGACGCTCCGCGTCCCTTCTCGGCGATTCCGGTTTTGCTGACTGCACGCGGAGTTTGTGTGGGATCGGCTTCAGCCGGGAAGAGGCCGGTGTGAGCAGCCTCGGTATTTCGGCGTCACTAAGCTTGCTGGCGACACCAGTTTACTGACTGCACGCGGAGTTTGTGTGGGATCGGCTTCAGCCGGAAAGAGGCCGGCATGGCACCCTTGGTGATGGGGCGTGACCAAGTCTGGTCTCGCGCCTTCACCAACGGACGCTAACGCTCGACTCGCTAGAGCCCCGCAGCGGCGCGGCTTTTTACCGGGCATACGGCGCGGTGCAGATTCAGGGCGGTGTTGATGATCCCGATGTGACTGAAGGCCTGGGGGAAGTTGCCGAGCATGCGGCCTTGCTGGGGGTCGTATTGCTCGGCGAGCAGGCCGACGTCGTTGCACAATCCACACAGGCGCTCGAACAAAATGCGCGATTCTTCCTCTCGGCCTTGCAGCACGTAGACGTCTGCAAGCCAGAATGAACACACCAGGAACGTCCCTTCACTGCCAGCTACGCCGTCGGTGCTGCGTTCGCTGTCGTAGCGCAGTAACAGGCCGTCCTTCATCAATGCTGATTCAATACGCCTGACCGTGCCCGTGACACGAGGATCGTCGACCGGCAGGAAACCGGTCAGGGCGATCTGCAACAGGCTGGCATCCATTTCGGTGCCACCGTAGGTCTGCACAAAGCTGCCCAGCGCTGCGTTGAAACCGTTGGCGCACACATCGGCATGGATCTGCTCGGCAACGGCACGATAATGCTCCCCGCGCTCGCGATCTTCCGGGTTTTCACTGAGCGCGAGCACTCCTGCGGTACGGTCGAAGGCCACCCAGGCCATGACTTTGGAGTGGGTGAAGTGCCGAGGCTCCGAGCGAATCTCCCAGATACCGGCGTCTGGCTGGTGCCAGACTTTTTCCAGAAACGGCATGATCACTTTCTGGATTTCCGTGCTGCGCGGTAGCACCGGCAGGCCGCTTTTCAGCGCCTGAGTCATCGCGTCGGCGACTTCGCCGTAAACGTCCAGCTGGACCTGACTTGCCGCAGCATTGCCCACACGTACCGGACGCGACCCTTCGTACCCTGCCAGCCACTTCAGTTCGTACTCGAGCAAACGTCGCTCCCCGGCCAGGCCGTACATGATCTGCACCTGCTCCGGATTGCCCGCGACCGAACGCAGCAGCCAGTTGCGCCAGGCAGTGGCTTCCTCAAAGTAGCCGAGGTTCATGAACGCCAGCAGCGTCATGGTCGCGTCACGCAGCCAACAGAACCGGTAGTCCCAGTTGCGCTCGCCACCCAACTGCTCGGGCAGCGACGTCGTGACCGCTGCGACGATGCCGCCGGTTGGCGCGTAGGTCATCGCTTTAAGCGTGATCAACGAGCGCTTGACCTGATCAGTCCATGGCCCGACGTCCGGGCAACGCCCGGAAAAATCCCGCCAGAACGACTCGGTTTGCTGCAGCGCCGACTCGATATTGAACCCTGCACGCACCGGCTCGTGAGAAACCTGCCAAGACAGGGCAAAGCCGAGTCGTTGCCCCGCCTGGACGGTAAAGAGGCTTTCGGTGTGGTGATCCATGGGGTGCAGATCCGCAGGCGTGCGCAACACCAGCATGTCGGGTCCAGCCACGGCAGTCATCGTGTGCAAGTCGCGCTTCTCGACCCACGGGACACTGCTGCCGTAGTCGAAACGGATCGCCAGATCCATTGCAAAGTCCACTCGCCCTTGCACACCGACAACCAGACGGACCACGCTGCTATCGATGTCCATGGGCATGAAATCGATGAGCAGCGCCTGCCCTGTTTCAGTGGTGAACAGGGTTTCCAGAATCAACGTACCGTCGCGATAACTGCGGCGTGACTGCGCGTTGGCGTCGGCCGGTGCCAGCTTCCAGCGCCCGTTGTTGCTGTCGCCCAGCAGCGCGGCGAAACAGGCGGGCGCGTCGAAGCTCGGGAAGCACAGCCAGTCCAGTGACCCGTCGCGGGCCACCAGCGCTGCGGTACGGCAGTTGCCGAGCAGCGCGTAATCTTCGATCAATGCAGCCATCGAGCGGTTATTCCTCTAGGTGGATAGCGCCTGCTCCGTTGCAGCAGTCCCGCCAACGCTACGCACACCCCGCATCGTTCAACGAGGCAGAATGTAGCGCTCGATGGCCTTGGCCAGACCGTCTTCCGCGTTACTGTCGGTCACGTAATTGGCGTGGGTTTTGACGCCTACCTCGGCCTGGCCCATTGCAATCGACAGCCCGGCACGCAGGAACATCGCCACGTCGTTGCCCGCATCGCCAATCGCAGCAGTGTGGGCCAACGGCACGCCCAAGGTTTCAGCCAGCGTCGCCAGTGCGGTGCCCTTGTTGGCGTCCAGCGCAGTGACGTCCAGGTAATAGGATTGCGAACGTGCCGCCAGCGCAGACACAGCAATCAGTGGATTGAGCTTGAGCTCAAGGCGCTTGAGCAACTCGAAGTCCTTGCTCGCCGCGACGATCTTGTCGATGCGGTCCAGGTACTCGTCGAAGCTGTCGACCTGAACGAAGTCGTAGCCCAGCGTGTTGCGCTCGTGATCGACGTAATCCCCTTCGGGATTGAGCAGCAGCCACTGGTCATCGGCAAAAACCCAGACGGCCACCGCCTCGCTGGCGAATAGCTCAAGGCTGATGCGCGCGGCTGCGGCATCAATGCGGTGAGCTTTCAACAGGCTGCCGTCAGGGTTGATGATGTTGGCGCCGTTGAAGGCCACCGTCGGCAGCTTGATGCCCAAGGCTTCGATCTGCTGACGCATGGCGCGCGGCGGACGGCTGCTGGCGACCGAGAAATGAATCCCGGCCTCCTGCAATTTACGCACAGCGTCAATGTTGGCCTGGCTCAGGCTGTGATCGGGGTGCAGCAGCGTGCCGTCGATGTCTGACAGCATGAATCGGATGAGGGGTAGCGAAGCATCACTCATCCCAGACGCTGCCAGGTGCGGCCATCGCGGGCCAGTAATTCGTCCGCGGCCGCTGGACCATCCTCCCCGGCGTGGTAAAGCTCCACCTGCGGATCCTTGGCCCAGGCGTCGATGAAAGGCTGCACCGCGCGCCAGCCGTTCTCGATGTTGTCTGCGCGCTGGAACAGCGTCTGATCGCCGGTCAGGCAGTCATAAATCAGGGTCTCGTAGCCCGTGGACGGCTGCATCTCGAAGAAGTCCTTGTAGGCAAAGCCCAGCTCGATGGTCTGCATGTCCAGGGTCGGCCCCGGCTTTTTCGCCTGCAGGTCGAACCACATGCCTTCGTCGGGCTGGATCTGAATCTTCAAAAAGTTCGGCGCGACGCTGTCGACATCGGTGTCGCGGAACTGCGCATACGGCGCGGGCTTGAAGCAGATGGCGATCTCGGTATCGCGCACGCTCATGCGCTTGCCGGTGCGCAGATAAAAAGGCACGCCCATCCAGCGCCAGTTATCAATCATCACTTTCAGCGCGACGTAGGTTTCGGTGTTGCTGTCGGGGGCAACGCGGTCTTCCTCGCGGTAACCGGTCACGGCCTTGCCCTCGATGCTGCTTTCCGAGTACTGACCGCGCACCGAATTGGCCAGGGCCTCCATTTCGGACCAGGGGCGGATTGCGCCGACCACCTTGGCTTTCTCGCCACGCACGGCGTCAGCACCGAATGCAGCCGGCGGCTCCATGGCGACCATGGCCAGCAACTGGAACAGGTGATTGGGCACCATGTCCCGCAGCGCGCCGGTGGTCTCGTAAAAACTGCCACGGGTTTCGACACCGACAGTTTCAGCTGCGGTGATCTGCACGTGGTCAATGTAATGGTTGTTCCAGAACGACTCGAACAAACCGTTGGAGAAACGGCTCACCAAAATGTTCTGCACCGTCTCCTTACCCAGGTAGTGGTCGATGCGGTAGATCTGCTTCTCGCTCATGACCTTGAGCAAGCAGTTGTTCAGGGCCACGGCGCTGGGCAGATCATGGCCGAACGGCTTCTCGATCACCACGCGCCGGAAGCTCTCGTCGTCCTCGACCATCAGCCCGGAAGAGCCCAGGCGCTGCGTCACTTCACTGAAGAAACGCGGCGCAGTCGCGAGGTAGAACACGGCATTGCGGGTGCCGGTGCTCTGGATCTTCGCGTTGATGTCGGCATACGTGGAGTCGTCGAGGAAATCACCGGTGATGTACGTGATGCGCTTGGACAAGCTGCCCCACAACGCTGGGTCCAGAGGGTCTTCGCCGCCCTGGGCGACCTTGCTGGCCGCCTCCTGACGAATGAAATCCTCAAGCTTTTTGGCGAAGTCGGCGTCGCTGACGGTGTTGTGGTCCACGCCAACGATGTGCAGGTCCTCGCCCACCAGCCCGTCGCGGAACAGGTTGTAGAGCGCGGGCATCAGCAGCCGCTTGACCAGATCACCGTGGGCGCCGAAAAGGAACAGCGTGGTCGCCGGAGCGACCGGAGCATTCTGCTTGCTGCGCGATAAACCCATTATTTTGGTTCCTTGTGACCACCAAATCCGAAACGCATGGCTGACAGCATCTTGTCGCCGTACGTGCTTTGTTGACGGGAGCGGAAGCGGGCAAACAGCGACGTGGACAGCACCGGAACCGGTACCGCCTGCTCCATGGCCGCTTCAATGGTCCAGCGGCCTTCCCCGCTGTCGGCCACCGAGCCCGAATAGGCATTGAGCTGCGGATCGGTCGCCAGTGCATCAGCGGTCAGGTCCAGCAGCCAGGAGGACACTACGCTGCCGCGACGCCACACTTCGGCGATGTCGCCCAGGTTCAGGTCAAAGCGCTGGTCGGCCGGCAGGTTGTCAGAGTTTTTGGTCTTGAGGATGTCGAAGCCTTCGGCGAAGGCCTGCATCATGCCGTACTCGATGCCGTTGTGGATCATCTTGACGAAATGACCGGCGCCCGGTGGGCCGGCATGGATGTAGCCATGTTCAGCGCGCGGATCGGCGTCTTTGGCGCGGTCTTTGGTGCGGGGAATTTCGCCGATGCCCGGGGCCAGCGTTTTGAAAATCGGGTCGAGTCGGGTAACGACCTCTGTTTCGCCGCCGATCATCATGCAGTAGCCGCGCTCCAGCCCCCAGACGCCGCCCGAAGTACCGACGTCCACGTAGTGCAGGCCCTTGTCTTTCAATGCCACCGAACGGCGCACATCGTCTTTATAGAAAGTATTGCCACCGTCGATGATCACGTCATCGGCATCGAGCAACCCTGCAAGTTCGTTGATGGTGTCTTCGGTTGGAGCGCCAGCAGGCAACATGACCCAGACAGCCCGCGGCTTCTCCAGCCCGGCCACCAGCGACGCCAGGTCGTGGGCCGGGGTCGAACCTTCATTTGCGAGCGCGGTACGAGACGTCTCATCGTGATCATAAACCACAGTCGTGTGGCCATTGAGCATCAGTCGACGTGCGATGTTGCCGCCCATGCGGCCTAGTCCAACAATCCCGAGTTGCATGTAGAGGTGCTCCTTAATCAAATTCAGAGGTGCCTCATTTTATAGCCCAGTGCCGCATAGTGGGTTAGTCCGGGGAGGCAAACTAGGGTTTCCCGGTGAAAAAACTTTCATGTGCAGACGCGCATGGGGTTTGCAAGACTGCCCTATGGCGCCGGTTTCCGCGATCCTGAACGGCGGCTGACCATCAAAAATAAAAAAGTTCCTTTTTTCTGCAAAAGAAATCAGAATCCCGGCCGATAGAGGTACTGAGCAGGACGTGGCGAGCAGCAACCCGCCATTGCCTGGACCTTTGAAGTTGAATCCGCCATTGCGAGGTGTCCAATGGGCACAGTACTACCAGCCAACGCTCCACAAACGCTCTACGTCACAATCCGCCGTGACGAGCTGCGCCAGCTCAGGGAAGAACGCGCATTGTTGCAGAAGAAGGTCGCTCAACTGACCTCGATGATGCAGCACGCTCAGTTGATCGGCAGCAGCAACGCTCTGCACGCCTGACCACCGCGCTTCACCCTGCCAGGGCAAGCCCATCAACCGGCTTGCCTGAGCCTCGCTTATCCCCTCCTGCCTGATGCGCCTTGCGCAACGTCCACCGCAAATTTCAACCCTGCGTCGGACCCGGCAAGCACTGTTCCGTTCCCCTGACTGCATTCAGGCAGGTGCCTTAGCTCATTTTTCCTGCCGTGTAACTTACCTGCTGACAAAATTTTCACCCGCCTGAAAACATAATCCCGACCCTCAACCTGTTAGCTGCTGGCCAATTGCTGGCACTTGAATGAAATCGGACGGCGTTCAGCCGCCCGAAAAGTCTATAGCGGAGCGCTTGATGGCAACGACTGAACGGAGCACCACGACTCCGAAAAGATTCGACTGGGCGGGCATCGTCTGGCTGTTTGTATTTTTCTGGTACTTCTCCGGCATCACCCAACTGTTGATCCAGCTGACCGGCATCACCGGCTTCGCCGGCTTCCGCCAGGCGTTCGTGATCAGTGGTATCTGGCTGGCGCCGATGTTGATGTTCCCGAAAAAGACCCGCGCGATGGCCGCCGTTATCGGCGTTGTGCTGTGGGCTTGCTCCATGGCGAGCCTGGGCTACTTCTTCATTTATCAGCAGGAGTTTTCCCAGAGCGTCATCTTCATCATGTTCGAGTCGAACATCTCTGAAGCCGGCGAATACATGACCCAGTATTTTGCGTGGTGGATCGTGCTGGCATTCATTGCCCACACCGCCTTCGCGATCTTTCTCTGGACACGCCTGCGTCCGGTGTACATGCCACGCGCACGCGCCTACGCCGTGGCCGCTGCATTGCTGATCGGCATCATCGGTTACCCGCTCGCCAAGCAGTTCGCTCGCCACGACGACACCGCCTCGGCGCTCGAAGCCTTCGAGTCACGGATCGAGCCCGCAGTGCCATGGCAGATGCTGGTTGCCTATCACCGCTACACTCAGCAGCTGGACAGCATGCAAGGCATGTTGACCAGCAGCAGCAATATCCCCCCGCTGAAAAACCTACAGGACCAGCAGGCTAACCTGCCAACGACTCTGGTGCTGGTTATCGGTGAGTCGACCAACCGCGGGCGCATGCACCTGTACGGCTATCCGCGCCAGACCACGCCGAATCTGGACGCCATGAAGGACCAGCTGCAGGTGTTCAACAATGTGATCACGCCGCGGCCTTACACCATCGAGGCCCTGCAGCAGGTCTTGACCTTCGCTGACGAAGAAAACCCGGACCTCTACCTGAAGACGCCGTCGATCGTCAGCGTGATGAAGCAGGCCGGTTACAAAACCTTCTGGATCACCAACCAGCAGACGATGACCAAGCGCAACACGATGCTCACGACGTTTTCCGAGCAAGCGGACGAGCAGGTCTACCTGAACAACAACCGCAACCAGAACGCCCGCCAGTACGACGGCGATGTGCTGGAGCCCTTCGCCAAAGCGCTGACCGACGCCGCACCCCGAAAACTGATCGTGGTGCATTTGCTGGGTACGCATATGGCCTACCAGTACCGCTTCCCGGAGGAATACGCGAAATTCAGTGGACGTGATGGCGTCCCGGCCGACATCGATGACAGCAAGCTGGAGCTGTACAACAGCTACGACAACGCCGTGCTGTACAACGATTTCGTGGTGTCCAGCCTGATCAAGGAATACGGCAAGGCCGATCCGAACGGCTTCCTGCTGTACCTCTCCGATCACGGCGAAGACGTCTACGATTCACCCGGGCGCAGCACCCTGGGGCGAAACGAGAACAAGCCGACCATTCCGATGTACACCGTGCCGTTCATAGCCTACGCTTCGCCCAAGTGGCGGCAGACCCATGACTGGAATTTCGACAGCATCCATGATCGGCCTTACACCAGCTCGAACCTGATTCATACCTGGTCGCAGTTGGCAGGACTGAGCTTCGATGAGCTGGACAGCACCAAAAGCCTGGTCAGCCTGGATTTCAAGGCGCGCCCGCGCATGATCGGCGACCCGTACGCGCAGAAGGGCTTGAGTGACTTCGCGCACATGGAGAAAGCTGCCGGCCAGGCTGATGGCAAAGCCGACGTTGTGCAGAAATAATCGCCCTTTGAACCGCCATCCCACGAAAGGCCCGCACACTGCGGGCCTTTCGTTTGGGCGTGTGGTGGGTCAATTTCTGCCTGCTGGGATCAAGGGATCAGGCCTTTCATGGCGAAGGGTTTTGCCGCAACAGCACCCGTGTCACACGGCGTTCCTGCACTTGCACCACCTTCATGTGCCAGCCCTGCCACTGAAGTTCGTCCCCGATCACCGGCAGACGGTCAAGCAGGCTCATGACAAGGCCAGCCAGAGTCTGATAGTCGTCGGTGGCGCGCGCCTTGAACCCGACACGCTCGCGCAGATGACTCAGGTTCATTGCGGCATTGACCAGCACGCCATCGCCCTCCTCGACCAGAGCCGGCCCCTCGATCTCGCTGGCGTCCGGCAATTCGCCAGCGATGGATTCGAGAATGTCGGTCATGGTGAGGATACCGGCGAAGTCACCGAATTCGTTGATGACGAAAGCAATGTGCGTGGACTGCGCGCGCATTTGCTCAAGGGCGTTGAGGATCGAGAAGCTTTCCAGCAGGTTCAGTGTTGGCCGGGCCAGGTGCTCGACGTTCGGTTCGAGACCAGACAACCACGCGTTGAGCATTTCCTTTTTATGCACGAAGCCCAGCGGCTCATCGATACGCCCACCGCGTATCAATGGCAACCGCGAATAGGTGGAGCTGAGCAACCGCTGACGGATGCCCTCGGGTGTCTCATCCAGGTCAATAACGTCGACGTCGTTGCGCACTGTCATCACACTGCGCACCGGCCGTTGCGCCAACTGCAGCACGCCGCTGATCATCACCCGCTCGCGGCGGTCGAAAACCACTTCGCCACTGTCGGCGTCGCCGTCGAGCATGTCGGCGATCTCGTCGCCAACCTCCTCGGCGTTGGGTTTGCGCCCGCCCAGCAGACGCAACACGGCATGGGCGGTGCGCTCGCGGCGCGGCAGATCGCCCTTTACGCTGCGCTTGCGCCGTGCCCGGGCGATCTGGTTGAACACTTCGATCAGGATCGAGAAGCCAATGGCTGCATACAGGTAGCCCTTGGGAATATGGAAACCGAGGCCGTCGGCGGTCAGGCTGAAGCCGATCATCATCAGAAAGCCCAGGCACAGCATGATGACGGTCGGGTGAGCATTGACGAATGCGGTCAGCGGCTTGCTGGCGATGATCATGATCGCGATCGAGAACACCACGGCGATCATCATGATCGACAATTCGTCGACCATGCCCACGGCAGTAATCACGGCATCCAGAGAGAACACCGCGTCGAGGACTACGATCTGCGCGACGATGGGCCAGAACAGTGCATAGGTCGTGCTGCCCGAGCGCTGTGCGACGTGGCCTTCGAGGCGCTCGTGCAATTCCATGGTCGCCTTGAACAGCAGGAACACCCCGCCGAACAGCATGATCAGGTCACGGCCCGAGAAGCTCTTCCCGAATACTTCAAACAACGGTTCGGTCAGGGTGACCATCCACGAGATGCTCGCCAGCAAGCCCAGCCGCATGATCAGCGCCAGGGAAAGGCCCAGCACCCGCGCGCGGTCACGCTGCTCGGGCGGTAGTTTGTCAGCCAGGATGGCGATGAACACCAGATTATCAATGCCAAGCACCAGCTCAAGCACGATCAGGGTCAACAGGCCAAGCCAGGCCGTGGGGTCAGCGATCCACTCCATGGGTCAGCCCTCCATGACGGGCAGGTAGACAGCCACGCGAATGCCGGCCGTACGGTCGGGCAACGCGCGGCTGGCGGGGTTTGAGTGCGGGGGCGTAACAGCGAGGTGACGGCTTGCGACGCTTTTTAAAAAGAGTCGGCTTGAAGGGAGTGGAAGACTGGGAGGTTCCAGAGAGGGCGACATGTGAGTCCTGAAGGCAATACGGGAGGCGATCCTATCGCGCTCTCGGAATCGCCTTACAGGACACAACTGTTACAAATAGTTTGAGAGGTGTTGCTGGCGCAACAACTACAGGCCACGCACACATGAAATCGGCGGCGAACTGAATGAGCGCCTTCGTACAGCGTCGCCTCTGTAGGAGCCGGCTTGCTGGCGAACGCGGTGAGTCAGCGGTGAGTGTGTCGACTGACCATACGCATTCGCCAGCAAGCCGGCTCCTACGGGCCCCCGCGTATCATTTGCGTGCGAGCCGATGCTCGGGCTCACGCTTCCCGGCTGAAGCCGGTCCCACTCTCACAGCATCGCGAGAATCCAGTGGTATCGGCGTTCGCCATTGCCACTCAATGCGACTCAATTGCCCTTTAGCTACAACGCCTTCTGCCAGAACAGCGCACGGCCCATTTGCGGATCCAGCTGGTAGTCGGCGAAGCCTAGCTTGCGGTAAGCGCCTTTAGCGGCTTCGTTGCCTTCCAGCACTTCAAGGGTGATTTTGCAGCAGCCGCGCTGACGGGCGATCTCTTCGACCTTCGCCAGCATCTTTTGACTGATACCCATGCCTCGCGCCGAGGCGATCACGACCACATCGTGGACGTTGATCAGGGGGCGGCAAGCGAAGGTCGAGAACCCCTCAAAACAGTTCACCAGGCCGACCGGTTCGCCTGAGATGAACGCCAGCACGCTGAAGGCATGGGGCCGCTTGGCCAGTTCGATTGCCAGCTGCTGGCGGGTGTCTATCGATAAAGACTCCCCGCCGCCCATGGCGTCTTCCGCGTATTGGTTGAGCAGAAACCCGATGGCTTCAGCATGAACCGCATTGCTGTAACTCGCCTGCAGTACCAGAACCTCAGGAGCTTGCATTGACTTCCTCGACCCGCAAAAAAACTGAACAGGCGCCGGGCTGAACAATGCCGGTGCGCCGCGTGGCGCAGATTCTAACCCCGGGATCGGGAAATAATCTTTATACGGAAGTAGGAAATGTCTCTGATCGGGCAGGAATTTAGCCATCACGCACCAAGAAAAGGCACACCATTAAAAAGGGGTGGTTTTTGGGCCAGGACAGCGCGGCAGCAGCGTCGGAGTAGACCACTTGTTGAAAGATTGTCAAACAATCCGACCGGCGGCACCCCGCGATAATCGCGCAGCGCCCATGCTCCACGCCTGCGCGTTCACACGCGTGCAGATCGATCCGACGCAGCGAATACCAGCGGCAACCGCCCCGCTACCCCGCCAGCCAGACATCGCCCTGAAAAATAGTCGAAACTTCTTCACAGCCCGCGAGGTCATGTGAATAGAGCAACTATGCTGTTGAAAAAAATCAAGCAAAGTCCGCTTTCACCTGGTCCTTGTATGTGCAGTCGGTAAATGGGTATCGATTTTGCGTAGGTCTTGTGTGCCTGGCCATAGGAAATGGCCGCTGCAATTAGAAATTGCACCATTGCTGTACCAACACTGCATATCGAACTGGAGAAAACGATGATTAGTGCCGCTGTCAAAACCCAGAAGGGAGAGAGTTTTAATCAGCCGGCCAGCGAGCTGACCCATCTGCCGGTCTTCGCAACGACGAGCGCACCCGTGCTGCAACTGCCTCCTGTTCAACCGGCGATTTCTTCGGTAACCCGCAAGAAAATCCTGTTCGTGACTTCAGAAATGGCCGACCTGGTGAAAACCGGTGGCCTGGGCGATGTGTCTGCCGCACTGCCGCGCGCCATGCGCCACCTGCACGATGTACGCGTGCTGATTCCCGGCTATCCGCAAGTGATCAACAGCGGTAACCCGATTCACATCATCAGCGAGCTGAACGGCCACGCTGCGCTGCCGCCGTGCAAGATTGGCCGAATGGACATGAAAGATGGCCTGGTCATCTACGTGCTGATCTGTCCTGAATTGTATGAGCGCCCGGGCACTCCTTACGGCGACAACGAAGGACGCGACTGGTCCGACAACCACATTCGCTTTGCCCGCCTGGGCCTGGCCGCTGCCGACTTCGCTGCCGGCGCAGTCAAGACCCAGTGGTGCCCGGAGCTGGTTCACGCCCATGACTGGCCAGCAGGCCTTGCACCGGCCTATATGAAATGGCGCGGGCAAACCACCCCGTCGATCTTCACTATCCACAACCTCGCCTATCAAGGCTTCGTCAGCATTGCTTCCAGCCGCGAGCTGGGCATCCCGGACGAAGCGCTGAGCCCTGAGGGGATGGAGTTTTACGGCCAGTTGTCCTTTATCAAGGCTGGCATGGCGTACTCGAGCCACATCACCACCGTGAGCGCGACCTACGCCAAGGAAATCACCACCCCGGATTTCGGTTGTGGTCTGGAAGGCTTCCTGCAAAGCAAGGCTGATCGCGGCCAACTGAGCGGGATCCCCAACGGCATCGATGAGAGCTGGGATGCCGCGACCGACGAGCACCTGATTTGCCGCTTCGCGCCGAACGAGTGGACCCGCAAGGAAATCAACGCCGACTACGTGCGCGAATTGTTTGAACTGGAGCCATCGACCGGCCCGCTGTTCGCCGTGGTCTCGCGGCTGGTGTACCAGAAGGGTCTGGACCTGACCATCGGCGTGGCCGAGTACATCGTCAACAACGGCGGCCAGATCGCGATCATCGGTCGTGGCGAGCCAGAGGAAGAAGACGCCATGCGCGAGCTCGCGGCGCGCTTCCCGGGCCAGATCAGCGCGCGCGTCGGCTTCAACGAGACCGACGCCCGCCGCATGTTTGCCGGCAGCGACTTCCTGCTCATGCCTTCGCGCTACGAGCCTTGTGGCTTGAGCCAAATGTATGCGCAACGCTTCGGTTCCCTGCCCATCGCCCGCCGCACCGGTGGCCTGGCGGACACCATCGAAGACGGTTGCACTGGCTTCCTGTTCGATGAGTCCACCGTAGAAAGCTACACCGAAGCCCTGACCCGCGCATTCAAGGTCTTCGAAAGCCCTCTGTTGCTCAACGCCATGCGCTGCCGCGCCATGGCTGCTCCGTTCGATTGGCACAAGGCGGTTGAACCGTACGCCGATCTGTACCAGGAGCTGCTGAAGAAAAACGCAGCCGTGGCGCTGCATTATTGATAAACCACTGATCAGGAGTTTCGGATGCCATCGCGCACGGATCAAAACTGGCGCCACGGCGCCGTCATGCTGGATCAGCAACACACCCGGTTTGCCCTCTGGGCACCGGACGCCAAAGAAGTCAGCGTCGAGTTCGAAAACGGGCCAGCCCAGGCCCTCCAGCCTAAAGAAGACGGCTGGTTTGTGCTCGACGCGGCCTGTGCCGCCGGCACGCGCTACCGCTACCGCGTTACCCTCGACCCCGAAAACACCCTCACCGTACCTGACCCGGCCTCCCGGGCGCAGGACGGTGATGTGCACGGTTACAGCATCGTCGTTGATCAGTCAGCCTACCAATGGCAAAACCCGGGTTGGCAAGGTCGCCCGTGGCACGAAGCGGTCATTTATGAACTGCACGCAGGCGTACTGGGCGGCTACGAAGGCGTCGAGCAGCGTCTCCAGCATCTGGTCGATACCGGCATCACCGCCATCGAACTGATGCCGATTGCGCAGTTTCCCGGCGATCGCAACTGGGGCTACGACGGTGTCCTGCCCTACGCCGCGCAGTCCTCCTACGGCACACCCGATCAGCTCAAGCATTTGATCGACACCGCCCACGGTCTCGGCCTGGCGGTGATTCTTGACGTGGTTTACAACCACTTCGGGCCGGACGGCAATTATTTGGGCGCCTACGCCAAACACTTCTTCCGCAGCGACAAGAAGACGCCGTGGGGCGACGCGATCGACTTCCGTCGCGACGAAGTGCGCGATTTCTTCATCGGCAACACGATGATGTGGCTGCAGGACTACCGCTTCGACGGCTTGCGCTTCGACGCCGTGCATGCCATCGAAGACCCGACGTTCCTCGAAGACCTCGCCCGCCAGGTCCGCGACACCCTTGGCAGCGAGCGCCACGTGTGGCTGACGCTGGAGAACGAGCACAACGAGGCCACGCGCATGGCGCAGGGTTACGATGCGCAGTGGAACGACGACGGCCACAACACGCTGCACGTTCTGCTGACCGGCGAGACCGACGCGTACTACACCGACTTCGCGGAAAAGCCTACGCAGAAGCTGGCGCGCCTGCTGGGCGAAGGTTTTGTCTATCAGGGCGAAGCCACCCGCCACGGTCACACCCGAGGCGAGCCAAGCGGTCATCTGCCGCCCACCTCCTTCGTATTGTTCCTGCAGAACCACGATCAGATCGGCAACCGTGCGTTTGGCGAGCGACTGATCCAGCTGAGCCCGCCGCAGGCTTTGCAGGCGGCCACGGCCCTGTTGTTGCTGTCGCCGATGATCCCGATGATGTTCATGGGAGACGAATGGGGCGCGAGCGAACCGTTCCTGTTCTTCACTGACTTCCACGACGAACTGGCGGATGCGGTGCGTGAAGGTCGTCGCGGCGAGTTCAAGGACTTCGCGGCGTTCAAAGACCCGGCCAAGCGCGAGCAGATCCCGGACCCGAACGCCCTGAAGACGTTTGAAGCGTCGCGCCCGGCCTTCGATGCGTTGCTGCTGGAAACCGACAAGGGCCAGGACCATCGCAACTGGCTGGCCCTATATAAGCAGCTGCTGGAGATTCGTCGTACCGAGCTGTTTCCTCGCCTGGCCGGCGCCAAGGCATTGGGCGTCACCGAACTGGGCGACAAAGCGGTCAGCGCCCGTTGGCAATTGGGTGACGGCAGCGAGCTGCGCATCGATCTGAACCTGGGCACTGAAGCCGTCTCGACCGACGACCTCACCGCCAGCAGAATCCTTTATCAATCGCAGCCAAACTCCGCAGAACTTTCCTCACACGGCACTCTCAATCAATACACGGCCGTTGTCAGCCTGAAATCGAGTGATGCTGTGGAGGAACAGGATGAGCAATGAGCAACTGGAAACGCTGGCGGCCGAAGCAGGCCTGTCGGTCGACTGGAAGGACGCCAACGCCAAGCCGCAACGCGTAAGCCCCGAGGTCCTGCGCAAGGTCCTCGGCGGTCTGGGTTACCCCGCTGACACAGAGGACGAAGTCAAGGCCAGTCTTGAGCGTTTGCGCAAGGACAGCCAGCCGGCCACCCCGCCGCCGCTGATCACCGTGGACCAGAACACGCCTGTGGACCTGTCGGCGTGGTTCGCGCCAGCGAGCCCTTTCACGCTCAAGCAGGAAGACGGGCGTACGCAGGAAGGGAAACTGACTGCCCAGGCGCACATGCCGGGCGTCGAAGCAGTGGGTTATCACGCGCTGGAAATCGATGGCCAGTCACTGACCATCGCGGTGGCGCCCAAGACCTGCTACAGCCTGGGCATGGCCGGCAATACCCCGATCGCGCGTGACTGGGGCCTCACCACGCAGTTGTACTATTTGCGTCGCAAGGGAGATGGCGGCATCGGGGATACCCAAGGCCTGGAGGCTTTCGTCCGTGCAGCAGGGACGCGTGGTGCCTGTGCTGTGGCGATCAGCCCGGTCCATGCCATGTTTTCCAACGACAGCCAGCGCTACAGCCCGTATTCGCCGTCCAGTCGGTTGTTTCTCAACGCACTGTACGCCGCGCCCGGCACCATTCTCGGTGACGGCGCGGTTGAACAGGCCATCGAGAAAGCCGGGCTCGCGGCAGAGTTCAAACGCCTCGAAGACCTGCCGCTGATCGACTGGCCAGCGGCTGCGGCGGCCAAATGGACACTGCTGCGCACGCTGTATGCAGACTTCACCGGCAGCGATCATCCCTTTCATGAAGACTTCCAGAGCTTCCGTCGCGCTGGCGGCGAAGCGCTGGAAAATCACTGCCGCTTTGAAGCGCTGCGCGACGCAGGCGACACGTTGGGCATTGGCGGCAACTGGCATGACTGGCCCCAGCAGTACAAGGATCCGCGCCATGCTGCCCTCGATGAGTTCGCGGCGCAGCACAGCGACGAGATTGGCTTTCACGCCTTTGCTCAGTGGCTGATTGCACGCGGCCTCGAGCGCGCCCAGACCGCAGCACGCACAAGTGGCATGAGCGTAGGGCTGATCGGTGACCTGGCCGTTGGCGCGGACGGTGCCGGCAGCCAGGCCTGGAGCCGTCAGGACGAGTTGCTTTCGGCACTGACAGTCGGCGCACCGCCGGACATTCTCAACCGTGCCGGGCAGAGCTGGGGCATCTCGGCGTTTTCACCAACGGGCCTCAAGCGCAACGGTTTCCAGGCGTTTATCGAAATGCTGCGGGCCAACTTTGCGCACGCCGGCGGCCTGCGCATTGACCACGTCATGGGCCTGCAGCGCCTGTGGGTCATCCCGATGGGCTCGCCACCCAATGAGGGTGCTTACCTGAACTACCCGCTGGACGACATGCTGCGGCTGTTGAGCCTCGAGTCCTGGCGGCACAAGGCAATCGTACTGGGCGAAGACTTGGGCACTGTCCCGGAAGGGCTGCATGAAAAGCTGTCCGAGCGCGAGATTCTCGGCATGCGCGTGTTGTTGTTCGAACAGGACAACGCAACGTTCAAGCCCATCATGAAGTGGTCCAAAGACGCGCTGGCCACAACCAGCACCCATGACCTGCCGACACTGACAGGCTGGTTAAGCGAACTGGACGTCAAATGGAACCAGACCCTCGGGTTTGCCGACGAGGCCGCCGCGCAAAAAATGCGCGCCGATCGCGAACGCGAGCGGCAAGGCCTGGTGAAGGCGCTCAAGCAGAACTACACAATGCCAGGGCAGTCTGCCAGCGACATCATCGACCACAGCATCGCCTACCTCGGCCACACCCCGGCGCCGCTGGTTTTGCTCCCCATCGAGGATGCTCTCGGTATCGAGGAGCAAGCCAACTTCCCCGGCACCATCGACAGTCATCCCAATTGGCGACGTCGGCTCAACGGCGACAGCAGTTCTCTGCTGGATAACGCCGATGCGGCGCGACGTCTTGAAATTCTGGCAGCGGCACGCAAACAAGCCGCGGAGCGTGATCAATGACAACCCCCCTTAAATCTCTGCGGGCAACACAGCGCCTGCAGTTCCACAAAGACTTCACGCTGGACGATGCGACCAAGCTGGTGCCCTACTTTGCCCGTCTGGGTATCAGCCATATCTATGCTTCGCCGCTGTTGAAAGCACGCGCAGGTTCAATGCACGGCTACGACGTGGTTGACCCGCGCGTGATCAATCCGGAGCTCGGTGGCGAACCAGCGTTGCGGCGCCTCGTCGCGGCTCTGCGCGAAAACGGCATGGGGCTGATTCTCGACATCGTGTCCAACCACATGGCCGTGGGCGGTAACGATAACCCGTGGTGGCTCGACCTGATCGAGTGGGGCCAGCGCAGCCCATACGCCAAGTTCTTCGACATTCAGTGGAATTCTCCGGATCCGTTGCTAAAAGGCCAACTGCTGTTGCCGTTCCTCAGCACCGACTACGGCACCGTCCTGCAGAACGGCGAAGTCCCCCTGCGTTTCGACGCCGAAAACGGCAGCTTTTACGCCGAGCATTATCAGCACCACTTCCCGATCAACCCGGGCACTTACGGACCGCTGCTCAGTGCAGCGAAACGTCCCGAACTCGACGAGCTGGCTCAGCGCTTCGCCAAGTTGGACGAGTTCCCGCAGGCATACGAGCGCGCACGTCAGGCCAAAGCGGACCTGGCAGCGAGCGTCAAGGCCAATCCGGACCTGGTGAAGGCCGTCGAGAACGGGCTGGCGCAATTCGACTCCAGCACGCCGGAGGGCTTCACTCGGCTGCACCGTTTGCTGGAGCAGCAGGACTTCCGTCTGGCCAGCTGGCGTACCGCTGGCGATGACATCAACTGGCGCCGTTTCTTCGATATCAACGAGCTGGGCGGCCTGAAGGTCGAGCGCTCGCAGGTGTTCGAGGCGACCCACGGCAAAATCTTCGAGCTTATCGCCGAGGGGCTTGTGGACGGCTTGCGCATCGACCACATCGATGGTCTTGCCGACCCGCGCGGGTATTGCCGCAAATTGCGTCGTCGCGTGGACAGCCTGATGAAGCTGCGTCCGGCCGGCACGGAGTTGGACCGTCTGCCGATTTTCGTGGAAAAAATCCTCGGCCCGGACGAGCAACTGCGCACCGACTGGAACGTCGATGGCACCACCGGCTACGAGTTCATGAACCAGGTCTCGCTGCTGCAGCATGACCCGAAAGGCGAAGCGGTCTTGGGCGAGCTGTGGAGCCGCGTCAGCGGTCGCACGGCGGATTTCAACCAGGAAGTGCTGGAGGCTCGCGATCTGGTTCTGCATGGCACCCTGGCCGGCGATTTCGAAAACCTCGCCCAGGCGCTGCTGCAAGTGGCCCGAAGCGACGTCATGACCCGTGACATGACCCTTGGGGCGATCCGCCGTGCGCTGTTGGCGCTGGTGAGTAATTTCCCGGTCTACCGTACCTACCTGACCGCTTGTGGACGTTCGGCTGAAGACGAGCGTTTCTTCCAGCAGGCAATGGATGGCGCCCGGGAGATGCTCAGTGAAGGCGACTGGCCTGTCCTGGACTCGCTCAAGCTGTGGCTCGGCGGTGAGAAACTGCGCGACTACCCGACCGGCCCGCTGCGCGAAATGCGCCGCAAAGCAGGTAACCGATTCCAGCAGCTGACCTCGCCGGTAGCGGCCAAGTCGGTGGAAGACACGTCCTTTTATCGCTCTGCCGTGCTGCTGTCGCGTAACGACGTGGGCTTCCACCCGCAACATTTCAGTGCACCGGTGGAGGCGTTTCACCAGGTCAGTGCCGAACGTCATGCATCATTCCCCAATAACCTGCTGACCACCGCGACCCATGACCACAAGCGCGGCGAAGACACCCGTACGCGCCTTGCCGTGCTGAGCGAAATGGCGCCGTGGTACGCCGAGCAGGTGGAGCGCTGGCAGCAGCTGTCGGCGCCACTCAAGACGGGCGATACCCCCATTAGCCCCGGCGACGAACTGATGTTGTATCAGGCGATTATCGGCAGCTGGCCGCTGGATCTGGAGGGAGAGCCGGCGTTCGAGGCTTATGCAAAGCGTCTGACCCAGTGGCAGGAAAAGGCCCTGCGCGAAGCCAAGCTGCACAGCAGCTGGAGCGCGCCAAATGAAGCGTACGAGACAGCGTGCCGTGAGTTCCTGCAGCAATTGCTGCTGAGCCAGGAAGGCTTGGCCTTGCGCCAGTCGATTGGTGCGACAGCGCACCGTATCGCTGCCGCCGGTGCAATCAACAGTCTGGCGCAAACCTTGCTGCGCATGACTGCGCCGGGTGTACCGGACCTGTATCAGGGCACTGAATTCTGGGACTTCAGCCTGGTGGACCCGGACAACCGTCGCCCAGTGGACTATCCCGCACGGGAACGCGCACTGGCGGAATCCGTTCCGGTTGCCGAGCTTTTGACCCACTGGCAGGACGGCCGTATCAAGCAGGCGCTGATTGCTCAGGTGCTTGAGCTGCGCAACCAGTACCCCGCTGTGTTTGCCGAAGGCGAATACCTGCCGCTCGAAGTGGTAGGAGAAAAGGCGGAACATGTCCTCGCTTTTGCGCGAGTGACGGAGGAAATGCGAGCTATTGTTGTGGTTCCGCGCTTGCCGGCTGAACTATTAGGCACTGCGCAAACTCCATTCATCAGTGCAGTAAATTGGGGCGATACACGAATCAACCTGCCGTTCGCTGATTCAAATCCAAATTGGAAGGGACTTTTTTCACAGGCTACAGTCACATCCAGCAAGGAAATGTTGCTCAGCGCAGCGCTCAAGGAAATTTCTGTAAACCTGCTTATACAAACCTTGTGATACCGGGAGTGTCGAGATGAGTGCCGACGAGAAAAGAATCAGCGAACTTGCCCACCAGATCTGGGAAACGGAAGGCAAGCCACATGGGCAGGACGCCCGCCACTGGGAGATGGCGCGCAAGCTGGCAGCAGCCGAGGCCAAGTCGCCTAAGAAACCGGCCGCTGCGAAGACGGCGAAGTCCAAGCTTGACGACAAGGCGGAGCCCAAGGCTGCCGCTGCGAAACCCGCTGCCAAGTCTGCGGCCAAGCCGGCTGCAAAACCCGCTGCCAAAGCGGCGGCAAAGCCTGCTGACAAGTCTGCTGAAAAGTCGGCCGCACCGGCTGAAGCGAAAGCCGATGCCAAGCCAGCTGACAAACCCAGTGCCAAGCCAGCCGCCAAGGCCGCAGCGAAGCCTGCTGCCAAGCCCAAAGCCGCTGCCAGTGGCGCTGACTCGGGTGCCAAAGCGGCAAAACCCGCTGCCAAGTCTTCCGCGAAGAAGCCAGCCGCAGCCAAGCCTCCCGCGCCCTGACCTGTTGGTGTGACGCAACACCGTCGCACAGCCAATACCCCTGCCGCAGGACTCGCGTTTACAGCGACCCTGCGGCAACTTTCAACCCTGTAATAGCCACCCTGTTGCATCGCTGGCGCAGTCCTGGAACTGCGGCCACGGCTTTGTTCGCCTTCAGGAACTCATTCGAACGTCAGGAATACACATGAGCACGCAAGATAAGAAAGCCGCTACACAGAATGAATCCGGCAACGCTGGCGCCCCCGAAGTCACGGCCTCGCGCATTCGTGAAGGCCTGCCCTTCCCGTTGGGTGCCAGTTGGGACGGCCTCGGCGTCAACTTCGCGATCTTTTCCGCCAACGCCACCAAGGTCGAGCTGTGTCTGTTCGACTCCGCCGGCGAAGTCGAGCTGGAGCGCATCGAGCTTCCGGAATACACCGACGAGATTTTCCACGGCTACCTGCCTGACGCCCACCCGGGCCTGGTCTACGGTTATCGCGTGTACGGTCCGTACGATCCAAAGAACGGCCACCGTTTCAACCACAACAAACTGCTGATCGACCCGTATGCCAAGCAACTGGTCGGCGAGCTGAAGTGGTCTGAAGCCCTGTTCGGTTACACCATCGGCCATCCCGATGACGACCTGAGCTTCGACGAGCGTGACAGCGCCCCGTTCGTGCCCAAGTGCAAGGTCATCGACCCTGCATACACGTGGGGCCGCGAGCAGCGCGTCAACGTGCCGTGGGACAAGACCATTTTCTACGAGACCCACACTCGTGGCTTCACCATGCGCCACCCTTCGGTGCCTGACGAAGTCAAAGGTACGTTCTCCGGCCTGATGGTCGACGACGTGATCCAGCACATCAAAGGTCTGGGCGTGACGTCCATCGAGTTGCTGCCGATCCACGCCTTCGTCAATGACCAGCACTTGCTGGAAAAAGGCATGACCAACTACTGGGGTTACAACACCCTGGCGTTCTTTGCCCCTGACCCGCGCTACCTGGCACACGGCAAGATTGCCGAGTTCAAGGAAATGGTCGCGCACATGCACCATGCAGGTCTGGAAGTGATTCTGGACGTGGTCTACAACCACACCGCTGAAGGCAACGAGCGCGGCCCTACCCTGTCCATGCGCGGGATCGACAACGCCTCGTACTATCGCTTGATGCCTGACGACAAGCGCTACTACATCAACGACTCCGGCACCGGCAACACGCTCGACCTGAGCCACCCGTGTGTGCTGCAGATGGTCACCGATTCGCTGCGCTACTGGGCGACTGACATGCACGTCGACGGTTTCCGCTTCGACCTGGCAACCATCCTCGGCCGTTACCATGACGGCTTCAGCGAGCGTCACAGTTTCCTCGTGGCCTGCCGCCAGGATCCCGTGCTGCGTGAAGTGAAACTGATCGCCGAGCCGTGGGACTGTGGTCCAGGCGGCTATCAGGTCGGCAACTTCGCGCCGGGCTGGGCCGAGTGGAACGACAAATTCCGCGACAACATCCGCGCGTTCTGGAAAGGCGATGAAGGCCAACTGGCCGACTTTGCCAACCGCATGACGGCGTCCGGCAACCTGTTCAATCAGCGTGGCCGCCGCCCATATGCCTCGGTCAACTTCATCACTGCCCACGACGGCTTCACGTTGCATGACCTGGTGTCTTACAACGACAAGCACAACGAGGACAACGACGAAAACAACCAGGACGGCAGCAACGACAACCGTTCCTGGAACTGTGGCGTAGAAGGGCCGACGGACGATCCTGAAATCAACGCATTGCGCCTGCGCCAAATGCGTAACTTTTTCGCCACGCTGCTGTTCGCCCAAGGCACGCCGATGGTGGTTGCCGGTGACGAGTTCGCCCGTACCCAGCACGGCAACAACAACGCCTACTGCCAGGACAGCGAAATTGGCTGGGTCAACTGGGATCTGGACGAAGACGGCAAGGCGCTGCTGACGTTCGTCAAACGCCTGATCAAGCTGCGTCAATCGCATCCGATCCTGCGTCGCAGCCGATTCCTGGTGGGCGATTACAACGAGGAATTGGGCGTCAAGGACGTTACCTGGCTGTCGCCAAGTGGCGACGAGATGAGCACCGAGCAATGGGAAGACCCGAACGGCCGCTGCCTGGGCATGCTGCTGGACGGTCGTGCACAGGAAACCGGTATCCGTCGTCGCGGTTCGGAAGCGACGCTGCTGCTGGTGGTCAACTCGCACCATGACGGCGTCAACTTCACGCTGCCGGAAGTGCCTGAAGGCCGCAACTGGACCAGCCTGATTGACACCAACCAGCCGGAAATCACTGGCAAGGACGAGTTTGAATTCGGCACCGAGTACACGGTGACGCCTCGTTCGCTGCTGCTGTTCAAGCTGCAGAAGGAAGATTAGGCGTAAGCACAACGCGCCCGACTACCTAGCGACAATCGCTTGCCCGCGACCGGGTCAGCCAGCCAGATACAGGGCCGGTTGACCGGGTCGCGGGCAAGCGTCGTTTTGTCCTCGCATTATTCCACCACGCTATTGCTCACCTTCGCTGCCACGCCCGGTTTCATTGACTTTGTAGTCACAAATGGACTTGGGTGTTCCCACACTACAATTTATGTAGTGCTTTAAAATATTCACTACAAACCTGTTGACGGGCCTGTTTGGCGACGGCATAGTTCAAGCGTCTCCCCGATCGGGAGAGCTGGCAAATGTACCCCGGGCATGTTCGACAAAGCCGTCGAACCCACTCTGGATGTGTGCTGCCCACAAGGCAGATTGATGAAGCCGAACCGGCATGATCGACCACTTGGCCGAGCGCTGGCGACACGTCCTCATGACACTTGTGGTCAACCTTCCAGTTGCCCGTGTCACCAGGCGTCCGCCTTACGCTTCACCCGTTTTGATCATGTTCTCTGCCCTCATCGATAGCCATGCACCGACAGCCCGGCACCGGCTCTGTGTACCGACGGACCTTGCCTGTCAGCGTGTGAAGGACTGCGAATCGACGACCGGTTCGCCAAAGCGTTTGAACTCACTCGAAAGATTAACCAGTGGTCAAAAAGGGGTATCCAACCATGAACCTGAACAACCAACCTACCATTGATCAATTGGCTCGACTGTTCGCCGCCCGCAAGGACTCCCTGGATAACCACATCCTTTGGGTGTGTGAGGAAGGCAACGTGCATATGGACGGCCTCGGCGCATGCACCGAGGAGCAGCAGTTCGAGAGTCAGCACCCGCACATGCGCGCGCGTCTGAAGATGTACCGCAAGGGGCATGGCTATGTCGGCAAGAAGGCCGCTGCGGACAAGCAGTTCCTCGGTCAGGTGCTCGAAACCCTGAGCAGCGAGTGGGGCGCCGTCCAGCAACAGCCGGGTCTGAAGGTCATCGACAAGTTGTGCTGATCGCAGGCGCTGCTGCCTGCCTGTCATCGATGGCAGGCAGCAGCACGGTGTTGCAAGACCGCTTCCAGTGGCAAGCCACCTGAGCCACCTCTGAGCCAGGCTGCCCTCCTCTCTGCCCAATTGCCTTGAACTTGGCGCCGCTATCCTCTTCCAATGCATGCGGGCCGCCTCGACGGCCTCGCTTCAATTCATGGAACAGCAAAAGCCCTCGGGCAAATTAAGGTGCCGTAATGGATCTGGACAAGCTCAGCAAACACGTCAAAGCCGGCGAGATCACCGAGATCAATCTGGTCTCGGTCGAAGGGGGTTCGTACGTCATTCACGCGCTCATGGACGGCAAGTCCAATGCGATCACCAGCCCCAATGGCGAGGTGCTGCATGTGGCGTCGGTCGATGAAGCGCGCAAGTGCCTGTCGTCCACCGAAGAGGTGAAACTGTTCATCGTCCATCCGGTGGTCTACGACGAAATGGTTGGCCAGCCCCACACAACTCCCGAAGCACCGCGCGAGCCGATCCCGTTCCGCTCCGGTAACTGACCCGGTGGCGAGGGGTTCTTGAGCTGACTGCATCTGGCGCATGCCTGACAGCCCTGATGACAAAAGCTCAGTTGCAGGAGCCGGCTTGCTGGCGAACGCGCCGTAGGCCTTCCTCAAAATGCCAGCTTGTACCCGATCGCCAGCAGCATCAGCGCCAGACACGGGCGCAGGACGGCATCGGGTATGCGCCCCGTCAAGTGGCTGCCCATGTAGATGCCGGGCAGCGAGCCCATCAGCAGAAAGCCCAGCATCGACCAATCCATGTTGCCCATGCTGGCATGGCCGATTCCGGCGACTAACGTCAGCGGAACGGCGTGGGCGATCTCGGTGCCGACCAGGCGCCGGGTTTCAAGGAAGGGGTAAAGCAGGAACAACGCCACGGTGCCCAGCGCGCCAGCGCCGATCGAGGTGAGCGCAACCATGGTGCCGAGGATGACGCCGGTTAGAACGGTCAGCGCGTTCAGGCGCCTGTCGCTCATTCGATAGCGATCCCCGGCGTGGCGTTGAGCGAAGGCAAGCAAGCGCTTTTTGAAGAAAATGGCCAGCGCCGTCAGCAGCAGCACCACGCCCAATGCCTGCTTGATGACCAGGTTCATGGCGTCCGGCGCCGTGTGCAGACTGCTCAGATACCACAGCGTCAACCCCGCTGCCGGCACGCTGCCCAGGGTCAGCCAGCCGGTAATACCCCAGTCGATGTTGTCATTCTTTTTGTGAACCAGCACGCCGCCGCTCTTGGTAATCGCGGCGTACAGCAGGTCGGTGCCCACAGCAGTGGCGGGATTGATGCCGAACCACAGAAGAATGGGCGTCATCAGCGAGCCGCCGCCGACCCCCGTCATCCCGACGATGAAACCCACTACCAACCCTGCGACGACGAAACCTGCGTTGCCAAAATCCATTGCTCTGCCTGACTGCACATTCAAAAGCCGGCAGGCAGGATAGCGATTTTGCTCTAAGGACCGGCGGTTTTCTTATATCAGCGCTAGATCGAGACGTTCTATGGTTATAACCGAATGTGACTTTGCGGGGACAGCCTACCGAGTGGCATGCCGACGTGGGCGCGCTTCGACAAATTCACGGCTCGCCTTCCCAGTAATCCAGGGTCGCGTCTGGGCGCTGCACAGCGGCAAAGGCGCGCGCGCCATTGATCGTCACCATCGCCTGGTACTTGCCGGAGTCGGGGTATTCGCACACTTCCGGGGTTTCGCGTGTGCTGATGGACAAGTACTTCAGGGGAGCATCCGAGGTGTTGATCAATTGATGCGGGTACTCGGGGCCGGCCGGAATGAAGATGACGTCGCCGCTGCGCACGGGCAGCATGTGTCCGGCGACGCGCAACGTGCCCTGCCCGTCCAGGATGATGAACATCTCTTCCTGAGCGTAGTGGAAGTGATAAGGGCAGGACCGCTTGCCCGGGGCGACGATGTCGATTGATGCGCCGAGCTTTTGCGCAGCCGTGCCGGTGCCCAGGCGTGCGGCATGGCTCTCGTACAGCGGGGCGCGGCATTCATGCTGCAGCGGTACGTCGTTGAAGTTACGAATCAGGCGCGCGGCCAGTGCCGCAGGGTCGATGCTCATGGCTCACTCCAGCATGGAATTGATATCAATTGACAGGCCCGGCACGAGGGCCCCAGAGCACGCGCCGGGGATCGACCCGGTCAACGGGTCGCCACGATAAACAGCCGCGGGAATGGCAACAGCACGGTGCCGTCGGCGAGCAGCGGATAGGCCTGGCTAATCGCATGCAGATACGTGTCGAGGAAATCCTGCTGCGCGGCCTGATCGAGCCTTTGCAGATAGGGCCGCAGGGCCGAGCCCTTGAACCACTCCACCACCGCTGGATGCCCGCCTGCGAGGGGATGATGATAGGTGGTGCGCCACACGTCGACCTCGGCGCAGTGGGGCCTCAGCAGGTCGAAATAATATGGCGCAGGGTGTCGATCGGGATGCCTTACGTCGCCGATCCTGTCGGCCCACTGCGGGCTCGCGGCAATTTCGCGCGCCAGGCGATGGGCCGGTTCATCAAGGTTGTCCGGCGTTTGCACCGCGAGCGCACCGCCCGGGTTGAGCAGGCTGACCAGCCGCGGATACAGCTGCGCGTGGTCAGGCACCCATTGCAGCGAGGCATTGGCCAGAATCACGTCATAGGTCTGCGCAGGCTTCCAGTCGCCAATGTCGGCCTGGATGAACTCGACCGCCGCCAGTCGCTGCCGCGCCTCGCCGAGCATGTCAGTGGAACTGTCGAGACCCGTGACCCTGGCCTGGGGGAAACGCTCGGCCAGCACCTCGGTGGAGTTGCCCGGGCCACAACCGAGGTCTACAGCGGTCTGGGCTGACTCCCTCGGGATGGCGGCGACGAGGTCGCGTACCGGACGCGTGCGTTGTTGCTCGAACAGGGAGTACTGCTTGGCGGACCAGCTCATCGGGCATTCCTTCTGACATGTGCGAAGTCATGGAGAGTAAAACGCGCAGGCCCGGAGTACAAATGGGTGGCAAACGAGCTGCAAGCTGCAAGCTGCAAGCTGCAAGCTGCAAGCTGCAAGCTGCAAGCTGCAAGCGATAAGCTGCAAGCTGCAAGCAATAAACCGTTGCACGCGTGTGAAAGTTGGCTCGGCTAGAGCATTACGCGGCGTGTCAGATGGCCCCCGCTGATGGGGTAGGACACGTAAAGCCCCGCCTCCACCTGGGCGTTTGAGGCCAGGGCTGTGGAGCGGACTTTGTGTGCAGCGGCCAGCAGGCACCGGGCGTCGAGTTGTCCCTGCGCCACCGCCTGTTCGATCGCGTCAGCAAGGTCGTCCAGCCCCGCCTCTGCCGACACCAGCAACAGATGTGCGCCGGCGTTCAGGGCCGCAATCGCGGCCTGGGCGATGCTGTTGCCGGCCAGTATGGAGACGGCATCGAGGTCGTCGGACACGATCAGCCCTTTGAACCCCAGGCCCTGGCGCAGCAGGCCGATCACCGCCGCCGAAGTACTCGCCGACTGATGCGGGTCCAGGGCCGGGAACACCGCAGGGCCCGGCATGATCGCCCCGACGCCCGCAGCGATCACCTGACGAAACACGTCCAGCCCGTCGTGCAGCGCAGCAGCGTTGTCGGGCACTACAGCTCGCTCCACCGCCGGGTCTTGGGCCAGCGCGTGATGGCCAGGGAAGTGTTTGGCGGTGGCGGTGATGCCGGCGCGTTGCACCCCGCGGATAAACGCGAAGGCGATGCGTGCCACTTCGGCAGGATCGGCCCCGAGCGTGCGATTGTGCAGCCAGGGATTGACCCCGGTCACTACATCCACGATGGGCGCCAGAAACAGGTTGATGCCCATGGCACGGGCCGAGCCAGCCATCTCATAGCTGCGGGCCTCAATGTCAACGGCGCTCATGTGCGTCAGCGCAGCCGGCGTTGGCATGCCCGGTACCAGCCCGTGCAAGCGCTGAATGCCACCCAACTCCTGATCCACGGCGATGAGCACTGGCGCCGCTGCACACAACCTGGCGTCCCTGGCCATGGTTGAGAACTGCACATGGGTTTCAGCACGCCTGCGCTCGAAACTCATGCGCCGCGCCTGATATTCGTCCCGGGTTTCACCCAGCAGCACCGATACCCCGCCAGCATGCAGATGGCGACGGACCGGGTCGTCGAGGGTCAGCCCGGCAATCGCCGGCATCAGGACTGATCGCGCAGCCCGTTGCAGCTCGTCGTGTTTCATGTGCGGCCTACCTCGATACGATGCTGACGAGCGGATGTGCATGATGCTTATGCTCGTTTCCGCTCACTTTATATTGATCGAGCAGCCTGTCAACAAAATCGAGCACAGAGATTGCAAAACGAGCATTCCTTTGAAGACGCCTTGGCCGCAAGGCATTCGGCTGCAACGAGGCTGCGGCTGCCCGAGACGCAGCCGGGAAATTATTCCGAACGTGCGCTTTTCATTTGCGCGGTTGCTGGTCAACATAGCCGCCGATCAACCCAACACGTAAAGTGCCGATCACTGTCCCGTTTTCTAATTCAGGATGAATTGATGCGCCGTTTTCTACCGAGCTTGTTGCTCAGCTGCGCCATGGGCGTGGCTTTGGCGGGTTGCAGTTCAACGCCGAACAACCCGTCGTATGATTTTGATACCGCCAAGACGCCTTCTGACTACGCCAAGTGCATTTACCCCAAGTGGCAGCAGATCAAGCCCGACACGACCATGACCGAGAGCAAGGGCCACTACAAACTGCTCATCTCCGGCAAGATCGCTTCCGATGAGATCCTCGAGGTCTACAAAGGCAATCCCAAGACCCGCGTTTTCCTTTACCAGCGTGCCCCGCTGTCGTCCGCTTTTGGCCGCAACGCATTGGAAAAAGCGGTACGCGATTGCCTGTAATCGGCAACGCATCGAAACTGCGCCCTTTGGTCGCACGGCGCATGGCGTAACCCCCGCCACCACGCGGCGAGGCAAGGTTCACGCTGCAGATTGGTCATCGCCCGTTGAGCAATCGGGCTGAACTTTTGTTTTTCAGACTTCCTCTGAACGTCACAACGCCTGCTACATGGGCGCCGTGTAAACGTCAGAGGAAACCGAAAGCATGAGCAATCAACTGAACGGCAAAAAGGTCCTGATCATCACGTCCAACACCGGCATCGAGCGCGATGAGTTGCTCAAGCCGCTGCAGGCACTGAAGGATCAAGGCGCTGCGGTGACTCACGCCACCATCGAAGGCGGCACTGCGCAGCTGTTTCTGCACGACACCGAAAAAGACGCCACCGTCACCTCCGACAGCAAGCTGAGCGGGCTGTCTGCCGGTGATTTCCACGCGCTGGTGATCCCCGGTGGCACCGTCAACGCTGACACCCTGCGCCAGGACAGCGATGCGCAGCAGCTGGTCAAGGCATTCGCCGATGCCGGCAAGCCGGTCGCGGCAATCTGTCACGGCCCATGGCTGCTGATCGATGCGGGTGTCATCAAGGGCAAGACGCTCACTTCGTACCCAAGTGTGCGCACCGACCTGGTCAACGCCGGCGCAGCCGACTGGGTGGACGCCGAGGTCAAGCAATGCCCGGCCAATGGCTGGACGTTGATCACGTCGCGCACGCCAGATGACATTCCGGCCTTCAATGAGGCGATCACTCAGGCGCTGCTGGCCGGTTGAAGTTCGCTTCAGAGCGCCCCGGCGCTCACCTAAGCAAGACGCATCGACGCCGCTGAACAGCGGCGTCGATGCGTTTGTGCGCCCTCAAAAAAGTCACGTCGGTGAGCTAATAGACGAAGCGGCCCCACCGAAACGAAAATACTTGAAACCAAATTTCCGCCGCTTCGGTCGACATCCACGGACGCCGCGATCAGCGCAGGTGCCGAGACGAGACCTTTTGATGATTGGAATTATTGTCCCCGCGCACAACGAGGAAGATTTTCTGCACGACTGCATCAAGTCCCTGATCGCTGCCTCTGCCCACGAGGGTCTGCACGGCGAGCCCGTGGAAATTCTGATCATGCTCGATGACTGCTCCGACGCTTCAGCGCAGGTAGCGGCCGCGCACCCCGTCGGTACTCGGCTGTGCGCCTACCGCAACGTCGGCATGACCCGGGCCGAAGGCGCGCGCATTCTGCTGGAACGCGGCGCCCGCTGGCTCGCGTTTACCGATGCCGACAGCGTCGTGCCTTACGCCTGGCTGGCGCATCAGGTCAGTCTGCAGGCCGACGCGGTCTGTGGCATCGTAGAGGTCGACGACTGGTCCGGTTACCCCGAACACGTGCGTCAGCGCTACGATTCCCTGTACCAGCCGGTCGATGACCATCGGCACATTCACGGCGCCAACCTGGGTGTAAGCGCCGATGCCTACCAGCGCGCCGGCGGCTTCAAAGCGCTGGCGGCCCACGAAGATGTGCATCTGGTGGCTGATCTGCAACGCATCGGTGCTTCCATCGCGTGGATATCCGCAAACAGCGTCACCACCAGTGCGCGAAAGGACTACCGTTGCAAGGAAGGCTTCGGCGATTATCTGAATACGCTGGCAGCGACGCCGATGCCGGGCTGAGGGTTGCGCCCACTTGCGTCGGTCTGACGGAAGCATCGGCCAGAGTCGTCTGCTCCCGCGCTCCATTCGGGGCACGGTCAGAATGCCGTCTACACCACCCGCCCACTGCTCACGCTTAACAGCCGGAATTCTCGATGCCGCCCATTGACCACTCTGCCCGCCCCGGGGACGACACGCTCGGTGGCGGCATGCCCAGCGCCAGCGTCGCCATGCCAAAGACCGGCAATTGGTTCAAACGGCTGCTGGCGTTCACCGGCCCTGGCTACATGGTTGCCGTGGGCTACATGGACCCGGGCAACTGGGCCACGGACATCGCGGGCGGCTCGAAATTTGGTTACCTGCTGCTGTCGGTGATCCTGCTGTCGAACCTGATGGCCATTGTTCTGCAAGCGTTGTCGGCGCGTCTGGGCATCGTCACCGGTTGGGACCTGGCCCGCGCCTGCCGGGAACGCTACAGCCGGCCCGTGTGCATCGCGTTGTGGGTCGCCTGCGAGATTGCCATTGTGGCCTGCGACCTGGCGGAGGTCATTGGCACCGCCATCGCGCTTAATCTTTTGTTCGGCATCCCGCTGATCTGGGGCGCGGTCATCTCTGCCGTGGATGTTTTTTTGATTTTTCTGCTGATGGGCCGTGGCTTCAGGGCGCTGGAGGCTTTTGTCATTGCGCTGCTGCTGATCATTTTCGGCTGCTTCGCCATTCAGATGGTCCTTGCACAGCCTGACCTGGCCGAGCTGTTTGCTGGTTTCATTCCGAAGGCCGAGGTGGTGACCAACCCCGAGGCGCTGTACCTGGCGATCGGCATCATTGGCGCCACGGTGATGCCGCATAACCTGTATCTGCATTCCTCCATCGTGCAGACCCGCGCCTATCCGCGCACGGAAGAAGGCCGACGCATCGGTCTGCGCTGGGCGGTTACCGACAGCACCATCGCGCTGACCCTGGCGCTGTTCGTCAACGCCGCCATCCTGATCACTGCGGCGACGGTCTTTCACAAGGCCGGCAAGACCGACGTGGTGGAAATCGAACAGGCCTACCACCTGCTGTCGCCGATGCTGGGCATCGGCATGGCATCGATGCTGTTTGGCGTCGCTCTGCTGGCGTCGGGCATCAACTCCACGGTCACCGCCACACTTGCCGGCCAGATCGTCATGGAGGGTTTTTTGCGCCTGCGTCTGCCGGGGTGGATACGTCGCCTGCTGACCCGCGGGCTGGCAATCATTCCGGTGATCGTCGTCACCAGTATTTACGGCGCCCAGGGCACCGCGAAATTACTGGTGCTGAGCCAGGTGATTCTGTCGATGCAGCTGCCGTTCGCCATCGTGCCGCTGGTGCGCTTCGTGTCAGACCGCAAGCTGATGGGCACATTCGTGACCGGACCGGTGCTGACGAGCGTCGCCTGGGGCATTGCGCTGCTGATCATCGTGCTGAATGTGGTGCTGCTGGTGGGGGCGTTTGGCGACTGAAGCCCCGGCTCCTACGGACCCTATCCGCGCCAAAGATTGTATGCCCTACACAAATCCATTAAAGGAGCGCGCTTGCCCGCGAAGGCATTCTGCCTCTGACGAATCAATCGCCTGACACCCACATTCGCGGGCAAGTGCGCTCCTACATCGATCGCGTTGAATGGTGAGCCATTGTCATGCCCACCTGCAGGCGCCGACCTTAGCCGCCCCCAAGGTTGCGCGCCTTGCACAAAATCCATTGCAGGCGCGGGCCTTACGTATGCCAAAGGTTGTACGCCCTACACAAAACCACTGTAGGAGCGCGCTTGCCCGCGAAAGCATTCTGCCCGCGAAAGCATTCTGCCTGCGACGAATCAACCGCCTGACACCCTGCATTCTCGGGCAAGCGCGCTCCTACATCGATCGCGTTGAATGGTGAGCCATTGTCATACCAACCTGCAGGCGCCGACCTCAACCACGCTAAAAGTTGCGCGCCTTGCACGAAATCCATTGCAGGCGCGGGCCTTACGTATGCCAAAGGTTGTACGCCCTACACAAAACCACTGTAGGAGCGCGCTTGCCCGCGAAAGCATTCTGCCTGTGACGAATCAATCGCCTGACACCCTGCATTCGCCGGCAAGCGCGCTCCTACAGTTCGACGTAAGCCGGTCCACTGGCTGGACGAACCTCTATCTACGCAGGGGGCTTAATGCGTCATCCCGTGGTCGTGTTTCATGTCCATCGTGGCCGCCGCGCGGGCCGGAGCACTGACGTTCAGGACTTCGGTCTCGCCCTTGGCGTTCTTGACCGTCAGCGCCAGAGGCACCTGGTCGCCTTCCTTGATCTGCCCGTTCAGGCCCATCAGCATCACATGGTAACCCTCAGGGTCCAGCGCCACGGTCTTGCCTGCGGGCAGAGGCACGGCGTCGACCGGGCCCATGCGCATGACGTCATTGGTCATGCTCATCTCATGGATCTGCACGTCCTTGGCCACCGGCGATGTCACGCTGAGCAACGTGCTGTCGGTGTCGGCGGTGATGCGCATGAACGCGCCGGAGGACGGCTGCCCCGCCACTGTCGCACGCACCCAGGGGTCCTCGACCCGCGTCTGTGCAACCGCGCCCAGGCTGACACCCACCAGCAGCACGACCCCGCACGCACGCGAGGCGAGCGAACGCGAAACAGCATTCAACAAAGCATTCATCAGCAGACTTCCATGACAGTGAGCAAATCTTCCGCGCATTGTTTGGCGGAAAGGGATGGCGACAGCCCCAGGCGCAGATTGCCACGGGAGTCGAAGACGAAACTGGTGGCGGTGTGGGACATGGTGTACGTATTGCCCGCCGGGACCTTCTCGTAGAACACGCCGAATTCTTTGGCGACATGGGCGGTGTCTTCCAGCGAACCGCGCAGCGCCACAAACGTCGGGTCGAACTGTTTGATGTAAGCGTCGAGAATCTGCGGCGTGTCGCGCTCGGGGTCTACGGTGATAAAAATCACCTGCAGCGTCTTGCCGTCCTCGCCCATGAGCTTCTTGATCTGTGCGGCGCGCGCCAGGGCCGTTGGGCACACTGCCGGGCATTGGGTGAAGCCGAAGAAAACCATCGGCATCAGCCCGCGATAACTCGACAGGGTTCTGACCTCACCGTCAGTGTCGGTCAGCTTGAACGTGCGGCCCATGATCTTGTTGCTCAGATCTTTGCCGTATTTGAAATCCAGCGCAGTGGTCGAACCGTCACAACCGGCCAGCAGGCCCAGCCCCAACAGGCCCATGCCGGCGACCACCTGACGGCGGGTCAGAAACTCATTCATCTGGCGATCTCTCGAAAGCAGCGGCCAGCCAATGCCAGGCCTTTTTTCGTCCAGCTTGCCGGTTCGCAGGCGTTCATTGGCAGTCGCACTGGAGCGGCGAGGGACGAAGCGAAAAAAACAGGTGCCCGACAGTGTCGCGCATAAGTGCGCCGATTGCGTAGCGGACGACTGTTACCGACAGCATTCTAACGCCGTGAACGCCTTGACCCGCAGTGCCAACGGACTGCCCGCTGCGACAAAACCGCACACCTGTTCCTGCAGGCCTCACGCGCTGCGTTTTTTTGGCCAGCCCATCCCGCATCAATGCAACGACTGTGACCGCAGAAATGTTTGAACCCCGCTTCGCTTGCGCTGCCGAATGGCTTCAGCAGGCCGCGCAACAGGGCCACAACGCTCACGTCTTGCGCATGAGCGACGGACATTGAGGGCTCAGCATGCACAACGACGCACAAGGACTGGAATCACTGCTGGCTGAGTTCGCCCGGCGTGACAATCCGCACCTGCCGGATGCCGCGTTGCGTGCCGCCATGCAGCGCTGCGTCGACCATGGCCTCGATCAACTTCCCTTGCCGGGCAGCGGCCGCACCTTGCTTCGCTGGCAGCGCCTGGCGGCCGTGGCCGGTATCGACCTGCCGCTGCTCAAGCTTTATGAGGGCCACACCGACGCCCTCGCCATCCTCCATGAACTGGGCTTTAACCCACCGGGCATGCAGTCCGACTTAAACCCGCCGAGCGACCGGAGGGCGGTCGAAGCGCCGTTTGCCAAGCCCGGGGTCTGGGGGGTGTGGGCGGCAGAACCGCCCGACGCCAGGGTCATCGTCAGTCAGCGCAAAGGCGATCAAGTACAGCTAGACGGCCGCAAGGCCTGGTGCTCCGGCGCGCAACTGCTCGATTACGCCTTGCTGACTGCGTGGGCGAACGATGGCACGCCGCACCTGGTGGCTGTCGACCTCAAACAACAGAGCGTCAGCTTTGCCAGTCAGCACTGGCAGGCCGTGGGCATGGCGAGTACCGCCAGCGTCGATGTGCATTTTGACCGGGCAGTCGGCTTTTGCGTCGGCGACAGTGGTGGCTACCTCTCCCGCCCCGGGTTTTGGCAGGGCGGCGGCGGCATCGCTGCGGCCTGGTATGGCGCGGCAGTGGCGCTGGCGAACGTCCTGCGCAGGCATCGACGAGATGGGCGTGCCGAACCCCACGCCGATGCCCATCTGGGCGCCGTTGATGCAGCGCTGGCTGGCGCTGCAGCGTCCTTGCGTGAATGCGCCGGATGGATTGATGCGCACCCGCAACAGGATGCAAGTCTGCCCGTTCAGCGCCTGCGTGCGCAGGTCGAAATGGCCGTCGAGCAGGTGTGTCGGCATGTCGGCCGGGCGCTGGGCGCGACGCCTTTCTGCCGCGATCCGCACTTCGCCCGGCTGGCCGCTGACCTGCCCGTGTTTATCCGACAAAGTCACGCCGAACGGGACCTGGCGCACTTGGGCCAGCGAGTCGCCGCGAGCGCAACCGAGGACTGGTCTCTATGAATGAAGCATCCCCTTTTGGCGTCAGCGGAACCTCCTTGAGCGCCTGGCAAGACAGTGTCGCGCTACGCGGTGTGCGCCCCGTTACCCTCGAAGAACTGGTACCGCCCGGGGCGCGCCTGATTGTGCTTGCGCCACACCCCGACGATGAAGTGCTGACCTGCGGCGGGCTGCTTGCCGCGATGGCCCGACGCCAGGATGATGTGCAGCTGATCGCCGTCACTGATGGCGAGGGCAGCCATCCGGGCTCGCCGCTGTGGCCCGTACAGCGCCTGCAAGCCGAGCGTCCCCGGGAAAGCGTGCACGCGGTGGCACACCTGGGCCTCGACGTCATGCGGTTGTCCTGGCAACGGCTCGGCCTGCGCGACGGGCAGGTCGCCGAGCAGGCCGAGTCACTGATCGCGCTGCTCAGCGAAGACCTGCGCCCTTCGGATGTTCTGGTCACCACCTGGCGCCACGACGGCCACTGTGATCACGAAGCGGTTGGCCACTGCGCTGCCCAGGCGGCCGCCAACAGCGGCGCGACGCTGGTGGAAATCCCGGTCTGGGCATGGCACTGGGCCGAGCCCAACGACCCGCGCATTCCATGGGAGCAAGCGCGTAAATTCTGGCTCAGCGACGAGCAACTGCAACGCAAGCGCAAAGCAGTCGGCGCTCATCTGAGCCAGCTTGAAAGCGACCCCAGCACCGGCGCCCCCCCGGTCCTGAGCCCGGTAACGCTAGAGCGTCTCCTGCAGCCATTCGAACTGGTATTTCTGTGAGCATTTCCGGTGAGTATTTCGACGCTCTGTTCGCCAACAGCGACGATCCCTGGGCGTTTCGCACCCGCTGGTACGAACACCGCAAACGTGACCTGACCCTGGCAATGCTCCCTCGTCAGCGCTACGCGCGAGCTTTCGAACCGGGTTGCGCCAACGGCGAACTGAGCCTGCGCCTGGCAGAGCGCTGTGACGCCTTGCTGTGCATGGACATGAGCGCCCGGGCCGTCACGCTGGCCCGTGCACGGCTGAGCGCACATCCCCACGTCGAGGTGCTGGAGGGCTGCCTGCCGCAGGACTGGCCGGCCGGCGCATTCGACCTGGTGGTCATCAGCGAATGGGCTTACTACCTCACGCCTGAAGCTTTCGCCGAGATCATCGAGCGCGTCCGCGAAAGCCTGACACCGGACGGCACGGTGCTGGCCTGCCATTGGCTGCACCCCATCGAAGGTTGCCCGATGGACGGCCGCGACGTGCATCAAGTGCTGGGGCGACACCTGGCAATGGAGCGCACGATTCGGCACGAGGAGCGCGACTTCCTGCTGGAGGTGTGGAGCAAGGACCCCCGCGGAATCGACCTCGCCGAAGCCGTGCTTTGATTCACACCAGCCGCGGTCCGTTTAGCTTTTGCCCGCCCGCCTCGCCCAGACGATCGTTGGCGAACAGCCGCGCCTGACGGGTCAGGTGGTCGATGTGGCGATCACGCTGCTTCTCTGCATCGGTCATGGCACGCTTGCCGTGCTGCTTGAGCAGGTAGCTGTGGATCTGCCGCACTTCCAGCGAATTGTAAATCGGCGCCACGTCCAGGACGGCCAGCAAGCCTCCGCTCTGCCGCGTCCGGGTGTTCATCAGTACCTGGGGGCCCCGCGCGCCCAACACATTAAAGCCCAACGCTTCGAACACAGGCACTTTGGGGACGAAGCACGCGAGCTCGGCGTGTGGATATCGGTCGGTCATCAGCTTCAGCATGGCCCGCGCGACACCCTGACGGCGGCGCGCCGTCTGAACCGCCATGTACGCCACGGAGCAGGCCCGCTCAACGTCTTGAAGCACCGCAGGCTGCTGATTGGTTGGATGCTCGGTCAGCCGATCCTGTGAGGGGGCATCTTGTGCGGCCGCTTCCGTCACCGGCAGGCAGAGCAGGAAGCCGATGACCACCGAGGGGTCCTCGGCGTCGAGCGCCACGATCAACTCCACTGCGATCCCGCGCGAACCGTCCATTGCCTGCAGGTACTGGTGCACCTCGTGACCGACGCCGTATTGATAGAGCGGGTACAGCGGGTTGCTCGGCGCGATCGCGACCATGCTGATGTCGGTGACATAGTCGATCACCATTTGCATGATTTGGCTTTTGATGAATTCGGGCGGGGTTGTGTCAAGACGGGTGACGGTGAACGTGGGGCTGAGCATGGTGATCCTGAGTCTGTGGCTGGACTGCGCAAGGCGCTTCGCATCGCATCGCGAGGTGCATCATACCCGCCTTGCCCTGGAGTGGGGCCCCTCGCTGCCCGGCGCTGTGTCCCGAATCACCGGCCGCAGATGCACCACGCGCCAGGCCCGGGTGTTGAGCGGTGAAAAGCCTGGTCAAGTTAAAAGCCTGATTTAGTGCGAAGCCCAATGCGCAACTTTGCGCTGAACGTCTGCAGCGCCCGCCAGGCACTTCTCTGCGGACACCGACAACGCGCTGCGGGCAAGCGTCGTCACGGGTTTACCGGGCGGCGAGTAGATCGTGATGTGATGCGCGCCCTTGGTCTCAAACTCGATGCGGGCGCCATCCTCAAGGTGCAGCGCCTCGTCTGAATACTTCCCGTCCAGCGCCTGATAATAAGGCGGCGCGCTGAGACAGGTGCGCAAGCCACCGTCATCAAAAATCTCGACGAAAAAGGTCCCGCCAGCGTGAGGCCCGGCCCACAGACCCGTGAGGTCCTCAGGCGGCGGCGTGGCGCTCACCGAGGCGTAATCCACCAGCGACAACCCGCTGGCCTTCGGGGATGTGCAGCCCGCTGCGCTCGACAAGGCCACCGCCAACAGCAGCATCAGCGCGGCTTCGGCTCGTTTGAATCTCATATCCATAAGAACGTGAACTTCCCGTGTTTCCTAGGGCGGCAGCAGCCAGTGTTTGCAGACCTGTCTGCCGCTTCATGCTGAAACTGACTTTAGTACGCTGCCCTGCCCGTCGCAAACCGCGCTGACGGGATGCACTTTGCGATTCCCGATCTGAATGGTTTTTGCCCGCTATCAGATCGCAAATCCGACCTATGCTTGAAAAAAGCGGGTGGTCAGTGATGCCGAAACATTTCATCTTCCGACGCGGTGGATTGTTGAACCCCAATTACGGCGCACAGTCCATGCACTACACCTAGGGGGGATCATCGATGAACGACTTATCAAAAGCTTCAGGGCTGAGGCGTTTCACATCCATCATTGCAGGCATCTTCGCTCTGTTTCTGTTGGTAGGCGGTATCTGGCTGCTCACGTTGGGCGGCTCTTTTTATTACCTGTTTATAGGCGTTGCGCTGTTGGTATTCGCTGCGCTGTTGTGGCGACGCTCGCCTGCTTCGCTATGGCTGTACGGCGCGCTGATGCTGATCACTGTGGTCTGGGGCCTGTGGGAAGCCAGTACAGATTTCTGGGCGTTGGTGCCGCGCTTCGACATCCTTGGGGTGCTGGGCCTGTGGCTGCTGATTCCGGCGGTGACGCGGGACATTCCGGCGCGCCTGAAGCCCGGCAAGACCTTTCTTTCTGCAACACTGGCCCTGGCAATTGCTGTGCTGGTTTACTCGATCTTCAACGATCCGCAGGAAATCAACGGCAGCATGGCCACCGCGCAACCCGCGCAGCATCAGCCGGTTGAAGGGATCGCCAACGGTGACTGGCCGGCCTATGGCCGTTCGCAGTCAGGAACGCGTTACTCTCCGCTGACCCAGATCAACGAAGGCAACGTCAAAGACCTGCAGGTGGCCTGGACCTTCAACAGCGGCGAATCGAAAACCGCCAACGATTCCGGTGAAACCACCAACGAGCTGACGCCGATCAAGATCGGCGACAACATGTACATCTGCACCACCCACCAGATTCTGGTGGCGCTGGACCCGGCCACGGGCAAAGAGAAGTGGAGATTCGATCCCAAGCTCAAATCCGATCCCTCCTTCCAGCACTTGACCTGCCGTGGCGTTGCCTACTTTGATCAGGCCGACACCGCGCAATTCGCCAAGAGCCTGGAAGGCGCGCAGCCGGCCACCACCAGCTGCCCGCGCAAAGTGTTCCTGCCGGTCAACGATGGGCGTCTGTTCGCGATCAATGCCGACAACGGCACCCCTTGCGCCGACTTCGCCAACAACGGCGAGCTGGACCTGCTGCACTTGCAGCCTTACCCGTATCCGGGTGGCCTCGAACCTACCTCCCCGCCTGTGGTGACCGGCACTACGGTGATCATCGGTGGTTCGGTGACCGACAACCTGTCGGTGCATGAGCCTTCCGGCGCCATCCGCGGTTACGACGTCCACACCGGCAAGTTGAAGTGGATTTTCGACACGGGCGCAGAAGACCCCAATGCCATTCCAGGCGACGGCCAGACACTGGTCAACAACTCGCCTAACGCTTGGGCGCCGCTCGCTTACGACGCTAAAACCGACGTGGTCTACGTACCGACCGGCAATCCGACGCCAGACATCTGGGGTGGCAACCGCACGCCGGTGATGGAGCGCTATGCCAGTTCGATCGTTGCAATGAACGGCTCCACCGGCAAGCTGGTGTGGAGCTTCCAGACCACTCACCACGACCTGTGGGACATGGACGTGCCGGCTCAGCCTACTCTGGCTGACGTCAAGACCGGGACCGGCGAGGCGGTGCCTGCGGTGTATGTGCCGACCAAGGCCGGCAATCTGTTCGTCCTTGACCGTCGCGATGGCAAGCCAATCGTGCCGGTCCACGAGATGCCGGTGCCTGCCGGTGAAGCTGCGCCGGGTGATCGTGTCAGTCCTACTCAGCCGCGCTCGGACCTTAACCTGACGTCGATCCAGACGCTGTCCGACAAGGAAATGTGGGGCGCGACCATGTTCGACCAACTGGTCTGCCGCGTGATTTTCAAGCAGCTGTCCTACAACGGCCAGTACACACCGCCGTCCGAGCAAGGCACGCTGGTGTTCCCGGGCAACCTGGGCGTGTTCGAATGGGGCGGCATTTCGGTAAACGCCGATCGTCAGGTCGCGTTGATGAACCCGATGGCACTGCCGTTCGTGTCCAAGCTGATTCCTCGTGGTCCGAACAATCCCCTCTGGCCTAAAGAAGGCCTGACCGGTACCGGTACCGGCACCGAAATGGGTATCCAGCCGCAATATGGCGTTCCGTACGGCGTGGAAATCAATGCCTTCCTGTCGCCGTTGGGCCTGCCGTGCAAAGAGCCGGCCTGGGGCTACGTTGCCGGCGTCGACATGAAGACCCACGACGTGGTCTGGCGCAAGCGCATCGGCACCATCCGCGACAGCCTGAAAGGGATTCAACTGCCGCCGCTGAAAATCGGTGTGCCCATGCTCGGCGGCCCTATCTCAACTGCGGGCAACCTGATGTTCATCGCCGGTACGCAGGACAACTACCTGCGCGCCTTCAACGTGACAAATGGCGATTTGCTGTGGGAAGCACGCCTGCCAGCAGGTGGTCAGGCCACGCCAATGACCTACGAGAGCAATGGCAAACAGTACATTGTGATCATGGCCGGCGGGCACGGCTCGTTCGGCACGAAGATGGGCGATTCGCTGATCGCCTACGCGCTGCCGTCGAAATGATCGGCGGTTGAGCAACAAAAAGAAGCCCGAGTGATCGGGCTTCTTTTTGTCTGCTGTTTTTGAAGGTCTTGCGTTGGACGGGTCGAGCGCAGCCGGGCCGGCTTAAGGCCGCTAAGGCGTGTACTCATCCGTGTCGACATCTCCGACACGCAGTTCACGCACACCGCTGTCGGACTCAAAGCGGATGACGGCGCCGTGGCCCTGGGTGAGGGTCAGCACATGCTCAATCAGGGTGGCCTGATCCTCTGCCACCCTGATTACCTTGTAGCCATGGGCCTTGAGCAATTTCCATTGCGGCCCGTCTGCTTCGATTCTGAACACGTCCATGGCAGGCATCACCATCGTTGTTCCAGGCGTGCAGTGACATCTGCGCACGCCGATTGCGGCTGTCTCAGGCGCTTTCGATGACGCCCGTCATTGCAGTGAAGTGGGTCTGGCGATTGTGGAGTTTTTCCAGGACCTCTTCCGGCGTGGATTCACGAAACACCACCATGTGCCCGACTTCCTTGCCGCCCTCGGTGACCCGCTCAATGTCGTTGATCATCCAGGTTTTGAGTTCGTCGACGCTGATGCCCAGTTGCTCGGCAACCTGACCATGGAACCGTTCTGCGTCGTATTGGTTGAAGTCGTCGTTGTTCATGGCGTTGGCTTCCTTAAGCGAGTGTAACTGTCAGGCCGCAGCAGGCCGGCACAGTTCACTCCCGGAAGACGCACGGCGTTGCGCATCGCGGCCGGCGCCGGACTATCGCGCCTGACTACTGCGCCTGACTACCGCGCAGGCCGCCGCCCATCCAGGGGCTGTAGTTGAAGAACACGGTGCCCCTGGCAACGCCGGAGGCATCCACCTCAAACCCCGGCATTTGAGCGAGTTCCAGGTGCTTGCACTGTTCAGTCAGCCTCGCCTGCAGCGCATTGTCGTATTTGAACGCGTCCAGCCTGTCGAGGTGACGCTCCAGATTGACGACGCACTCCTGGACCTTGCCTTGCTTGTCCGCCAGGTACTCGAAGGTGACGACACCCATGCTGTCGGGTGGTGACTTCATCAACGTGCGCTCGGCGAAATAGCGTGCCTGTGCGGATTGTTGATATCGGCCCTGCATGGAGAGTCGCTGGCGCTCGTTCATCGAAAGAAAGATCAAGGGCGCAACGACTTTTAAACCGTCCTGGTCAAGCCGTTCCGGAGGCACCGGTGGGAACACGGCGCTCCAACAGGCCGCCTTTGAAAGCTCGGCAAGCCGCGGATTCGCCGAGAACAAGCCGGTGGCGTGGGTGTCGCAACTGACGACCGCATTGCTGCGATCAATCTGCACGACCAGCCGCACTTCTCCGGTCAACCCGTCGCTGTTGGCGTCCATCGCCGCATTACCGATAGCTGACTGGAAGCGCCTGACGAATTGATCGAAGCGCTGCTTTTTGGTGGCTTCGGCGCTGGGCGCGGACTCGGCAGCTGCGGACCCCGCAGAAGGCGAGGCGACCTGGTGTGACTGGCAGCCTGTAACGGCAGCAGCCATGACGGCGCTGATCAGGAGTCGGCTGCAGAAGGACGTGGGGAGAAGACGAGGGAGACGAAACGATGGGCAAGCGGGCAAGAGAAATCATCCTTGAAAGACAAAAAGACGCGTGAAGATACCGCCGCACATCCCGATGCGCTACCCGACAAAGGCAATATGAACACGCGAAGGCCCTGCTTCAGCCGGGAAGGCGTCGGTTGTCACGCTGCGAAATTTATGGTGTTGCCGATGCCCTCTTCCCGGCTGAAGCCGGTCCCACCAACAGCAATGGTGTGCATCCTGTAGGACCGGCTTTAGCCGGGAAGGCATTGAGTGTCACGCTGCGAAATTTTATGGTGCTTCCAAGGGCCTCTTCCCGGCTGAAGCCGGTC
>NZ_JARVSX010000039.1:0-98618 GCF_030208975.1 Pseudomonas sp. ME-P-057
CGGTCCCACTGACAGCATTCACCTGTGGGACCGGCTTTAGCCGGGAAAGCGTCAGCGGCAACAATGATAAACCCAGGCCGCAAGGGAAGACGTCAGCGGCAACCCTGCAAAATCCAGATTGTAGGGCTGGCCGCTTCCCCGCTAATGCCGCTTCCCTGACAACTCTGCTAACGTGTCCGGCCAACACAGGCCCGTAGACCACCTGCAGGGACAGACATGTTTGAATTCATCTTTCTGGCAATTCTCATTGGCATGGGCGGCACGGCATTGCTCGACCTCTGGGCGTTGCTGCTCAAGGCTGTCCTGGGGTTGCCGACCCCGCCCTGGCACCTCGTCGGCCGCTGGTTCGCCGGAATGCCCAAGGGACGATTCCGGCACCGCGACGGCATCGGCAACTCGCCTGTTATCCATCGCGAACTGGCGGTTGGCTGGTTCATGCATTACGCCGTCGGCGTGGTGTTTGCGGCCGTACTGCTGGGGATCTGGGGCGTGCAATGGGCGCACTCGCCTACCTTTCTTCCCGCACTGATCGTCGGGCTGGTCACCATCGGTGCGGGCTGGTTCATCCTGCAACCGGGCATGGGCGTCGGGGTGGCCTGCAACAAGGCGCCAAAGCCGAACGTTGCCCGCTTGCAAAATGTACTCGGGCACGTGGTCTTTGCCGTTGGCATGTACGGGACGGCGCTGCTGGTCGGCTGATTGCACCAGGCTCAATGCAAAGCGCGGTCTGTGGTCGCACCCGGCCAATCGGGATGAACCTATCTGCACCGATGCCGTTCTGAAACCCTAGAGCTGCATCCTTATGGAGCCCGTTCTACTCGATCAATCAGGAGACCCATATGACTCAGACCGCCTTGGTCGTCGGCGCCAGCGGCATCGTCGGCAGTGCAACCACTCAACTGTTGCTCGATAACGGCTGGCAGGTCGCTGCCCTCTCCCGCCGTCCTTCGGCGATGCCCGGCGTAATCCCCGTGGCAGCCGATCTGCACGATCCGGCCTCTGTCAAACAGGCCCTCGCCGACCTCAAACCCACCCACGTGTTTCTCACCACATGGTCACGGCAGGCAACCGAAGCGGAGAACATCCGGGTCAACGCCGCGATGGTGCGCAACGTTCTCGACGCCTTGAGCCCGGCAAAAAGCGTTCGGCATGTGGCGCTGGTCACCGGTTTGAAGCATTACCTGGGCCCGTTTGAAGCCTATGGCAAGGGCACGTTGCCGCAGACGCCATTCCGTGAATCCCAAGGCCGGCTGGACATCGAAAACTTCTATTACGCCCAAGAAGACGAAGTGTTCGCAGCAGCCAAGCGCGACGGTTTCACCTGGAGCGTGCACCGTCCGCACACCGTCACCGGGGTCGCGGTGGGCAATGCCATGAACATGGCCACGACACTGGCGGTGTACGCTTCCATCTGCAAGGCCACCGGCCGGCCATTCGTGTTTCCTGGCTCCCGCGTGCAGTGGGACAGCCTGACCGACATGACCGACGCTCGCCAGTTGGCCAAACAGCAACTGTGGGCCGCCACCACCCCGGCCGCCGCCAATCAGGCGTTCAACATCACCAACGGTGACGTGTTCCGCTGGAAGTGGATGTGGGGCCAGATCGCCGAGTACTTCGGACTGCACCCTGCAGCATTCCCGGAAAAGCCGTCTCCGCTGGAAGAACAGATGGCGAATGACCAGCCGGCTTGGGATGAACTGGTTCGCACCCACGGCTTGAAAGAGGCCGATATCACCCGCCTTATTTCACCGTGGCACAGCGATGCGGACCTGGGCCGGCCAATCGAGGTAGTGACCGACATGTCGAAAAGCCGTGCGCTGGGTTTCAAGGAATTCCAGGCCAGTGACCAGGCGTTCTTCGACGTTTTCGACACCCTCCGTGCCCAGCGCTTGATTCCGTAACGCAGTCGCCCGTGCCACAAAAAAACCGCAGCGATGAATCTGTCGTCGCTGCGGTTTTTTATTGTCTGCCGTTGCTTTGACCACGACAGGTCACGCCTTTTCCAGCGCGTCCTCCTTGTGCATCGCCAGATGGCCGGTCTTGTCGCTCTTGACCTCGTACTGTGGTGCTTCGGGTGAAGCATGGCGGTGGCGGCCCATGAACTCTACTTCCTTGGTATGCACTTTGGTCACTTTGCCGAGGATGTGCCCGGCCTCGGAATTCCAGCGCACGTGATCACCCACTTTGAATGCGTGAGGCATCTACCTTCTCCCGGTTTCAGGGCTGCCAGAGGGTCTGGCCGCCTTCAAGTTTGCGATCCAGGAAACTCGCCGCGCTGATCAGCGCCAAGTGGCTCAGCGCCTGTGGCGTGTTGCCCAGATGATGGCCATGGGCGTCGAACTCCTCGGCGTACAGGCCCAGCGGATTGGCGTAACGGAGCAACTGTTCAAACTCCAGGTGCGCCTTCTCCAACCGTCCCGCGCGAGCGAGGCATTCGACGTACCAGAACGAACACGCCACAAAGGCGCCTTCTTCGCCATCCAGACCATCGTGATAGTCATCGTCGTTGCGATAGCGGAACACCATGCCATCGCGGACCAGCGCGCCTTCAATGGCGTCCAGGGTCTGCAGCCATTTTGGATCACTGGCACCCACAAAACGCACCAGCGGCATCAGCAACATCGAGGCGTCGAGGTTTTTGCTGCCTTTGTGCTGGACGAAATGGCCCAGGTCGGCGTCCCAGAAGTTGTCCCAGATGTCATCGTGGATGGCCTGGCGCTGCTTGTCCCATCGCTCGAAAGGCGCTGGAAGCGAGCGTTTCAGGGACAAACGCAGCGCGCGGTCCAGGGCAACCCAGCACATCAGCCGTGAATGCAGAAAGTGCTGGTCCTCACCGCGCATTTCCCAGATGCCCACGTCTTTGCTCTGCCAGTTTTCACAGAGGTCGTTGACCAGGCGGGTGACATTTTTCCAGCCTTCGTGGGAGATCGCCTCGCCGTACTTGTTGGCCAGATACACCGCGTCGAGCAACTCGCCATAAATGTCCAGCTGCTTCTGCTTGTACGCTTCGTTCCCCACACGCACCGGGGTCGCCCCGCCGTAACCGCTCAGGTGATCCAGCTCTTCTTCCGGGAGTTCTTCGCGCCCATCCAGCGAATAAAGGATGCCCAACTTGTTGGCATCTTCGCAGCAGTCGCCCATGCGGTCGCGAACCCAATGCATAAAGGCATTGGCCTCATCGGAATACCCAAGGCGCATGAAGGCGTAGACGGTAAACGAGGCGTCGCGGATCCAGGTGTAGCGGTAGTCCCAATTGCGCTGACCGCCTTCCTCCTCCGGCAGACCGAACGTGGCGGCGGCGACAATGCCGCCGTGCTTGCGCGAGGTGAGCAGCTTGAGCGCCAGCGCCGAACGGTTGACCACTTCACGCCAGCGCCCGCGGTAGTTGGAGTGTCGGCTCCAGTGCTGCCAGTAACTGACCGTGGTTTTCAGGTCGCAATCGCAGTTAGTCGCGGTGACCAGCGGATCTTCGGCACCGCCAAGCATGAACTCGACGATATCGCCCTGTTTCATTTCGAATTCGGCCACTGCCGCCTGACCCTCAAGACGCATGCCGGTAGTGGCGGCAAGGCGCAGCGCAGGCTGGCCCTCGGCCTCGAAGCATACGTCTTGCCCCTCCATCCGAGCGGCCGTGTCAGCGCGGCTGTAATCGTGGCGCACCCGGCACAACATGCGCACCGCCGTCTGGCCGTGGCGAACCTGGATCCGCCGGATCAGCCGCGGGAGGTTGTCGACTTCCGAAGCGATGGGCATCAGATCGGTCACTTCGACAACCGCGTCTTTGGCAATCCAGCGGGTCATCAGCACGTTGGTTTCAGGCAGGTACAGTTGCTGCCGGCGTGCGTCCGGCAGTACCGGTGCCAGCTGAAAGATCCCTGCCTCGGGCGTGTCCAGCAACGCGGTAAAAATGCTCGGGCTGTCGAAATCGGGCCAGCAGAAAAAATCGATGCTGCCGGTGTCGGCGACCAGTGCCGCGCTGCGCATATCACCGATGATCCCGTGATTCTCGATGGCGTTCTGCGGCTCTTGCCCGGCCTGTTCATCCGGGGTGGCGGTGGGCTCAACCATTGTTGCGAAACTCGGGGTACAGACTCATGCCGCCGTCGATGAACAGCGTCGTACCATGCACATAATCGGACGCGTCCGACGCCAGCCAGACTACCGCGTTGGCCACGTCGTCCGCCTCACCCACTCGCCCGTAAGGGATCAGTTCCAGCAGCTTTTTCTCGGCGTCGCCTTCGGTGGCTTTGGTGTTGATGGCGGTTCGAATCGCTCCCGGCGCGATGCTGTTGACACGGATCCGCTGCTCGCCGACCTCTTGGGCAATGCTGCGCATCAGCAGGTCGACGCCGCCTTTGGAGGCGGCATAATTCACGTGCCCGGCCCAGGGAATGACCTGATGCACCGAGCTCATGTGGATGATCTTGCCCCGTGCGCGCGACACTTCCGGGCGGATCTCCTGCCTGGCGAACTGCCTCAGGGCCGCGCGTGCGCAGAGGAACTGGCCAGTGAGGTTGACGTTGATCACGGTATTCCAGTCTTTCAACGTCATGTCGGCGATCGGGGCGTCCTTTTGCAGCCCTGAGTTGGCGACCAGTATGTCAACGCGACCAAACGCCTTGAGCGTCTCGGCGAAGAGTTTCTCCACGTCCTGTTCATCGGACACGTCGGCACCGACGGCAATGGCCTGGCCGCCCGCGGCGATGATCTCCTCGGCAAGCTTTTGTGCAGGCTCCGGCTGGGAGTGGTAATTGATGACTACCGCGGCGCCCGATGCGGCGAGCCCTTTTGCCGCCCCGGCGCCCAGTCCGGAGCTTGCACCGGTGACGATTGCGACTTGGCCTTTCAGGGAAATCTGCATGGAATGTCGATCCTCATGGTGAGCGTTTTAATGCTGACTCGCGAGGCTCTGCCGAAGTTCATCGGGAAAAGGCTCGCTCCCATGGCAAACCGCTGCGGGCGCTGGCTCTGGCGGGCAACACTTGGGCGGTCACCGCAAACCTGTGGGACTGGCTTTAGCCGGGAAGGCGTCGTAGCCACACTGCCAAGTCAGGGGGCATCGCCATTGCAGCTGACCAGCCGTATTCCTCTGTAGGAGCCGGCTTGCTGGCGAACGCGGCTTGTGACTGCGGGCCCCTTCCCGGTTGAAGCCGGTCCCACTCACACGCACGCGTCCCGCTGCAGGACTGGCTTTGGCCGGGAAGGCTGGACGCAGAAGGACGGCGCTCCATAAACTGACGCCCATCAATATCGCAGGCCTTCCATAGCAGGGTGACGAATGTCAGGCAACGGGGACGGTGTATGAATCGCAATGAGCTGCGCAAGGCCGACATCAACCTCATGGTGGTGTTCGAGACCTTGATGCAAGAGCGTAACGTGACCCGCGCTGCCGAAAAGCTGTTCCTCGGCCAACCCACCATCAGCGCCGCCCTCAATCGCCTGCGGGCGTTGTTCAACGATCCGTTGTTCATCCGTGTGGGCCACCGCATGGAGCCGACTGCGCGGGCCAACGAAATCATCAGTCATTTGTCGCCAGCGCTGGACGCAATGTCAGTCGCCCTGAGCCTGACCCGGGAGTTTGACCCCGCCAGCAGCGACATGACCTTTCGCATCGGCCTGTCCGATGACGTGGAATACAGCCTGTTGCCGCCGCTGCTGCGCGCCATCCGCGAGGAAGCCCCCGGCGTCGTGCTGGTGATCAAGCAGGTCAACTTCTGGAATGTCTCGGAGTTGTTGATGTCAGGCGACATCACCGTCGGGGTGTGCCTGACCCGTGAGCTGCCGGCCAATGCCAAACGCAAAATGCTGCGCCGGATGCAGCCGATGGTGGTGCGCGCCGATGCGGGAACCGATCCGATTACCCTGGACGAATATTGCACGCGGCCCCACGTCGTGGTGTCGTACGTGGCCAATATCTCGAGTTTCGCGGATGAGTGGCTCGCGGCGATCGGTCGCAAGCGCACCGCCGTGTTGTCGGTGCCGCAGTACAGCACTTTGCCGGCGTTGATGGAGGGAACGGACCTGCTCTGCAACTTGCCGGACCACCTCACCCAGGCCATGCGCCGAACCGGGCTGCGCGGCGATCCGCTGCCCTTCGTGACGCCGAATCTGGAGCTGTCGATGGTCTGGCTCAGCGTGATGGACACCGACCCGGCCGAACGCTGGCTGCGCAAGCGGCTTGAGGAATTCATGGGGGATTCGAGCGGTGTTTGAGAGGGATTGGCCGGCGGCTTGATGCCTGGCCGTCCTGGGGTCACCGGTTGGCCAATAAATGCCGCCCCCTGGAAATGCCCCCTCATTAGATGCCGATCCTGTAGAAGCCGGCTTACTGGCGAAAGCGACAGTGCAGCGCCGTTGCTGCGTCTGAACTATCGGGTTCGCCAGCAAGCCGGCTCCTACAGATTTGCGCACCCCGAGATATCGGAGGTTGCCTCCTGCAGATTTGCGCACGCCTAACATTTCAGAGGTTGCCCGGGTCAACTGTAGGAGCGCGCTTGCCCGCGAAAAATATCAGCCCTCGATATCGCACAACCTGACCCACCGCATTCGCCAGCAAGCCGGCTCCTACAGATTTGTGCACGCCTAACATTTCAGAGATTGCCCGGATCGACTGTAGGAGCCGGCTTGCTGGCGAAAGCGGCCGTACAGCCACCGTCGATGTATCCGATCAATCGGCTTTGCCAGCAAGCCGGCTCCTACTGAGATGCGCGGCTGTCAGCCGAAACGACCGGTGATGTAGTCCTCGGTCTGGGTTTTGGAGGGCTTGGTGAAGATGGTGTCGGTGTCGCCGTGTTCGATCAGCTCGCCCATGAACATGAACGCGGTGTAGTCCGAGCAGCGCGCGGCCTGTTGCATGTTGTGGGTCACGATAATCACCGTGAACTGCTCTTTGAGCTCGGTGATCAGCTGCTCGATGCGGCCGGTCGAGATCGGGTCAAGGGCCGAGGTCGGTTCGTCGAGCAACAGCACTTGCGGGCGCAGGGCGATGGTGCGGGCAATGCACAGACGCTGTTGCTGGCCACCGGACAGGCTGTTGGCACTTTGCTTGAGCTTATCTTTGACTTCATCCCACAGCGCTGCGCCACGCAGCGCCTGCTCGACGCGCTCTTCCATCTCGCGACGGGAGAGCTTTTCGTGGTGACGCACCGCGTAGGCGATGTTGTCGTAGATCGACATCGGGAACGGCACCGGCTTCTGAAACACCATGCCGACGTGGCTGCGCAGGCGGTTCATCGAATAGCCCGGCGCGAGGATGTTCTCACCGTTGAGGATCACTTCGCCCTTGGCTTCCTGCTTCGGGTACATCGAATAGATGCGGTTGAACACCCGCAACAGCGTGGACTTGCCGCAGCCGGATGGCCCGATGATCGCCGTGATGCGCTTTTCGGGAATGATCATGTCGACCGACTTCAGCGAGCGCTGGCCGCCGTAAAAGAAATCGAGACCACGGACCTGGATTTTGGTTTTTTCGTCGGCGAGGGATAGGTTGTTCATCAGGACGCCTTATTGCGCAAAAGAAGTAGACGGGAACTGAGGCTCAGCACCAGTACAAACAGAGTCATGATCAGGGCACCGGCCCAGGCCAGAGAGTGCCAGTCATCAAACGGGCTCATCGCGTACTGGAAGATCACCACAGGCACGCTTGCGATCGGTTTGAGCAGGTCACTGCTCCAGAACTGATTACCGAACGCGGTGAACAGCAGCGGTGCGGTCTCGCCGGTGATGCGAGCCAGTGCCAACAGGATGCCGGTGACCACGCCGGCCTTGGCCGCACGCAGGACGATCTGCAGCGTCAGCTTCCACTGCGGCACGCCCAGCGCCAGTGCGGCTTCGCGCATGGTCGAGGGTTGCAGCTGAAGCATTTCGTCTGTGGTACGCACCACCACGGGGATCACCAGCAACGCCAGGGCCAGTGCGCCGGCAAAGGCCGAGAAACCCACCTGATGGTTGGTGACGGCGCTCAGCGGCAGGATCACCGCGGTGTACACGAACAGGCCCAGCACGATCGACGGCGCCGACAGCAAAATGTCGTTGATGAAGCGCACCGCGTTGCCCAGCCTGGTGTTACGCGCAAACTCGGCGAGCCAGATACCGGCCATCAGCCCGATGGGGGTACCGATCAGCAGACCAATGCCCGACATCAGGATGCTGCCGTAAAACGCGTTGGCCAGCCCGCCTGTCGAGCCCGGTGGCGGCGTCATTTCCGTAAACAGACTCAGGTTCAGCGCCCCGAAGCCATTGACGATAGTGGTCAGCAGGATCCACACCAGCCACAGCAGGCCAAACACGGTCGCGCCGCAGCTCAGCACCATCGCGATCATGTTCTTGATCTTGCGGACCCGGTAGAGGTTTTCGTTATCGGCCTTACTCATAGACCCTCCTTGCGCGACAGACGAGAGAGCATCAGACGGGCAATCGCCAGCACGACGAAGGTGACAACAAACAGCAGGAAGCCCAGGGCGATCAGCGCAGAACGGTGCAGGTCGGTGTAGGCCTCGCTGAACTCGTTGGCGATCACCGAAGCAATCGAGCTGCTGGGCATCATCAGCGACGCGGAGAACTGATGGGCGTTACCGAGCACGAAGGTCACCGCCATGGTTTCACCGAGTGCGCGGCCGAGGCCCAGGAATACACCGCCGACCACCGCCGAGCGGGTGTAGGGCAGAACGATGTCCCAGACCACTTCCCAGGTTGTGCCGCCCAGTGCGTAGGCCGATTCCTTGAGGGCAATAGGCACGCTGCGGAATACTTCGGTCATGACCGAGGTGATGAACGGGATAATCATAATCGCCAGCACGATACCGGCCGTGAGCATGCCGATGCCGAGGGGCGGACCCTGAAATATCGGGCCGATCAGTGGCAGTGCACCAAGGTTGTCGTTGATCCACGGGGCCATGTTTTCTGCCATGAACGGGCCGAACACGAACAGGCCCCACATGCCGTAGATGATCGAAGGAATACCCGCCAGCAGTTCCACAGCCGAGGCAATGGGCATGCGCAACCAGGGCGGCGCGACTTCAGTCAGAAAAATAGCGATGCCGAAACTCACCGGAACGGCGATCAGCAGCGCGAGAAAGGAGGTGACCAGGGTGCCGTAGATCGGCACCAGTGCGCCGAATTTGCCATTGACCACGTCCCATTCGGTACTGGTCAGAAATTCGAAGCCAAAGGTCTTGAACGCCAGGGCACCGCCCCAGAGCGTCGAGCCGGCGATGCTCGCCAGCAACAGCAGCACCAACAGAGCCGCTCCCAGCATCGTGCGCCGAAACCAGGCGTCGTGTCGGTGATCGCGGGCCGCGCGTTTATCGCTCTCGGATGCAGCATCCGGAATCACAGCGGACATGTATTGGGTGTTTTCAGTCATGGTGGGTCCACTCGCAAGGAAACCCTGTCACCGAGCGCTCGGTGACAGGGGTTAGCCGGATAACGTCGAGTTACTTGGTGAACTCGGTTTTCCAGTAGTCTTCGATCTTGCTGACCAGCGATGCAGGCAGGGGTACGTATTCCAGCTTCTCAGCCGAGCTCTGGCCTTTTTCCAGAGACCACTTGAAGAAGTCGAAAGCCGCCTTGCTCTTCTCGGCGTTTTTCGGCTGCTTGTACATGATGATCCAGGTGGTCGCGGTGATCGGCCAGGCCGTCTTGCCCGGGGCGTTGGTCATGATCAGATTGAAGTCTTTGGCGTTTGCCCAATCCGCGGTATCAGCAGCGGCGGCGAAAGCTTTGGCGTCAGGTTTGATGAACTCGCCAGCGGCGTTCTGCAGTTGGGTGTAAGCGATTTCGCTCTTGGTGGCGTAGGAGTACTCAACGTAACCAATCGAGCCTTTGATCTGCTTGACGTAAGCAGCGACACCTTCGTTACCCTTGCCGCCCACGCCCACTGGCCACTGAACAGCAGAGCCGGTACCAGGGCCTGCTTTCCATGCGTCGCTGACTTTGCTCAGGTAGCTGGTGAAGTTGAAGGAGGTGCCCGAACCGTCCGAACGGTGAACCACGGTGATGTTGGTGTCAGGCAGCTTCAGACCATCGTTCAGTTTTACGATCGCCGGGTCGTTCCACTTGGTGATCTTGCCCTGGAAAATATCGGCAACCACCTGGCCACTCAACTTAAGGTCGTTGGCCTTGACGCCTTCCAGGTTGACCACCGGGACGATACCGCCGATGACGCTTGGGAACTGACCCAGGCCGCCGGCCTTGAGGTCTTCTGCGGACATCGGGGCGTCGGAGGCGCCGAAATCCACGGTTGCTGCCTTAATCTGAGCAATACCGCCGCCCGAGCCGATGGACTGGTAGTTGACGCGATTGTCAGCAGTTTTGCTGTAGTCCTGCGACCACTGAGAGATAACCGGGAATACGAAACTCGAACCAGCGCCAGTGACGTCAACGGCGTGTGCCATACCCGACAGGCACATCGAAGCCAGCAGTAGTGACAGGCGTTTTTTAGTCAGCAGAATCACGGCAATACCTCAACAAGAGAATTTTGTATGTGTGGTCACAGTTGAAGACCCGAGGCAGATTTAAAACTGGAAACATTTCTGTTTGATGACAGTCTTTAGACAGAGGGCAAATACGGCACCGTCTGTCAGACTTTTCCTACAGCCGTAAAATACGAAACACCCGTATCCATTGGACGAAGAGGCAGTTGTCTAGCTCGCGAGAATTAATATCAATGCGCCACAATCCAGGCCGACGGATCGCACTTTGTGGCAATTCGGGCGAGCGATAGGTGGCTGATTGTGGTTCGAAAAGGCGCAACAGTGCGGTGCAAACGCGCACTCGGACAGGCTGGCTTGCCCAACCCCGAGCATCCGAGCACAAGCAAGGCGATGAGATATGTTTCGGGACGTTGCGATGTGAGGGCAACACCGCAACTGATGACGTCTAGACCGTCGCTGCGAGGCTCCCGATCTCGGCCATCAGCGCGTTGATCTGATCGCCGCCGGCGATGGACCCGGTGTAATAAACGGACACCAGAACAGGCGCCCGGTCGCCAGGCCAGAGAATGGCAACATCGTTGCTGGCGTTATTGGCGCCCGAACCGGTCTTGTCCCCCACCCGCCATCCGCGGGGCAGACCCGCCCGCAGTTTTTTGTCTCCGGTCTGATTATTGACCAGCCACGCCGTCAGCTGATCGCGTGAAGGCAGCGAGAGCAAGTCGCCCAGGATCAAGGTGTTCAGCGTCTGCAACAGGGCCATGGGTGTGGTGGTGTCGCGCTCGTCTCCGGGCCGGTTTTCATTAAGCTCCGGTTCGCGACGGTCCAGGCGGGTCTGGGTGTCGCCGATGGAGCGCAGCCATTGGGTCAGCGCCTGCGGCCCGCCAATGCTGTCCAGCAGCAGATTGGCTGCCGTGTTGTCGCTCAGTGTCAAGGCAGCCTCGCACAGTGAGCCGACGCTCAGACCCTGCCCGCCTGCGTGGGATTCGGTGGTCGGCGAGTACGGCACCAGTTGCTCACGGCCATAAACGATGCGCCGGGAAAGTGCTTCCTGCTGTTGATCAACCCGGGCGAGAACACAGGCTGCAGCCAGGCATTTGAACGTGCTGCACAGGGCAAAGCGTTCATTGCCGCGGTGGTCGATCAACCGCTGGCTTGCGGTATTCAGAATAGCGACGCCGAGCCGCCCGCCGTGACGACGCTCCAGCTCAACCAGGCGTTGCGCGATGGTCTGATCCGAGGCGGGCTCGAAAAGGGGCCCGGCGGCGAGTGAGGACAGACTCAAAAAAGCGGGAACTGCGAATAACGAGGCGCCGATAAGGGTTCTGCGGGTGATCAAGATGGACGTCCTTGTGAATGACAACGGGCGCTGAGTGGACCATTGCGCTGCCCGCACGGGGAGCGACTTGGTGGGCCACCGCGCGCGTACTGTAAACGGGGCACCCGTTATCTGACCAGACGCTGCGACATCCGTACGTCGTCGGACCGAAAGGCGACTGCGCACAGCCCTTCCGATGAACCGATGGCGTCGATCAGTGCGGCCGATTAAAACCCGACACTGAGCGAATCCACAGAAACCATCGATTGCTCGCCCGGTTAGGGTTGACCGCGTGATCGCCTGTGCGTTCGCCCGGCCATTCACCCGTTAGATCGCCAGCCAGTTCGCCGGCCAGGGAACCCAGCGACTGTGGGAGCAACCAGGAACTCTCCCGCTCGGTTGCTGGATAGTGAATCGGATGGTCATCTTTCTCCAACGCTGGCCAATGGCTCATTTCAGTCTCCCCCACACTCGCATGGATGGTTAAAGATCAAGCACCAACGGCCCTGAGGCCGGGACTGCGCAGCAGATCAATACGTGGCCCGGCGCCGGCCTGTCAGCGGGCAGTACCGGGTAATGCACCTGCCCACTGATGAGCCGGGTCTTGCAGGTGCCGCATGAACCGCCGCGGCAGCTGAATTCCGGGCTCAGGCCGCGGCGCTCGGCCAACTCCAGCAAGCTGCCTGCGCCGGGCTGCCAGCGCGCCTCTTTGGCGGAACGCTCGAACAGCACCGGCACGGCTTCTGTGGCGGCAGGCGGCTGCTCGAAAGCCACCGCATGCGAGTCGCCGCTGCGCCTGAGGCTGGACGGGCCAAAGGTTTCGGCATGGATCCGCTCATCGCGGATATGCATGCCGCGCAGGCCGTCGTAGATTTCCTGGGTGAACGCGGCGGGCCCGCACACATAAAAATCAAAATCGTTGAACGGCAACAACGCCTTTAGCAGGTCCAGATCGATCCGCCCGGCCAGGTGGTAATCCTCACCCCGGCGCGCGGTGGTTTCCGGCTGGCTCAGCACACGGATCGCAGTCAGCTGATCGCCGGCCCCGGCAATGAGTGTGTCCACTTCTTCGCGAAACGCCAGGTCGGCCAGACGACGAGCACTCTGGATGAACCAGGTTGCCCGCCCTCCCCGCACCCGTTTGCCCTCGTAGACCACCTCGCGCAGCATCGAGAGCATGGGCGTGACGCCGATACCGGCACCCAGCAACACCAGAGGGCGGCGCTCCTGCGGGTCGACCACGAAACCACCCTGCGGCGCCCGCGCTTCCAGCACGTCGCCGGCCTTGATCTGATCGTGCAGATAGGCAGAGGCCAGGCCGTCGCGTTTGACACTAATGCGCAAGAAGTCATCGGACGGAGCGCTGGACAGGCTGTAGGTGCGGATCACCGGCGGCGTACGGCCCTCCGGCGAGAGACGCAGGGGTAAATGCTGTCCAGCCTTGAACGCAGGCAAGCCGATGCCATCTGCGGATTCAAAATAGAACGAACGAATGCCGTCACTTTCGTCCTCGATGCGCGCCACCCGTAGCGCCCGCCACTGATCGCGCAGGGTTTCGGCCTGCAAGCGCGCAGCGGTCTGCTGCCAGTCACCGGTCATCAGGCTGTTCGGCGACCAGCCTTTGAATACCCAGCGCGAGCGCAAGGCTGCCGGCCGCCGCACGACCTGCTCGACGCGCACTTGCCAAAGCCGTTCTGCGCCCTGGAAGGCGGCGATCTCTGGCCCGTCGAGAATCAGCGTGACCGTGCCGGCCAATTGCAGCAAATCGCCCGTCTGAAAATCGATGAACAACAATCCCGCCCGGGGGTTGAGCTGGAAATTGCCCAGCGTATTGAAGTGCAGGTTCCCGGCAAAATCCGGAATGGTCAGCACCTCGCCGTCGACCCGCACGAAACCGGCCTGGCCACCACGGTGGGAAACGTCGACCGAGCGATGGAACGGCTCGCCGTCCAGGTCTACGTAGCTGGCGACGAAAAAGGTGTCAGCGTTCTGAATGACGGCCGTGGCCGATGCGTCCAGCGTGCTCGACCGTTCGGCTGCAGGCATTGACGCTACACCCGTCGATGCTGCAGGGGACGGGGCGACGTCGAGCACTTCACGCTCCTGAATATACTGAGGGCAATTGCCGAATGCGTGCTCCACGGCAACTGCAAAGCCGTCCTTCGTCACTTCGCTGATGTGACCGTTGATGCGGTTGCGACGACGGGTGTGCAGGTCAATGCCGAGCATGCCCAGTGCCGCGCCCGGCACGAACTGCGCGCTGGCCGGGTCCTCGGCATCGGGGCGCCGATGAATGTCCAGACGACGCGCATCCGGGGATTGAATGAAGCCTGACGGGCCGTCCAGCACGCTCGCCCACGGCCAGCCCTCGCCGTCCACCGCCCCGACAATCAAATAAGGCAGGTGCTGGTAAAAGTCCCGATGCTGGTCGGGCATATAGTCACGAATGACGCGCTTGCCCATCGCCTCCATGCGTTCTGCAACCCCGACCCTGGCTTGCAGGACGCGCTCGCCGGAATGCCAGGGCGAGGCCGTTTCAGTGCGAATCTGGTTCATGGGGCGAGCTCCTCGGCGTCATCAGTGGCTACTTGACCAAACCTGCCGCCGTACGCGGCATGGGCACGAACCCTGGGAGGTTTTCGATGCGTGACAGCCAGGCCTGCACGTTCACGTACTCATCCAGCGACACGTTGCCTTCCGGGGCATGGGCGATGTAGCTGTAGGCCGCGACATCGGCGATGGTGGCGTGGTCAGCGGCGAGAAATTCACGGCCATTCAGGTGTTGGTCAATGACCTGCAAGGCTTCATGGGCACGCTGAATCGTGTCCTGAGGATCGAAGCCGGCGCCGAACACGGTGATCAGACGCGCCCGTGCCGGCCCCAGGTAAATGGCACCGGATGCGGCGGACAACCAGCGCTGGACCTGCGCCGCGCCCTCCGGGTCATTGGGTAGCCAGCGGCCGGAGGCGTCGTACTTCTTCGCCAGGTACACCAGGATCGCCGTCGAGTCAGCAACGATGACCCCGTTGTCGTCAATCACCGGTACTTGCCCGAACGCGTTGACGGCCAGAAAGCCTGGGGTTTTCTGCTCGCCTTTGGCCAGGTCGACGAATTGAATCTGCGACTCAAGGCCCAGCAGTGACAACATCAGTTCGGCGCGGTGGGAGTGGCCGGACAGCGGGAAGTGATAGAGCTTGATGGCGGTCATGAAGCGTGTCTCCTGGGCGAATGAGTCGGGTCAGCGCGGGGGTTATGCGGTTTCGATGGACCGTGCTGGTGGAGGCCAGTGTGCGACTTGCTGCCGGGCCGGGGAATGACCAGAAAAAGCAATCCACTGTTTCAGGGGATGAAATGCTGAGCGATGAGACATCGGCTTGCCGCGCCGGGACAGCCCTTCCGAAGGGCCACCTCCAAACGGCCAGCAACATTCAGAAATATCTGCTTGACGAAGGGCCCGGGGATAAGCGTTCATGTTTAAAGTACAGCCATCATTCAAAAGCCCCGCTTCTTTGGTGAACTCTCATGGTTTCGACTGCTCTGGCGGCATCCCTGTCGCGTCGCCGTATTCATTACAGCTGGGTGATTCTGGCGGTGACTTTCCTGACCATGCTGGTAATGGCCGGCGCCGTGGGCGCCCCCGGGGTGTTCATCCGTCCGTTGCAAGCGGAATTCGGCTGGGACACCGCGGAGATTTCTTCGGCCCTGGCGATCCGCTTTGCGCTGTTTGGCCTGGTCGGCCCATTCGCCGCCGCGTTCATGAATCACTTCGGTGTGCGCAAGGTGGTGCTCACGGCATTGACGCTGGTGGCGAGCGGCATGCTGCTGTCGCTGTTCATGACCCGCTTCTGGCAATTGGTCGTGCTGTGGGGCGTGGTGGTCGGCTTCGGCACCGGGCTGACGGCCATGGTGCTCGGCGCCACCGTGGCTACGCGCTGGTTTTCCAGCCATCGCGGGTTGGCGATGGGCCTGCTGTCCGCCAGTTCCGCGACCGGCCAGCTGGTGTTCATGCCGCTGCTGGCGAACCTGACCGAGCAGTTTGGCTGGCGCACGGCGCTGACGTGTATTTGCGCTGCCATCGTGATCGCCGGTTTCGCGGTACTGGCGCTGATGCGCAACCGTCCCGCCGACCTGCAGCTGCCGCTGTATGGCGATGACGACATCCAGCCCGTCCCCGAGAGCACCCAGACCTTCACCCAGCTTTTGATGACGCCGCTTAAGGTGCTGCGCGAGGTCTCCGGGACGTGGACGTTCTGGGTTTTGTTCATGACCTTTTTCATCTGCGGCGCCAGCACCAATGGCCTGATACAGACGCACTTCATCAGCCTGTGCGGCGACTACGGGCTGGCCGCAACCACGGCGGCGGGCATGCTGGCGGTCATGGGGATTTTCGATTTCTTCGGCACTATCGGTTCCGGCTGGCTGTCGGACCGCTTCGATAACCGCTGGCTGCTGTTCTGGTACTACGGCTTTCGCGGCGTGTCGCTGGTGCTGTTGCCGTTTCTGGACTTCACCGTATTCGGGCTGTCAGTGTTCGCGCTGCTCTATGGGCTGGACTGGATCGCCACGGTGCCGCCGACGGTGAAGCTGACCGCCCAGCGATTCGGCGCCGAGCGTGCCAACATCGTGTTTGGCTGGGTCTTCGCCGGTCATCAGTTAGGGGCCGCCTTCGCGGCATTCGGGGCGGGATGGACACGCACGCACTTCGCCACGTATCTGCCGGCGTTTTTCATTTCCGGCCTGCTGTGCGTCATTGCGGCATTGATTGCGCTGTCCATCGTGCCGGCGGTGAAAGCGGCCAGGGTGGCCGTCCACTGATACGTGCAGATGCTTAAAACCACTGGCGCGCGGTGAGCCACATGCCATACCCCAGCGCCATCAGCACCCAGGCCGGCAGCGGGTGAAACACCACTCGCCAGGCCATGGCACGTGGCTCGAAACCCACCCCGTGGACGAACCCTCCGGCCACGCCCCACATGACCAGCATCAACACACTGTGGGAGTAGTGGCCATTGGCGTCGAGCATTGAGGCCGGATGGATCAGGAGAACCAGGCTCAGCGGTACCGCCATCAGCAGGGACACTGCCCGGCCGATGCTGTACCGGACCGGTTCACTGCCCGCCTCAGCGGTCACGGCCATGCTCCAGCGCGGCGGCGTCCGAGGCTTCCAGCCATAGGGCGTTGATGATGCCGAAGCTGCAGGCCAGCAGCACGCCGAGAATCCAGGCGAAATACCACATGATTGTCTCTCCTTTGCGACGCGGCTCAGTACAGGCCGTGCGGGTTGTGGTCGATGTGCGCGGTGGTGACCTTGCCCCACATCTTGGCGTAGCACCAAAGCGTGTAGCAGAGGATCAACGGCACGAAAATGGTCGCTGCGATCAACATGATGATCAGGGTTTTGTGGCTGGAGACGGCGTCCCACACGGTCAGGCTGGAGGCCGGGTCCAGACTCGACGGCATCACAAAGGGAAACAACGCGAAGCCTGCCGTACACAGCGCACCGACGATTGCCAGGCTGCTGCCCAGAAACGCCGTCCTGCCCTGCCCCGCGCTGGCACCCAGTAACGCCAGCAGGCCGCCGAAGATCCCCAGCAATGGCGCGGCCACCGTCAGCGGGTGTTGCTGGTAATTGCCCAGCCAGCCGTGGTTGCTCGCCGTCACGGTTTTCGACAACGGATTGAGTGCCGCGCCCGCATCGAACGCCGAGGTGATCGCCAGGCCCTGAATGCCGCCGACCAGCAGCCACACGCCCGCACCGATGAACGCCAGTACAAATACCAACGACAACACCTGCGCCGCACGCCGTGAACGCTGGGCAATCGCGCCTTCGGTGCGCATCATCAGCCAGGTGCCACCGTGCAGCCCCAGCATGCTCAGGCTAACCACACCGGCGAGCAGGCCGAAGGGGCTCAACAGTTGCCAGAAGTTGCCCTGATAGCTTGAGCGCAGGGTGTCGTCGAACTGGAACGGCACGCCCAGCAGCAGGTTGCCGAAGGCCACCCCGAAGACCAGCGAAGGCACCAGACCGCCGATGAACAGGCCCCAGTCCCAGCTCTGCCGCCAACGGGTGTTTTCCAGCTTGCTGCGGTAGTCGAATCCGACCGGTCGCACGAACAGCGCGAACAGCACCAGCAGCAGCGCCCAGTACAGCCCCGAGAACGCCGCGGCGTAGACCAGCGGCCATGCCGCGAACAGCGCGCCGCCCGCAGTGATCAGCCAGACCTGATTGCCGTCCCAGTGCGGAGCGATGGTGTTGATGACCACACGCCGCTCGTTATCGCTGCACCCGACGAAGGGCATCAACATTGCCGCGCCCAGGTCGAAGCCGTCGGTGAGGGCGAAGCCGATCAACAGCACGCCGACCAGCACCCACCAGATCATCTTCAGGGTTTCGTAATCGAACATCGAACGTTCCTCAGGCCAGGGCCGGTTGTGGGGCGCGCGCAGGCGGGATGGCCGGGCTGTGCTCGAAGTGATAGCGGCCGGTGTGCAGGCTGCTTGGGCCCAATCGGGCGAACTTGATCATCAGGTACATCTCGATTATCAACAGCACGGTGTAGAAGCCGACCAGTGCCACAATCGAACCGAGCACATCGCCCGCTGACAGGGTCGAGGCCGACAGGTGCACCGGCAGCACTTCGCCGATGGACCAGGGCTGGCGACCATGCTCAGCCACCCACCAGCCGGTCTGCGTGGCGACCCAGGGCAGCGGCAGGCTTAACAACGCCCATTTGAGCAGCCAGCGCTTGCCGGTCTCGTTTTTGCGCGCCGAGGCCCAGAACGCGCAGGCGAACAACAGCAGCATCAGCACCCCGCTGAGCACCATCACGCGGAAGGTCCAGAAGATCGAGGCCACCTGGGGGATTGAATCCAGCGCCGCCTGTTTGATTTGTTGCTCGTTGGCGTCAACGACGCTGGCGGTGTATTTCTCCAGCAACAGGCTGTAGCCCAGGTCCTTCTTGACCGCGTTGAAAGCGTTGAGGGTCTGCTCGCTTTTGTCACCGCCGCGCAGTTTTCCGAGCAAGTCGTAGGCGGTCATGCCGTTGCGAATGCGCCCTTCATGCTCGCTGATCAGGTCCTTGAGGCCAGTGACTTGTTTGTCCACCGAGCGGGTGGCAATGATGCCCATCAGGTAGGGAATCTTGACCGCGTAATCGGTGCGCTGCTGCGCCTGATTGGGCAGGCCGAACAAGGTAAACGCCGCCGGGGCCGGCTCGGTTTCCCACTCTGCTTCAATGGCTGCCAGCTTGGTCTTCTGCACATCGCCGATCTCGTAACCGGATTCATCCCCCAGCACGATCACCGAGAGAATCGAGGCCATGCCGAACGCCGAAGCGATGGCGAACGAACGTCGGGCGAAGGCGATGTCGCGGCCTTTGAGCAGGTACCAGCTCGAAATGGCCAGCACGAAGATCGCGCCGGTGACGTAGCCCGAAGCCACGGTATGCACGAACTTGACCTGCGCGACGGGGTTGAACAGCAGGTCGCTGAAGCTGGTGAGCTCCATGCGCATGGTGGTGAAGTTGAACTCGGCGCCGACCGGGTTTTGCATCCAGCCGTTGGCGATGAGAATCCACAGCGCTGACATGTTCGAGCCGACGGCGACCAGCCAGGTCACCGTGAGGTGCTGCACGCGGGTCAGGCGGTCCCAGCCAAAGAAGAACAGGCCGATGAAGGTCGATTCAAGAAAGAACGCCATCATTCCTTCGATGGCCAGCGGCGCGCCGAAGATGTCGCCGACGTAGTGGCTGTAATACGCCCAGTTGGTGCCGAACTGAAATTCCATGGTCAGCCCGGTGGTCACGCCCAGGGCGAAGTTGATGCCGAACAGCTTGCCCCAGAAACGGGTCATGTCTTTGTAGACCTGCTTGCCGGTCATGACGTAGACCGATTCCATGATGGCCAGCAAAAAGGTCATGCCCAGGGTCAGCGGGACGAAGAGGAAGTGGTACAGCGCGGTCATCGCGAACTGCAGCCGGGATAAGTCGACGACTGATTCCGAAATCATTTGGGGTTCTTCTCAGAAGATACGGTTGGGGCGCCCAATACGTGCAGGGCGGCTTGCACCCCGTCGTCCTTGACCTCCACCGGGGCGTCGAACCAGACGCTGCGGATGCCCATCAGCAGGACAAGTTTGATCAGCAGGATCAGACCGATGTCTTTGGCCAGTGGGTGTTTGAGAAAGTCGAGGGGACCGGGCATGTTGAGGACTCGTCAGGGTGCGAGGTATTTTTCCTACATGCCCTTTCGATACTGTTGATCCAGGTCAAGAAACTGCTTCAGGCGGGGTGTGGCAGAACGCCACGGTTCTTGGAGAGTGCGTTTAAAAAGCGGCGAGGTTCGCGGTGCGGCTGAGAGGGTCTGCCTAACGGCCGATTGTTTCGCCTTCGGCGAGTTACTTTTAAAAAGCCGGGAGCCGGACCAACTAAAAGTAACCAAAAGTGCCTGCTCCCGGTTGGGCCCCTCCTTCGTCGGGGTTCCCTCACTCCGGTCTCGCTCCGTGGGCCCGCGCCGAACGGACATCCATGTCCTGACGGCGCTCTCGCGGCATCCATGCCACTCGGCCCACTCCTCGAGACCTGCGTTCAGCCTGCACCCAAGTCGCGTTTGGCGGTGTCTGGACCTTTTGTGTACGAAGATCAAAAGCAGATCAAAGGCTTCCCGGCTGAAGCCGGTCCCGCTGACTGCACACGGCTTTTTAGTGGGACCGGCTTCAGCCGGAAACAAGCCAGTGCATGCGCCTGCATTTCTGGACTTTACGCGGTGCCTTAGTAGGACCGGCTTCAGCCGGGAAGAGCCCTGTCCGTTCGCGGGCAGGGTGTGGCGGTGCACGGTGCCGGGAAACCGGACGCCTCTGCCAAGCCTGTTAGGATGACCGGCAGGAAGCCGTCTCAAGTGGCGGATTATTCAGCCGATATCACGGTGTGCAAGACAGTCGGTCAGGTCGCGCCGGACTATTCAGGGTCCGGAACCCGCCTCTCTTGCACCCGACGAGGTAGCCATCGATGACTCTTCACTCGCTCATTCACACGCTGGGCAGCACACTCCGGGTGGCGCTGTTGCTGTGTATGACGGCTGACGCGGCGAGAGCTGAATCGATTCATGTCGAGCCCGTCCCCGCTCAACCCATCCACGTCGTGACCGAAGAGCTGCCGCCGTACAACATGACCCGCGACGGCGTGCTCACCGGCATGAGCACCGAGGTGGTTCAGGCGGTGCTCAAACAGGCCAATATGCAGGCGCCCATTCAGTCCATGCCCTGGGCGCGCGCCTATGACCTGGCGCTGCACACCCCCAATGTGCTGATTTATTCGATTACCCGCACTGCAGAGCGCGAGCACCTGTTCAAGTGGGTAGGCACCATCGCCGCCTCCCGCTGGTACCTGTACTCCTCAGCCAGCCATCCGGTCCGGCTGCTGGCCCTGGACGATGCCCGCGACTGGCAGACCGCGACGGTCAACGAGGACGTCGGCGAGCAGTACTTGATGGCGCGCAAGTTCCAGATCGGCCAGCAACTGCAATCAAGCAACCGTTACGCCTTCAATTACCAGAAACTGCAGAGCGGCCACGTCGACCTGTGGATCTCCGATGAGCTCAACGCCTATTACCTGGCGCGGCAGGCGGGCGACGACCCTGCGCGCACATTGGTGCAGTCATTGCGCGTGCCGGAACTCGAAGACGCTGGCGGCTTCAGCATGGCCTTCAGTGCCGGCACCCCCGACACTACGGTCCAGCTGTTTCAAAAAGCCCTCGACACCGTGCGTGCCAACGGCACTTACGACGCCATCGCGCGCAAGTGGCAATGAGCATGCTGATGGAACCGCCTTCAGACACCCCCGCGAACGCACGCGCCACCCCGCGCAACGGCTCCCTGGCGCGCCGCCTGGTGCTGGCGACGCTGGCGTTCTGTGTGCTGTTTACGGCAGCCACGGTCGCGGTGCGCACCTGGTTTGCCTGGAACAGCAACCTGACCAACATGAACGCCGAACTGACGCTGATCGATCAGGTGTTCCAGGGCACGCTGTCCAAGGCCGTCTGGGAGATGGACGACCAGGCGCTGCAAACCCAGATCGGCAGCGTCGCCACGGCCGCGCCGGTCGGTCGGGTCGAGTTGAAAATCCTGCGCCCCGGGCGGGCGCCTGAACTGCTGGTCCGTGAGCATCCGGGCCACACCGGCTCGCAGCTTGCTCCCGCGCTTCATCGGCAGCTGACCGTCGCGCCCTACCCCGGTGCCAGCGAGGTGGTGGGCGAGTTGACCATCGAAGGCGACGAGGGCCTGCTGTGGAGGCGCCTCTGGAAAGAGGTGGCGATCATCATGCTCACCCAGATCATCCAGTCACTCGCCCTGGCCGGGCTGATCATGGGCATGTTCAACCGTTCGGTGACGCTGCATGTGCGGCGCATTGCCCGCCACCTTGAGCACCTGACGCCGCTCAACCTGAGAACCCATTTGCGTCTGGATCGTCGCGGCAAGGCCGGTGATGAGCTCGACCTGCTGGAGGCGGGCGTCAACGACCTGCAGGACAAACTGGCGGCGCACCTGCAGCGCCAGGCGCGTGACGAGATCGCGCTGGCGGCCAATCGCGACCAGCTCGCCGAACTGGTCGAGCAGCGCACTGCCGAGCTGAAGGCCGCCAATACCCGGCTCGAAGCGCTGACCCGTTTCGACCCGCTCACCGGCCTTGCCAACCGCCGGCATTTCGATGAGCTCAAGGAGCTGGAATTCAACCGCGCCCTGCGCCATCGCCAGCCGCTGTCGGTGCTGATGTGTGATATCGATTTCTTCAAGCGTTACAACGATACCTATGGCCATGCCATGGGCGATGAATGCCTTCGCAACGTAGCGCTGGCCATGAGCGGACTGTTCTCTCGCTCTGGCGAGTTGGTCGCACGGCTCGGCGGTGAGGAGTTCGCCGTCGTGCTCCCGGGCCAGAACCGTCAACAGGCACAGGTTTCGGCCGATCGCCTGCGCGAGCTGTTGGCTCAACAACGGTTGGCCCACAGCGCTTCACCGGTTTCGCCCTTTGTCACCCTGAGCATCGGTGTCGCGGAGCTGGACCCGGCGAACATGGCACATTTCGATCAACTGCTGCAAAACGCCGACCGGGCACTGTACCGGGCGAAAAGCCAGGGCCGGGACCGTTGTGTGATCTGAACCGAGAGGACTGCCATGGGAAAAATTCATCGTCACCACCGCGTGCTGGCGACTGCCTTGATGTTGATGGTCTCCCTCTGCGCCCACGCGGCGACGCTGCAAGTGGTGACTGAGGACTCGTCATACAGCGCACTGGAGGACGGCAAGGTCGTGGGCGTTGCCAGCCAAGTGGTGGAGATGACCCTCGCCGCCGCGGGCATCACCGATTACCACATGACCCTTTACCCGTGGGCAAGGGCTTACGACATTGCCCGGCTCGAAGCCAACGTGCTGATCTATCCGATGATTCGCAGCAGTGGGCGTGAAGATTCCTTCAAGTGGGTCGGCGAGCTGGAACGGGTCCACCCGATGTTTTACAAGCTGCGCGAGCGCCGTGACGTGTGGGTGGCGAGCCTGCAAGAGGCGGCGCATTACACGGTCGGCGTGGTGCGCGATGACTCACGCCAGCAATACCTGGAGAGCAAGGGCTTCAGCAAAATGGTGGTCTCCGCCAACAACCTCGACAATCTGCGCAAGCTCATCACCGGTCAGGTCGAACTCATCCCGATGCCTGAGCGCGAAGCACGGGAGCAGTGCGCCGATCTGCACATCCCCTTCGAGAACCTGGAAAGCGTCTTCGCCCTCGACGAACTCTCCAAGGGTTTGTACGTCGCCATGAGTGCCAACACGCCGGATGAAGTCGTGGAAAAAATCACCGCCGCCTTTGCCCGACTGAAGCAGAACGGCACCGTCGACAAGCTCATCGCAGGGCAATAAGCGCAAGCATCCAGCCCCCCCGTCAAAGCGGGGCCTGCTTTCCCGGTGCCATCGACAGGTTGATTTCACACAGCCTTCACAATCCTTTTGGAAAACTCCGCGCGATCTGCCTCGCCTCCCCCGTCCGCCAGCCACTGACTGAGCCACACCACGTCTCGGTGTGAAGGACGGAACTGCCTGATGCACCCGCAGCCGGGCACCGCGTGGTCCCCCTGTTCGGAATGAATGCGATGGTCAAACCGGTCACTTCTACTCGTTTGGTGATGCTGTTTTCCCTGTGTCTGGTGGTGTTTTACAACCTGGCGACCTGGCGCGCACTGGTGGCGCTGGCCCAGCTCCAGGGCTTCAAGGCTGGGGCGTTTTACTGCTCGTTTGCCGTGCTGCTGTGGGCCGCCATCACCCTGCTGCTGACGCCCTTTTCGTTTCGCCCGACGCTCAAGCCGATGCTGAGCGTGGTCGCGCTGTGCTCAGCCGCCGCGGCGTACTTCATGAACAGCTATGGCGTCAGCATCGACACAACGATGATGCAGAACGTGCTGGAGACAAACCCGGGCGAAGCCGAAGCCCTGTTGAGCGGCAAGTTGTTTATGTACCTGGGTCTGCTGGGCGTGCTGCCGGTCGCCGTGATCTGGTGGTTGCCGGTGACCTATCGTCGTGTGCTGCCGGGTCTGGTCAACAAAATCGTGGTGTGCGCCGGCTGCCTGCTGGCGATCGCTGCCGCGGTCGCGCCGTTCTATTCGACCTACGCGCCGATCTTCCGCGATGAAGACAAGCTCACCCATTTCATCAACCCCACCAACTATCTCTACGCCATCGGCAAGCTGACCAAACAGACGGTCGCCATCAAAGAGACACCGAAAATCCAGACCGTCGGTGCCGACGCGGCGCTGAGTGCGCAAGCCCAGCAACGGCCGAAAAAGAGCCTGATGATTTTCGTCGTCGGCGAGACGGCGCGCGCCGACCATTTCTCGCTCAACGGCTACGAGCGCGAGACCAATCCGGAACTGAAGAAAGAGGATATTCTCAACTTCACCCACGTGGCCTCCTGTGGCACCTCCACCGCCGTGTCGGTGCCGTGCATGTTCTCCAAATTCCCGCGCAGCGACTACAGCGACAAGAAGGGCAAGACCTACGAAGGCTTGCTGGACATGCTTCAGCGCGCGGGCCTGAAGGTCGTGTGGCTGGACAACAACAGCGATTGCAAGGGCACCTGCCTGCGCGTCCCCCACAGCGACGTTCCCAAGAATCAGCCCAGCCCTTTCTGCGACGGCACCACGTGCCTGGACGAGGCGCTGCTGGTGGGTTTGCAGGACTACATCGACTCACTTCAGGACAACGCGATTATCGTGCTCCATTCCGACGGCAGCCACGGCCCGGAATATTACGATCGTTACCCCAAGACGATGGAGCGCTTCAGCCCCGTCTGCCACACCAACCAGTTGGGCAGCTGCACGTCCGATGAGCTGAAAAACGTCTACGACAACACCATTCTGTACACCGATCACTTCCTGGCGCAGACCATCGAGCTGCTCAAACGCAACCAGGACAAGGTCGATGCCTCGATGATCTACGTCTCGGACCATGGCGAGTCGCTGGGTGAAAACGGCATCTACCTGCACGCCGCGCCATACGCCATCGCCCCCGTGGCGCAGACCCATGTGCCGATGGTGATGTGGTTCGGTCATTCGACCCTGGAGGATGCCAGCGTGGATCGCAGCTGCCTGTCTGCCAAGCAGGATCAGCCCGACCTGAGCCATGACTACATGTTTCATTCGGTGCTAGGCTTGCTCGGCGTCACCAGCACGGAATACCAGCCGGCGCTGGACCTCTTTCACAGCTGCAAGCGCAACAACGGATGAGTTGAAATGAGCGATCAGAACCCGGTGCAGACGCGTGATAAACCGGTGTTCTGGCGTGATCCACAACTGCCGTTCATCGAAGCGAGATCCATCGAGGACGGGCGCAAGGTCTGTTACTCGCGCCACGCCCACGAGGTGTTTTCCATCGGCGCGATCACCGCCGGCCAAAGCACCTATCTGCATGAAAAGACCACCCGGACCATCGCCACCGGGACCGTGGTGGTGATGAATCCGGGCGAGGTCCACGCCTGCAATCCCATCGATGATCAGCCATGGTCCTACATCATGCTGTACGTGGACGCCCACTGGCTGGCGGCCCTGCAAGGCGATTGCGGCATTGGCACTGGCAGCTGCTTTCGCCCGTACGGGGCGTCCCAAAGCACGAACCCGGCGGTTTTCGAGGGCCTTCTGGCACTCCACCGCACGCTGGTCGACCCCTCGCTGGACGTGCTGACCAAACATCAAGCGGCCCTCGCCTTTTTCGCCTTGGCCGAGGCGCAACTGGGTGGATCGAGGCCGCCGTTCAGAAAGTCCAACGTCAAGGTTGAACGTGCGGCGCGCTACATCGACGAGCACTACTTGCGACCTGTCCGGCTTGATGAGCTCTGCGCAGTGGCGACGCTGTCCGAGGCGTACCTGATTCGGGCCTTTGAGCGGCACTACCACATGACCCCGCACGCCTGGCTGGTCAACCGCCGTATCCAGCATGCTCAGGCACAGTTGCGCAGCGGCGAGGCCATTGTCGACATCGCTCAGCAGAGTGGTTTCGCCGATCAGGCGCATTTTCAGCGGGCATTTAAAAAGCACCTCGCGGCAACGCCAGGTCAATACAAACCCTGAGTCACCTTCCGCGCGGGCTATGAAGTGAGCGGCCTCAGACGTAGAACAACGACACCGCGCAGCCTGCCAATAACGCCGCCATGCTGCAATTGAACACCCTGATTCGCCGCGCGCTGCGCAGATACGGGCCGAGGAAGGCGCCGGCGTACGCCCAGCAAGCGACCGACAGATAACACACGATGAAGTAGATCAGGGCAAACAGGCTGATCAGTCGTGCTTCACCATCGGCCACAAACGCGCCCATGCCGGCCACCGCCGCCAGCCAGGCCTTGGGGTTGAGCCACTGCATCGCCGCCCCATGAAGAAAAGAAGGCTGACGGGCAGATTTGCCGAGGTCGAGCTCTCCGTCATCCATCGCCAGCTTCACGGCCAGATACAGCAGAAACGCGACCCCTGCCCAGCGAATCAGCTCGGTGAGTAATGGGTACCGCTGGAGCACCTCATGCAGGCCGAAGCCGGTGAACATCAGCAGCACGACAAAGCCGACGGTTGCGCCCAGTACGTGGCGCAACGTTGGCATTAGCCCGAATTGCGCGCCACAGCTGAGGGCGACGACGTTGACCGGCCCCGGCGATATGGACGCGGCCAGCGCAAAGGCCGCCATGGAAATCATCAGGTTCATCGCAGCGCTCTCCCGTCATGGTCTGTCGGGAGAGTGTAAGGAGCGGACAAGACGAGAGGATTGAACAAAACTGCCCCATCGAGGACGGCTGTTCGTTTCCAGCCTCGGTCACGCGTCTTGGGCCTAGGCGTCAGTCGTGGGCCTGGGACAACGGTCTGGCGACTTCTTCGAGGGATTTGCCTTCTGAAGCCACGCCCCATATCGCCTGCACCGCCGCCGCCAGCAACATCAACACCGCACCGATGAGATAGCCGAAAAACACCGGCCCGCGTTCATGGGTGTCGATCAATTGCCCGAACAGCGTGGGCCCGACGATGCCGCCCAGCGCAGTGCCAAAGGCATAGAACACGGCAATCGCCAGGGCGCGGATCTCCAGGGGGAAGGTTTCGGCCACCGTCAGGTACGCCGAACTCGCCGCGGCCGAGGCGAAGAAGAAAATCACCATCCAGGCGATGGCTTGCTGCGTCACGTCCAGAATGCCCTGCTCGAACAGGTAGCCGGTGATCGTCAGTAAAACCCCGGAAACTGCATAGGTCAGGCTGATCATCACCCGCCGCCCGACGACGTCGAACAACCGGCCGAGCAATAACGGCCCGCAGAAATTGCCCAGCGCCAGCGGCAGTACGTACCAGCCGATCGAGGCGGACGGCACCTGATAGAACTCGGTCAGCACCAACGCGTAGGTGAAAAAAATCGCGTTGTAGAAGAATGCCTGCGCGGTCAGCAAGGTCAGCCCCACCAGTGCCCGGCGGCGGTAGACGTTGAACAGCGTATGAAATATCTCCTTGAGCGGCGTGTGGTCCCGGGCGTGCAAACGCAACGGGGGTCCCGCCGGGGCCGACAGGTCATGGCCCTGTTGGCGCAGTCGGTCTTCAATGCTTTCTACGATGGCCCTGGCCTCCTCGGCCTGGCCGTGAATCAACAGCCAGCGCGGGCTTTCCGGTAACCACAGGCGCATCAGCAGGATGATCAGGCCCAGTACCGCGCCGATGCCGAAGCACAGGCGCCAGCCAAGCTCCTGGCTGACCCATGTGGCGTCCAGCAGGACGATGGAGCCGACCGCACCCAGGGCGGCGCCGATCCAGAAGGTGCCGTTAATGGTGAGGTCGACCCAGCCCCGGAAGCGGGCCGGGGTGAACTCCTGGATGGTCGAATTAATCGCGGTGTACTCACCGCCGATGCCCATCCCGGTGAGGAAGCGAAACAGCAGGAAGCTCCAGAGGCTGAATGAAAACGCCGTCGCAGCGGTCGCGGTGATGTACAACGCCAAGGTGATGAAAAACAGCTTGCGCCGACCCAGACGGTCCGTCAGCCAGCCGAAAAACAACGCGCCCAGCACCGCGCCACAAATGTAGGCGCCGCCGGCCAGGCCGATGTCGGCATTGGTCAGGCGCAGCACCGGGCTGTCCTTCAACGCACCCGAAACAGAACCCGCCAGGGTGACTTCAAGCCCGTCGAGCAACCAGGTGATGCCCAGCGCAAACACCAGCAGCGTATGAAACCGCCCCCACGGCAGCCGGTCCAGCCGTGCCGGCAAGTCCGTCTCAAACACCTCCCCTTTCGGGTCTGCTGCTGCCTGCACGCCGCTGATCGCCATGACTCATCCCCGCATCGGAAGTGGTGTGGGTTCAGAGTTCATGGCGCGGCCCGGAGTTCAGCGAACAGCTGATCACCTTGAAACGCAACAACCACAGCCGGGCCTGAAACCCTGCCTGGCTAGCAGGCGCTGCGCCTGTAGGACCCGGCTTGAGCTGGCGAACCGCGATAGCACCGCAACGGTGAGGGTGACTGGCTTGCCGCGTTCGCTCCTACGAATGGAGGTGTGTCAGCTGCGGCGCGGTTGAACGGCTTGACGCGTTCGCCAGCAAGCCGGCTCCTACGAATGGGCGGTGTCAGCTGCGGCGCGGTTGAACGGCATGACGCGTTCGCCAGCAAGCCGGCGAATGCGGTGGGTCAGGTTGGGCGGTATCGCGGTCTGGTATTTTTCGCGGGCAAGCGCGCTCCTACAATAAATCCAGGCCGCCTCAGGCATCTGCGGCATAAAGAAACCTGCGGCCTACGCGAATCTGTAGGAGCCGGCTTGCTGGCGAACCGTGATAGCACCGCAACGGTGAGGGTGACTGGCATGACCCGTTCGCCAGCAAGCCGGCTCCTACAAATGGGCGGTGTCAGCTACGGCGCGGGTGAACGGCTTGACGCGTTCGCCAGCAAGCCGGCGAATGCGATGGGTCAGGTTGGGCGAGATCGCGGGCTGATATTTTTCGCGGGCAAGCGCGCTCCTACATTAGATCCAGGCCGCCTCAGGCATCTGCGGCATAAAGAAACCTGCGGCCTACGCGAATCTGTAGGAGCCGGCTTGCTGGCGAACCGCGATAGCACCGCAATGGTGAGGGTGACTGGCATGACCCGTCCGCCAGCAAGCCGGCTCCTACCGTTCGGGGTCAGTGGTCGGATGGATGCGTCCGCGGTCGCGATTTAGCCCAAGGCTTAAAAAAACCCACCAAATGGTGGGTTCTTTTGCCGCTGTCGCGTGAGGTTACAGGTTGTACACGGTCACCAGCTTGGTGTTCAGGTACGCCTCGATCGCTTCGGTGCCGCCTTCGGACCCGTAGCCGGAGTCCTTGATGCCGCCAAACGGCACTTCAACCAGGCCGATGCCTTGATGGTTGATCGACAGCATGCCGGCTTCGATGCGGGTGCTGAGGATGTGCGCGGTTTTCATTGATGAGGTGAACGCGTACGACGCCAGGCCGAACGGCACGCGGTTGGACTCCTTCACCGCGTCTTCGACCGTATCGAACGGCACCAGCAGGGCCACCGGGCCGAAAGGCTCCTCGTTCATGATGCGCATCTCGGTGGTCAGGCCGCTGATCACGGTGGGCTCGAAGAAATAGCCCGGCCCTTCGATCGCCTTGCCGCCGACATGCAACGTCGCGCCTTTATCGCTGGCGTCCTTTATCAACGCCGTCAACGCCGGAATACGTCGCTCGTTGGCGACCGGGCCCATGGTCACGCCCTGCTCCAGACCATTGCCGACTTTCAATTCGTGGGCAAGGCCAACGAATTTTTCGGCGAACGCATCGAACACGCCCCTCTGCACCAGAATTCGCGTCGGCGATACGCAGACCTGCCCGGCGTTACGGAACTTGGCGCCTGCCAGCGTGCGTGCCGCCAGATCGATGTCAGCATCATCAAACACCAGCGCCGGCGCGTGACCGCCCAACTCCATGGTGGCGCGCTTCATGTGCTGGCCCGCGAGGGCCGCCAACTGCTTGCCCACCGGGGTCGAGCCGGTGAAGGTGACTTTTTTGATGGTCGGGTGCGCGATCAGGTAGCTCGAAATCTGCGCCGGATCGCCGTACACCAGGCCGATCACACCCGCCGGAACACCGGCATCCACGAACGCGCGCACCAGTTCAGCGGGCGAGGCCGGGGTTTCTTCAGGGGCTTTTACGATGATCGAGCAGCCGGCCGCCAGCGCCGAGGACAGCTTGCGCACCACCTGATTGATCGGGAAGTTCCACGGCGTGAATGCCGCCACAGGGCCGACCGGTTCCTTGATCACCTTCTGCTCCACCGCGACGTTGCGCGAGGGCACCAGACGTCCGTATGCGCGACGCCCTTCCTCGGCGAGCCAATCAACAATGTCGGCGGCGGACAGGGTTTCCATCCGCGCCTCAGCCAGCGGCTTGCCCTGCTCGCGGGTCATGATGTTGGCAATGTGATCGACGCGGTCGCGCAGCAGATCGGCGGCCTTCTGCATGATCTTGTAGCGGTCATAGGCCGGGGTGCTGCGCCAGGTTTCAAATCCTCGCTCGGCCGCTGCCAGCGCCTGATCCAGATCGGCGATATCGGCGTGCGCCACCGTGCCGAGGGTTTCGCCGTCGGCCGGGTTGATGACATTGAGGGTGCGGCCATCTGCACTGGCACGCCACTGACCATCGATGAACAGCTGAACGTCTGGATACATGGGGAACTCCGGATGCGCCTCGCAAGAGACGGAAGGGACAAAGGCGCGCCGACCCAAACCGAGTGCGCGCCGCTCGCGATCGAAATCGGCTGAGGGACAGACTGAGAGATAAGGGCGCCCGGCCCGGTTTTCAATGCTAGAGCTGCATCAGCTGACGTGCGTAGGCCTGCAACACTTCACGCTGAAGCATGAAGCTGGCGTACTTGCCTTCGCGCAGGGTAGCGATCAGCCCCGCGCGTTCAAGCTCTCGGGTGTGGTGTGAAACGGTGGCCGCGCTGACGGGGTGGGCTTTGAGCACTTCGGCGCACGGTAACGCCTGCTCACTGGAGCCGATCTGAACCAGGATCCGGTAACGACGGCTGTCCGCCAGCGCCCGTGCGATCAATGCAACTTGCGAATCACTCAACGGAAATTGCTCTGCCGTACTCATGATGATTCTGATGCCTCAGTGATGACCGCCACATACAGATAATGCGCTGAAAACCCGACAGCCCGATGACAGTCAGAATAATGGAGGCTGGGCAACGAGAATCGTTCAGCGTTTTACGACCATCGTTTGCGATATCTTGCCGCTGACCCGCGCCGCGTTTTCTGGCATCCTGCGCGCCCTTTTTGCCACGGCCAACCCGGAGGCTCACCATGACCGCTCCGCATCGCAGCGCCTCGACCCGTTCTGCGCCCTCCAGGGCTGATCTGATTTACGGGCTCGACGACCGTCCGCACTTTACGGCCGCCATCTTTGCGGCGCTGCAGCACGTGCTGGCCAGTTTCGTCGGCATCATCACCCCGACCCTCATCGTCGGCAGCGTGCTCGGCCTGGACAGCGAAGTGCCGTACCTGATCAGCATGGCGCTGTTCGTATCCGGGCTGGGCACCTTCGTTCAGGCCAAACGCATCGGCCCGATCGGCTCGGGGCTGTTGTGCCTGCAGGGCACCAGCTTCTCGTTTCTCAGCGTGATTCTCAGCGCAGGTTTTTTGGTCAAGAGTCGCGGTGGCGGCACCGACGAAATCCTCTCCACCATCTTCGGGGTGTGCTTTTGCGCAGCGTTTGTTGAAGTCGCGCTCAGCCAGTTCATCGGCAAACTGCGCAAGCTGATCACGCCGGTGGTGACCGGCACGATCATCACGCTGATGGGTCTGTCGCTGTTGAAAGTCGCGATGACGGACATGGCCGGCGGTTTTGGCGCAAGCGATCTGGGGTCGGCCGCAAACCTTGGGCTGGCTGCCGTGGTGCTGGTCACCATCGTGGTGCTCAACCGCTTTAACATCCCGCTGCTGCGCCTCAGTGCAATCATCATCGGGCTGGCACTGGGCTTCGCCGTGGCGTGGTTCATGGGCCGAGTGGATTTTGCGCAGATGCCCCAGGTGCCGGCGATGAGCATTCCGGTGCCGTTCAAATACGGGTTCTCGTTCGATCTGGTGGCGTTCATCCCGATCGCAGTAATCTTCCTGGTCTCGCCGCTGGAAGCCGCCGGAGACCTCACCGCCAACTCGATGATCTCGCAACAACCGGTCAGTGGGCCGGTGTATATCCGCAGGATCAAGTCGGGGCTGCTGGCCGACGGGCTGAATTCGGCGCTGGCCGCGACGTTCAACAGCCTGCCCATGGTCACCTTCGCGCAGAACAACGGCGTCATTCAGCTGACCGGCGTGGCCAGCCGCTACGTGGCGTTTTTCATCGCGGGCATTCTGGTGTTGCTGGGGTTGTTTCCGATCATCGGCGCAGTGCTGCAGTTGATGCCCAAGCCGGTGCTGGGCGGCGCCACGCTGATCATGTTCGGCACTGTCGCAGTGGCGGGTATCAAAATTCTCTCGGAAGCCGGGTTGCACCGCCGCAATATGCTGATCGTTGCCATTTCTCTCGGCATGGGACTGGGCGTTGCTGCAGTGCCGGAGGTCTTGCGCGAGCTGCCCAAGGCGCTGCATAACATTTTCGAATCGCCCATTACCGTCGGGGCATTCTGCGCGATCATTCTGAACATCTTCCTGCCGGAGGAATACCAGGTGCCGGAGCTCACCGAATTTGACCCGGAAGCTGCGACGCTAAAGGTTCTTCAGGACCCGCCTGCCACTCGCGATGCAGAACCTCTCACTGCGCACGAGGTCGCACAGTTGAATCGCCAAGGCGTTGCAAGGGACGTATTACGCCCCGACGGCCTGCCCAAGGAGTCTTGAATGTCGCCACGTCCGATCCGCACCCTGATCGCGGGCCTTGCCATGATATTTGCGCTGAGTGCGTGCGCGCTGTTTCCCAATCTCGACCCGCTCAACATCAACGTTGTAGGCATCGAGCCGCTGCCCAGCCAGGACCTCGAGATCCGCTTTGCGGTGAAGCTGCGCCTGCAAAACCCCAATGACAACGACATCCAGTACGACGGTGTGGCCTTGAACCTGGACGTGAACGGCAAACTGCTCGCTTCGGGTGTGAGCAGCCAGAAAGGCACGATCACGCGGTTTTCCGAAGGTGTGCTGACGGTCCCGGTAACGGTCTCGGCGTTCGCGGCGCTACGTCAGGCCGTTGGCCTCACTGAACAGCAACGCCTGGACAACCTGCCCTATGAGCTGCACGGCAAGCTGGCCGGCGGGTTGTTCGGGACCCTGCGCTTTGAAGACAGCGGCACGTTAAGCCTGCCGCAGCCGGCCAGCGGCAGCTGGTGACCCTGCCAGAGCTGGCAGGGCGGTGGATCAGCCTCGCGCCGCCGCCACCAGTCGATTGACTTCGGCGCGCACCATGTTGGCGTACTCAGGCGGCGACATGGCGTCCAGCTCCCCACGCACCCACTCCGACCACTTGCCTTTGCGCTTGCCCCTTTCGCCCATCAGCCGGGCAGCGTCGCCCTTGGCCTTGCCCAGATTGCTCTGCCAGAGATCGAACAGACGGGACTTTTCGTCCTCGATGGCGGCGCGTTCCGGAAGGGTTTTGTTGGCCAGGTTGTGACTCATGGTATGTACCTCGATATGCAGACGACACGCAAAAAACAGAGCCGGCGAGCGGCTCGAAAGCGTCGGCATCTTACACCCGGTCGCCCCGATTCCCGACCACATTCGTCGCCCGCTTTGAACGCGCCCGGAATTGCCCTGCAACTTTTCGGTCGCGCAAAACTCCATTGCACACTGCCATAACCACTGAAAGGAAATTGCCATGGCTCGTAAAACTGCTGCCCAAAACGCCGCTGTCGAACAGATCAAGGATCAAGCATTCAGCGAACTGGCCGCCCTGATTGAAGAGTCTGACAAACTGCTCAAGGACAGCGCTTCGCTGGTCGGAGAAGAAGCGGACACCGTGCGTGCCCAACTGAGTCAGAAGCTCAAGCAGGCAATGGAATCGGTCAGCAGCGTGCGCGACCGCACCAAGCCTGCTGTCGAAGCCACCGAAAACTACATTGGCGGCCACCCGTGGCAAACCGTGGCGGTCTCCGCGGGCTTTGGTCTGGTCGTGGGTTTGCTGCTGGGTCGTCGCTGATTCACCCGACTGCCCTTTGAACCCTCGCTATAGCCGGAACCCGCCAGGGCCGGCTATAGCTGCACAGGTGTCACCCAAAGCCGCCAAGGTGTCACCCGAGACACTTCCCTTGCAGGTTTGCCATCACGTCACACGCGCTCAAGACCGTGGCGGTATGACCTCAAGCTGCGACAGGCGGTGTGCCTTTGCCATGGCCGCATCGATCTCGGTCTTGGCCTTCTCGGCCTCGGATTGCGACTCGAAGGGTCCGATCATGACCACTTCCCTGCCATCGACCTTGACCACATAAGACGGGTAATGGTGCTCGACCAACCAATAGGTCATGTCGCTCAGCGCTTCTTTCAAGTGGACGCGAATGGTCCATTTTTGTGAGGCCGGGGTTGGCGCTTCGGTCGCCGAATCAGTGCTGGGAACCTGGGCAGGTGCAGCCGGCTTGCCGCCGTCACATCCTGCAAGCATCAATACCGCCACCATCATTGCCATCGTGCGCACGTCTGTTGCTCCTCGTTTGAAGTGGTCGAAAGTCTACCACCGCAAAAGCCTGCAAGTTGTAACCTGGCCGATCTAACGCCCTGAGTGCCGGCCCGGCACTGGACCTTCGAGCGCGCTGAATGCTAAAAACGCCGCACTCAGGCGCGCGGACGGCATCACGATGGAATTGCTCTGGCTGGAAGATTTCAATGTATTGGCGCAAAGCGGCAATTTTTCACGGGCGGCCGAGCTGCGTCACGTTACCCAACCTGCGTTCAGCCGACGCATCCGCGCGCTGGAAAACTGGGTGGGCGTGGATCTGTTTGAACGCACGACGCAGGGCGCTGTGCTGACCGACGCAGGACGCCAGATGATCGAGTCGGCACAGGACTTGACCCGCCGCCTGTACCAAATGCGTCAGGAAGCGCGAGAAGTGGCAGGCAAGCAAGCGCGCACGCTGCACTTCGCCGCGACGCATTCGCTCTCGTTCACCTTCTTTCCCGGCTGGGTGCGGGCCGCCGAGCGGGCCGGGCCAATTGAAGCTATTCGGCTGCATTCCGACAACATGCGCGTCTGTGAACAGATGCTGTTGAGCGGCCAAGCGCAGTTTCTCCTGTGCCACCAGCACCCGGACGTCCCTCCGCGCTTTGCTGCCGAGTCGTTTCACTCCAAAGTCGTGGGTCGGGATTTGCTGATTCCTCTACAAGCCCGGCATGACTCGCCGCCGCACCCTCAGGCCACATTGCCGCTGCTGGGTTACACCGCAGACTCCGGGCTGGGGCGAATTGTCTCGGCGCGCTTGCTTCGGGAAACACAGCCGCCGGCACTGGACACGGTTTTCAGTTCGCATCTGGCGGCGGTGCTGCTGTCCATGGCGCTGGAGGGCAAGGGCTTTGCCTGGCTGCCGGAAACGCTGGCGGGGCCAGAGCTGGCGAACGGTAAACTGGTCCGCGCACTGGACGAGCACTGGGACATTCCCCTGGAAATCCGCCTGTTCAGACCCGCCATGGCGCTGAGCGATTTCGCTGAAGACTTCTGGGCCCGCCTCTGAACGCGTTGGCTGACAGTGCCGGTGGACTTAATCGGCAGGGGCTGTCATCAACCACCGGGCAAAATAGCCCGAACCCGATGATGGCATTGTGGTCAATCACTCAAGTCTTTTCGCGGGCGCGTCCCTCATGGCAATCAATCCAACTAAAACGAGCCTGCGCCTCCGCGACAAGGTATCGTTGCCCGCCCGCCGAGCCGGCGCGCAATCGACGAAAGCCGATCTATCGTGAATACATCCATGACCTCCACGACGCATGCGCCGATGACCGACACGCCCAATAGCGGGACGCAGTTGCCTGCACACGTTCCCGCACACACCGCCAACAGCATGCAGACTGGCGCGGTACAGTGGATTATTTGCGAGCACTGCGATTCGCTGTACGAAGCCTTACCCTTGAGCAAGGGCGAATCGGCGCATTGCCTGCGCTGCGCCGCCGTGCTGGGCCGCAGTCATCGCCTGTCCATCGAACAACTGCTGGCGTTGAGCATTGCCGCGTTCGTGATGTTCGTCTTTGCCAACGTGTTCCCGGTCATCAGCATCAGCATGCAGGGCCTGCACAACGAGGTGACGCTGTGGGGCTCGGTACAAGCGCTGGCCCAGGGACAGATCACCCTCATCGCACTGGTCGCCGGACTGGCCATTATTCTTGCCCCCGCGCTGCAGATCGCCTTGCTGTTCTGGGTGTTGTTCCACGCCCATCGCAACGAAATCGCGCCCGGTTTCAAGATGTGCATGCGCACCCTTGAGCACCTGCGGCCATGGAGCATGCTGGAAGTCTGTCTGCTGGGCATCCTGGTGGCCATCGTCAAACTGGCAGGGATGCTTGACGTCCATGCAGGCGTCGGGTTGTGGGCCATGGCGATGCTGATGGTGTTGATTGTGCTGATTGCCGGCAAGGACATCCGTCGCCTGTGGGACGAGCTTGGGGTCGAGCCTCTATGAACGGCATCCCCCTTGCCCGCGAGCATCGCGTCACGTTATGCCATGTCTGCGGTTACGTGTGCCCCGACGACGCCCACGAGTGCCCGCGCTGCGATTCATCGGTCCATCGGCGCAAGCCCAACAGCCTGGCGCGCACCTGGGCGTTTCTGATCGCCGGGCTGATCTTCTACATCCCGGCCAACGTGCTGCCGGTGATGTACACGACCATGCTGGGCAGCAGCAGCGAAAACACCATCATGAGCGGGGTCATCGAGTTCGCCGAAGGCGGCTCGTGGGACATCGCCATCCTGATTTTCATCGCCAGCGTGATCGTGCCGTGCATCAAGTTCCTGGTGCTCGGCCTGCTGTTGGTAACGTGTCAGCGTCGCAGCACATGGGCAATGCGTGAACGCTCCCGGCTGTTTCGCTTCATCGAGTTGATCGGCTACTGGTCGATGCTCGATGTGCTGGTCGTCGCGCTGGTCGCGGCACTGGTGCAGTTCCACGGCCTGAGCACCATTGAGCCGCGCCTTGGCATTCTGTTTTTTGGTTTGGTGGTGGTGATGACAATGCTCGCCGCCATGACGTTCGATCCCCGGCTTATCTGGGACGCAGAGGTTGAAGATGTCCGATAGCACCCTACCCCCTACCCCACCGAGCCGACCGCAGGTCAAGGCGCGCAAGTTGCGTGTGTCACTGGTCTGGCTGGTGCCGATCGTCGCCGCCCTGATCGGCTTGTCGATGGTGGTGCACGACTTCCTCAACGTCGGCCCCAAGGTGGTGGTGACGTTCCTCACCGCCGAAGGCCTGGAAGCCAAGAAAACCCAGGTCAAATACAAGAACGTGGTGATCGGCGTGGTCACCGACATCGAGCTCAGCGATGACCGCACCCACGTGCTTGCGAGCATCGACCTGAACCAGTCGGCCACACCGTTTACCCGCGCCGATACCCAGTATTGGGTGGTGCGCCCGCGCATCGGCGCTCACGGCGTGTCGGGCGTGGACACCTTGCTGTCCGGTGCCTTCATCAGCGCCGATGCTGGCAGTTCGGAGGAAACCAAGAAGGACTTTACCGGCCTTGAAACCCCACCCGCCGTGACATTCGGCGAAAAAGGCAAGCGCTTCATCCTGCACACCGATGACCTCGGTTCGCTGGACATCGGCTCGCCGGTGTACTTCCGCCGGATTCAAGTGGGTCAAGTCGTGGCTTACGAGCTGGCCAAAGACGGCAAAGGCGTAGACGTCGAGATTTTCGTCGGCGCACCCAATGATCAGTACGTGCTCGACGACTCACGTTTCTGGAATGCCAGCGGTGTCGATGTGACGCTCGGCGCCTCAGGCCTCAAGGTCTCCACGCAGTCCATGGCCTCGATCATTTCCGGCGGCATTGCCTTCCGCGAGCCCAAGTACAGCCCGGATGCAAAACCTGCCGAAACCAACGCCGAATTCAAGTTGTTCGAGGATCAGGCCACCGCACTGGCACCCCCCGATGGCGAGCCCAAGTACATCCGCATGCGCTTCAACCAATCGCTCCGCGGCCTGGTGGTCAATGCGCCGGTCGACTTCCTGGGGGTCAACGTTGGCCGAGTCGTGTCGGTGGATCTTGACTATGACCCGGCCACTGGCACCTTTCCGGGCATCGTCGGCGCGGTGATCTATCCGCAACGGCTGGGCGCTGCCAACGACAAGCTCAAAGAGCAGGCTGGCGGTGGAGACGAAGAAGCCCAGACGTCGAAGATTATTGGCCAGTTCGTCGACCGCGGCCTGCGCGCCCAGGTGCGCACGGGCAACTTGCTGACGGGCCAGCTCTATATCGCCATGGATTTCGATCCGAAGGCCACGAAGGTCGCCTACGACGCTAAAGCCCGCCCGCTGGAAATCCCTACCGTGCCCGGCAGCTTCGACAAGTTGCAGGAACAACTGCAGGCGTTCGTCGACAAGCTTGGCAAGATCCCTCTCGACGATTTGGCGAAGAACCTCAACGGCAGCCTGATCGAACTTCAAAAAACCATGAAGCAGGTCAACAGTGACGTGTTGCCACAGATGCGTGGCGCCTTGCAGCAAGCACAGAAAACCCTGGGTACGGCCAACGAAACCTTGTCTGACGACTCGCCGGCCCGCCAGCAGCTGGGCCAGGCCATGGAAGAAGTACAGCGCACGGCGCGTTCGGTGCGGGTGCTGACCGACTTCCTCAGCCGTCACCCCGAATCCCTGATTCGCGGCCGCTCGGGCGACGCGGCGCCTGGTTCTTTTAAAGGATCATCCTCTTCCCGCGAAATCGCACCGGAGCCTGAGCAATGACAATGCGTAAACCCCTGTTGGCACTCGCCTGCGTGTTGGGCCTGTCGGCCTGCGCGTCAACGCCGACCCATTACTACACGCTGATCGCGCCAGCCGGCCAATCTCCCGCCAGTCCAGCCCAGGCGCCATTTCAGTTTGAAATGCAGCCCGTGCTGATGGCGGTACAAGTCGATCAGCCGCCGCTGGTCATTCGTCAGGGCAACGGCAGCCTGGCGATCCTCGAGAACGAGCGTTGGGGCGCGCCTTTGGGCGACGAATTTCACGATGCCCTGACCGGGCAACTTGAGCGGCGCTTTGGCTCGCGTGACCTGGCAGGCTTGCCAAAGCAGGCGGACGAACCCGTGCTGTCAGTACGCACCGACGTGCGCCGCTTCGAGTCGGTGCTGGACCAGTACGCGCTGATCGACGTGGTCTGGAGCCTGAGCCTGCGAGGGGCCGGCGCAGGTCCCGGCAGCAAACGTCAGACGCTGACGTGTAGCAGCGTGATTCGCCAGCCTGCAGGCGTAGGCATGGAAAATCTGGTGCTGGCCCATCAGAGCGCTGTTGCAACGCTGGCCGACAACGTCTCACGCACCGCCGCCCAATGGGCGCGTCAACCTTCCACGCGCTGCCCTTCCTGAATCTATCCGTACGGGCACATAACGTGCCCACTCCCTCGTTTCAGCCGGGTTTAAAGCCGGCGGCCATATCACTCAAAAAAGTGGTTTATCTGTTTATTCTTATTCAAATGGAGTGAGATCATACAACTGTTTGAGAAATCTCCTACATGATGTACAGTTTGGATCCAGAATGTAGTCAGCACGGCGTTCTGTGCGCCTGCCGAAGCACGCGCTTGCATTGATTTGCTTTCCTGGAATAAGAAAAACCCTCGAGTCGCCTCGAAGGGCCTGTCTCGCGTGATCAACAGGAGTTGAATAACATGAAAGGGATTGGCCTGCGGCTGAGGCAAGAGCGCACCAGGCTCAAACTGTCGCAAAGCGCGTTGGGCGCCGTCGGCGGAGTCGAAACCAACGCTCAGGGAAACTACGAAAGTGGGGCACGCTATCCTAAGGCCGACTACCTGTTACGGGTTGCAGGCGCGGGCGTGGACCTTGACTTCGTCCTGACGGGTAGCAGACACCGTAACCTCGAAAGCATGGGCGACCGCCCTCTTACCGAAGAAAATGAAGACCTCTCTCAGCCCCTGACACAAGTCAGTCATCAGTTGCACCGCAACTTGTTTGGCTTGATGGACGCGTCCTTGCAGCTGACGCGGCTGGTCGACGTTCGTGCCAAAGATCCTCAGTACAGTGAGGCAAATGCCCAGCTCGATAATGTCCGGGCGGAGGCACAGTCACTGGCGCAAGCCACCATGCGCCTGATCTTCGAGACGTCCAAACTGGTCTAAGGATGATCGCGACGAGTAGCCGCGCAGGGGTGTTATGCGGGAGGTTTAACGATGCAGCCCTAAGCGGTATACATGCCTGCCTGACAAACGATGCGCGGCTAATGCCGCGCATCGTCTATAGGGTCAACGCGCTTAGCGGCGCTTGAGCCGGTCGATGATCACCGCCAGCAGCAGAATGGTGCCGCGGATCACGTACTGGTAGAAGGTATCGATGTTCTTCAGGTTCATGGCGTTTTCGATAATCGCCAGGATCAGCACCCCTGCGATAACGTGGCGGATCATGCCGATGCCGCCACTGAGCGAGACCCCGCCCAGCACGCAAGCCGAGATGACGGTGAGCTCAAAGCCCTGGCCGATCATCGGCTGACCCGAGGTCATGCGCGACGCCAATACCACGCCAGCCAGTGCGCCGATGAGGCCGTGAACGGCGAAGATGATGATCTTGGTGCGGTCAACATGAACCCCGGCGAGCAGCGCCGCTTCCTGGTTACCGCCGATGGCCAGCGTGTTGCGCCCGTAGGTGGTGTAGTTCAACAGCCAGCCGAAGAATATGAAGCAGACGATGGTAATCAGGATCGGCACCGGCACGCCGAACAACTGCCCGTTGCCGAAGACGAAAAACGCTTCGTCGCCCACGCCAACTGCTTTGCCGTTGGAAAAGATGTAGGCCAGCCCGCGTACGATCTGCATGGTCGCCAACGTGGTGATCAGCGCGTTGATGCGCAGCTTGGCGATCACGATGCCATTGATCAGGCCGACCAGGAGGCCCATCGCCAGGGCTGCAGAAACACCCAGAAAGACGCTGTCCGTGTCGCGGATAACGATACCGGCAATGACCCCGGAACAGGCCAGCACGGAGCCAACCGACAGGTCGAAGTGTCCGGAGGCGAGGCAGTACAGCATCGTGCAGGCGGCGATGCCGACGGTGGAAATCGCCAGGCCCAGGCCCCGCATGTTCAGCGGCGACATGAAGTTGTCGATCAGCAAGGCACAGAGCACAAAGATGCCCAGCGCGGCCATGAGCATGGCCCAGTCGTCGACGAATCGACGCATGTTCATGCCCTGGCGGGGAGCCGTCAGGCTGGATTCGGTAGACATACGCACCTCGTTTTTATTTTTCATAGCCAGTTTTCAATAGCCGGATTTAACCGCGCGTACGCGGCAGTGCCAGTTGCAGGAGACGTTGCTCGTTGGCTTCCTCGCGGGTCAGCTCGCCAGTGATCGCCCCTTCACTCATCACCAGGATGCGATCGGAAATGCCCATGACTTCCATCAAATCGCTGGAGACCACGATGACGGCAATGCCGTCAGCCGCGAGGTTATGGATGATTTGGTAGATCTCGGACTTGGCGCCGATGTCGATGCCTCGGGTTGGCTCGTCCAGCAGCAGGACTTTCATGGGCATCGACAGCCAGCGCCCCAGAATGGCTTTCTGCTGATTGCCGCCCGACAGAAACAGCATTTGCTGCTCGGGTGAAGGGGTTTTGACGTTCATGGACTTGATCTGGTGAGCGGCATTGTCACGCTCCCAACGCCCTTGAATCAGACAGCCCAGGTTCACGTGGCGAGGCCGCGCGCCCATATTGATGTTTTCCGCAACGCTGGACAGCGGCACGATGCCTTCTTTTTTACGGTCCTCGGGGCACAACAGAATCCCGGCATTGATGGCGTCGCGTGGCGAGCGCAGATTCAACGGCTTGCCATCCAGTTGCAGCGTTCCAGCCTGCGCCCGTGTCAGGCCTGAGAGCATGCGGAACATTTCGGTGCGGCCAGCACCGACCAGGCCGAAAAAGCCGAGAATCTCGCCCTTTTGCACAGCGAAGCTGACCGGCTCCTGCAAGCCGGGCCCCATCAGGCCGGTGACACGCAGGCTAGGCCCCTGATGCTGACGCGGCCGGTAGTTGTAGATGTCCTGAATGTCTCGGCCGACCATGCAGGTCACCAGACGGTCGTGGTCCAGCTCGGCCATGTCGTTGAAGGTGCGCACGAAGCGGCCGTCCTTGAACACGGTCACGGCGTCACACACACGAAAGATTTCTTCCATGCGGTGGGAGACGTAGAGGATGACCCGACCTTCATCGCGCAGCTTGGTGATGATCGCCATCAGCCGGTCGATCTCACGCGCGGACAAGCTACTGGTAGGTTCATCAAACGCAATGACATGCGCATTGCGTGACATGGCCTTGGCAATTTCCACCAACTGCCGTTGACCGAGAGACAGGTCTCCCAGACGCGTGTTGGGATCGATCTCGTCGGCCAGGCCTTTGAGCAGGTCCCGTGCGCGCCGGACCATGGCCCGACGGTTGATCATGCCCCAGCGATTGGGCATGTGGCCGAGCAGAAGGTTTTCCGCCACCGACATTTCCGGCACCAGATGAAGCTCCTGGTGGATCACTGCCACACCGGCCGCGATGCTGTCGGCGGTAGACTTGAACGCCAGACGCTGGTCGCCAATCTGCAGATCGCCACTGTTGGGTTGATACGAGCCGCCGAGGATCTTCAGCAGCGTCGATTTACCCGCGCCGTTCTCGCCCATCAGCGCGTGAACGCTGCCTGGCCGAGCTTCAAAATTGATGTCGGACAGCGCCTTCACACCAGGAAAGGTCTTGCCGATCCCGTTGAAGCGCAGACTGCCGCCCTGCTGAACGTGTTGCTGTACCGATGCCTGTTGCATGAACCACCTCCACCTCGCCCCACCCTTCTCAGGTGGAGCGAGGCCTTGCAGATATCCGCCCGGGTTACAGGCGCCCCGACTCGACTGCCGCGCTTACTTGTACAGACCGATCTTGGTCAGTACTTCCTTGAAGTTGGCGCGCGTGATCAGCGTCACGTCGTCCATCGCGGTGTATTTCGCAGGTTCTTTGCCGGTGGTGACCCACTCGTACATCGCCAGCGCGGTGTTGTAGCCCTCTTTGTCAGGGCTTGGCAGCATCGAGCCGAAGAAACCGCTGTCTTTCTTCTTCAGTTCGTCGATGGCGTCTGTACCGTTGATGCCGATGCCGATTACGTTGGGCGCTTTGAAGCCAGCGCCTGCTGTTGCACGCACGCCACCCAGAACAGTGTTGTCGTTCATGCCACCGATGATGAGGTTCTTCGCGGCAGCGGGGAGCTTGGGCAAAGCAGCGCCGGTGGAATCCATGCTGCCGGGGACGTCGAGGGTTTTTTGCGGAGCGAAGAGGATGTGATCCTCAGGCAGACCGGCTTTCTTCAACGCATCCACCGAACCGTCGGTGCGCTTCTTGCCGGTGTCGAGTTCGTTGTAGGTATTGATGATCGCGTAGGTTTCTTTCCAGTCCCAGTTGCGATTCTTGGCTTCGTCGGCCATGGCGGCACCCTGCTTCTGGCCGACTTCGAACGCTGCCATGCCCAGGTACGGGACGTCTTCCATGAACTTGCCCTTGGCATCGACGAAGCGGTCGTCGACGGCCATGACTTTCATGTCGTTGGCTTTGGCCTTCGCAACGATGGACGGGCCAAGGGAAACATCAGGCGGGCAGATGACGAAGCCCTTGGCGCCGTTGGCGGCAAGGCTGTCGATGGCGGAGAGGGTTTTTTCACCGTCCGGAACGGCGATTTTGATCACTTCAAAACCATGTTCCTGGCCGGCTTTTTCTGCGAAGGCCCATTCGGTCTGGAACCAGGGCTCTTCAGCCTGCTTGACCAGAAAACCGATCTTGACCTTGTCAGCGGCGGAAACACCGGCGCTCATGCCCAGAATGGCGGTGGCAACAGCAGCACAGCACAGGGAACGAATCCCGTGGCGACTCAACATAGCTAACTCCTTATTTTTATTGACTAGCTACAGCGTTCAGCAGTGAGTGTCGGAACAGCTTGCCGTGCTTTTAACGGCAGGCCGCTCGACTGAAAACAGTCATATCATATTATCAATGACGCCTATGTAACCGAGTGTCACGCCCATCCAACCCATGGCCGGCATCACCCGGCAAAGCGGTGAGACTCCATTCCTTCGATACCTACCTGGGCTTGAATTACATAACCATCCAGCTCGAGTGCGCCTTCGGCAGGCCGCGCGCTGGTGACGAACAGGGTCGACATCTGCGGGCCGCCGAAGACACAGCTGGTGGGATGACTGACGGGGAGTTCTATCACCCGGTCTACGCTGCCGTCCGGTGCGAAGCGGATGAGGCAGCCGCCACCCCAGCGCGCATTCCAGACGAACCCCTGCGCGTCCATCGCCGAACCGTCGGGTGCGCCACGGGGGTGTTCGGCAGCCCAGAGCTGGCGCTCGCCCAGAGAATGGTCAGCGTGGATCGGGTAGCGGTAGATCACGCCATCGAGCGTGTCGGCGGTCAGCACTGACGCACCGTCTGCTGGCCAAAGCAACGTGTTGACGATGCCCTGCCCCGCCAACAAAGGCGTCACCGACGCCTGGCCATCGATGCGGAACAGCCCGCCGGACCGACGCTCTAACGGCAGGTCGCCGCCCTGGTCGTCCAGGTTGTTTTGCATGGTCCCGAGCCAGAGCCGGCCGTGACGGTCACAACGCGCTTCATTCGCACGATTGCCGGCCACAGGATCGGCCGCGCACAGCAGTCTGAGGGCGGGCTGGCTCGAAGGGGAATCAAGGTCGAGGCGATAAACGCCGCTGGCCAGGGTGACGAGCGCGTCGCCAGCATGAGTGGGAATAAACGCGGAGACCGGCTCGTTGAATTGCCAAAAGCAGACCTTGCCCTCGTTCAGGCGCAGCGCCCGGAACCCGGCAATGTCGACCCAATACAGGGCCTGATGGGTGTGGTCCCAGAATGGCCCTTCGGCCAATTTGAAACGCTGATCACAGACCGGCAGCCATTTCATCGAATCTTCCTGCTTATTATTGTGGGTCAGCGAGGCGCCTGGAGCGTCTCACCTTGAATCCGTCAAGCCATCACAGCGGGTTGCATCATAAACAGCGGGACAAAGGAGGCTGCCGGGAGCGGGTAATCACTTCACCGGCATTCTCGATCAGGCTCATGCAGGCCCAGACTCCCCGCGCAGAATCACGATTGGCGATGGCGTCCGCAAGATCCTTGTGCAGCGGCAGTGTCCTGCCCAGCTCCCCGGGTACCGCCGACGACACCTCAAACGAGATCGCCAGCAACGCGCCGAGCGCCGGTAACATCTGCTCGATCAGCTGGTTGTGGCTGGCCGCCAGCACAGCCTCGTGAAAACGCTGGTCGGCAACGTTGTAATCCACCTGGTCCGCAACGCTAGCCTCCAGCCGCACGTAGGCTGCCTGAATGCCTGCGATCTGCTCAGGCGTAGCCCTTTCACAGGCCCATCTGACCGCCATGGGTTCGATGGCACGACGCAGGTCCAGCAAGTCCAGCACAAAGCTCTGCGGCAAGCCCTTCGCCGCAAGCCAGCCCACGACCTGCGGGTCAAACAGGTTCCAGTTGCGCACCGGCAGTACCCGAGTGCCGACCTTGGGGCCCACCTCCAGCAATCCCTTGGCCACCAGGGTTTTGATGGCTTCGCGAATCACTGTACGGCTGACTCCGAATTCTTCGCCCAATGCTGCTTCAACTTTCAACGACTGCCCCGGCATCACGTTGCCCTGAGCAATCCAGGCGCCGAGGCGGTCTACCGTTGACGCATGAAAACTGCTGCTCATTGATCCGCCCCTGTTTACGGTGACTTCCGCAAATCGAGGCTAATGATCATATGATTAGGAGTCAAACACTCGCAAAACCTTGGTCTATCAGGCTAGACCTGTCCGCCACGGGCTTGAGGTCCGCTTTCGCCAAATAGTATTACAATTTATTTTTAAAGCGAGGGTTTTTGATCTATAACTCGAAATATCGGCACGGCACTGCCTAAATAGTATGACCAAATCGTCTCGCACTGGTCTGCTCGGGCACTCGCTCCTGAGTTGAGTCCCGCAACAGCGGTGCGCGTTTCACCCGGTACCTGCAACAACCTCCATAACAACAAAAGGAAGGACGTAATGAGAAAGACGCTTATACCTGCCATTGGTCTGTCGTTGATGGCGGCCGCCCTGCAAGTCCACGCCGCCGGCTTATCCAGCGAACATGGCGTTTTCGACAAGCTTGCCGACGGCACGGCGGTGGAGAAGTACACGCTGCGCAACAGTCAGGGCATGCAGGCGACCGTTATCACCTACGGCGCTACCCTTCAGTCGCTGCTGGTTCCTGACAAGCATGGCAAGGCCGAGGACGTGGTGCTGGGTTTCGATGATCTTGACGGTTATCAGAAAGGCACCGCGTTCTTTGGCGCAACGATTGGCCGCTTCGGCAATCGGCTGGCCGACGGCAAGTTCTCTCTGGATGGCAAAAGCTATCAGGTGCCATTGAACGACAAGACCAATGCACTGCACGGCGGGCCCAAGGGTTTCGACAAGCAGATCTGGAAGGCTGAAGAGGTCAAAGACAAAGGCTCAGTGGGTGTCAAGCTGACCTACGTTTCGGTCGACGGTGAGATGGGCTTCCCCGGCACGCTGAAAACCGAAGTGACTTACAGCCTGAACGACAAGAACGAGCTGCGCATCCAGTACCACGCCACCACGGATAAGCCGACCGTCCTCAACCTGACCAATCACAGCTATTTCAACCTCGCCGGTGCGGGTAATGGCGACATCCTTGATCAGGTCGCCGTGGTCCATGCATCCCGCTACACGCCGGTCAATGAAAAGCTGATTCCGACCGGGGAACTCGCTGCCGTGGCTGGCACGCCGATGGACTTCCTGAAACCCGTCGCGTTCGGCAAGCGAATCCGCGAGGACAACGCTCAGCTCAAGTTCGCAGAACCGACGCAGGGCGGGTATGACCATAACTGGGTGCTGGACACCAAAGGCAAACTGGCCAACCTGGCAGCGGACGTAGTCGATACCAAATCCGGCCGCCGGCTGCAGCTGTTCACCACTGAGCCAGGCGTACAGCTCTATACGGGCAACTTCCTTGACGGCACCGTGAAAGGCAAAGCCGGCAAGATCTATCCGCACTGGGGCGCGTTCACACTCGAAACCCAGCACTACCCGGATGCACCGAATCAGCCGAACTTCCCGTCGACGCGCCTGGACCCGGGCAAGGCCTATACGCAGACCACGGTCTTCAAGTTCCTCAACAAGTAGCCATTTGGATGCACGATCGAGCGGCAGCGTAGGGCTTTTGGGTCTGCACTGCCGCTTACCTACTGGTGAAAGCCAGACCGCCACGGGTCCTGACCGCTCAAAACCGGGGGTTTGCCATCCATTTGTCCGGATAACGACCCGCCGTCTCACCCTTGTGTACCAAACGCAACCATTTGGCTTTAAACGGCAATTTGGAGTGAATTTTCCTGGCGGTGACGACTCAGTTACAAAGAGAGTGACTGATAGGGAGGTTTGCAAGCGTGGCACAGTACAAGCATTTCAGAATCGATTATCTGCTGCACGGCAGCTACAAGAGCTTTTACATCAGCGCCGAAGCCATGGACAACGCATCTGCCTGGCATTGGGCTTCAGTTGACGCGGGGTTTGGCCAAATCCCCAAATACCGTTCTGATCGCGTTCCCAAAGTAACTAAACCCAAGGCCGAGCAACTCGGCTTGACTGATGTCGAGTGGGCGGAATCCTGACCCTCAGTCTCGACTGAACCAGGCGATTTGTTCTGCTGACTCCCCATCAGGTAAGTGGACTGGGCCGCGCCTGCAACACCGCGCAGCCCGGACCCCTTCCCCTTTTTCTCCTGCTTTTTTTGAGCCTTAGGCTCCGTCATCCGAAGCGACTTCGGACGATTGACCCACTGCATCCGCCTCATTACAAAACCTGATCATTAAACGACCATTGCAGCTAAGGCCTTGCATTTACAGGCTTACAGAAACTTATCCACAGAGATATTCACGCTTTCCGTGGACAACTTTTGTACGAATTTACGTTGACTTTAAATACCTCCGCGGCGTAGCAGCCGTCGGCAAATGACCCTTTGGTATGCCAGTGGTAGGCCAGACCGTGCGAGGATCAGGCAGCGCTCAAAACCCGGGCGAGTGTTGCCTTGACCTTGCCAATTCCGTCGCGCAGCGCCTGTTCGATTTCGGCCATCGTGATGACCTGCGCCGACTTCCCCGCAGCCGGATTGACCACCAGGGCCAGGCACGCGTATTCAAGCTCAAGCTCACGCGCGAGCGCGGCTTCCGGCATGCCGGTCATGCCCACGATGTCGCAGCCGTCCCGCTCAAGCCGGGCGATCTCTGCCACCGTCTCCAGGCGTGGCCCCTGGGTGCAGGCGTAAACGCCAGAGTCGCTGAACGCGCAACCCTCGGCCGCCAGTGCCGCAATCAGACGGGCCCGCAGTGCTGCGCTATAAGGAAAGCTGAAGTCGATGTGGGTCACGTGCTCCAGATCGTCGGCAAAGAACGTATGTTCCCGCCCGCTGGTGTAGTCGACCAGGTCATGGGGTACGCAGAAGTGACCAGTGCCCATGGCTGGATGAATGCCGCCAACGGCGTTGACTGCGAGGATCGCTTGCGCCCCTGCCTGCTTCAGCGCCCAGATGTTGGCGCGGTAGTTGACCTTGTGCGGCGGGAAACGGTGCGGGTGTCCGTGGCGGGCAAGAAACATCACTTCTCGGCCGGCGTACTCTCCAACGTGAACGTCGCCAGAGGGCACGCCATAGGGCGTGTTGACGGACAGTGACTGACGGATCGTCAGCCCCTCAAGCTCGGTCAGGCCGGTGCCGCCGATAATCGCGTAAACAGTCATGGCTTATTCTCAGTCGATCAAATGGGCTGCGCGCAGTGCGGTCAGCGCCGCGAGCCAGCGAGGGTGCTGCCGGTATTCTGTGGTCGCAAGACCTGCGCCGCGCATTCTGCTCAATCGCGCCTGGGGCGCCGTTATCTTCAGGCGCTGAGCCGCACTCAAGGCCAGTTCAGCAGCTGCCCGGTCGTTGCAGACCAGGCCCATATCGCAGCCGGCGGTAAGCGCAGCCTCGATACGGCTGGCTGCATCTCCCACCACATGTGCCCCGGCCATCGACAAGTCGTCGCTGAAGATCACACCGTCAAATCCCAGCTCGCCACGCAGGATGTCCTGCAACCAGCGCCGCGAAAACCCGGCTGGCTGCGAATCCACCTTGGGATAGATAACATGAGCAGGCATAACCGCTGCCAGGCTTTTGCTCAGGCGCTGAAAGGGCACCAGGTCATTGGCGCGGAGGGTTTCCAGGCTGCGTTCGTCGGTAGGAATGGCAACGTGAGAATCGGCCTCTGCCCAGCCGTGGCCGGGAAAATGCTTGCCCGTGGCGGCCATGCCCGCAGCGTTCATGCCCCGTATGAACGCGCCAGCCAGTGTGGCAGCGCGCTCGGGATCGCCTTCGAATGAGCGTGTCCCCACTACAGCGCTGCGCTGGTAGTCGAGATCCAGTACCGGAGCGAAACTGAGGTCCAGCCCCACTGCCAGCACTTCGGTTGCCATCAGCCAACCGCAGTGTTCGGCAAGAACCTCGGCGTGCGGCTGATCGGCGATGGCGCGCATTGGCGGCAGCCTGACGAACCCCTGGCGCAAGCGCTGTACCCGGCCACCCTCCTGGTCGACCGCCAGCAGCAAGTCGGGGCGGATGGCGCGAATGGACGCGCACAACTCACGCACTTGCCGAGGGCTTTCGATGTTTCGCGCGAAAATGATCAGACCGCCCACTTCGGGCTGACGCAGAAACTGACGGTCTTCAGCGGTCAGCCAGGTGCCGGCCACATCCACCATCAGGGAGCCTTGCAGGCCAGAACTCATAGGAAAATCCTTCAACAACCAATGCTCAGGCCGGCATGGTGAGGGATCGAAGGATGCGATGCAAATCAGGCCGGCGTCAGCCCGCGCCGGGCTCAGGCCTTGGCAGGAACCGGCGGCGTCGTCTTGGTGCGCGGCCGAAGTTGCGCGGCGAGCATCGCCGGGTCGGTGACGCCTGATTCCGCACGCATGCCAGCGGCCAGAAACGGCACCATCAGGCGCATGACCTGCTCGATAGACGTGTTGACGCCAAAGTCGGTTTCGGCAATGGCGCGCAACGCCTTGATGCCCGACATGCTGAAGGCCGCGGCGCCCAACATGAAGTGCACTCGCCAGAACAGCTCGATGGGGGGAATACGTGGGGCCGCTTCGTTCACCAGCAGCATGTAGCGGCGGAAGACCTTGCCGTACATGTCTTCAAGGTAACGACGCAAGTGGCCCTGGCTTTGACTGAAGGCCAGCCCCAACAGGCGCATGAAGATGGAGAGGTCGTTACCGCTGCGTGGCTGCACCACCAGCGCTTGCTCTACGAGGATTTCGAGGAGTTCTTCAAGGGTGGGTTTGTGTTCAGGCCTGGCCTGACGACGCTCAAGCTCGCGGTCAAGGCTGATACAGAATGGGCCGAGGAATCGGGAAAACACCGCTTGAATCAACGCCTTCTTGGAACCGAAGTGGTAATTCACGGCAGCCAGATTGACAGACGCCTTGCTGGTGATCAGCCGCAACGAGGTTTCTGCAAAACCCTTCTCGGCGAAGAGTTGCTCCGCTGCATCGAGAATTCGTTCAACTGTTTCCGACTGAGCCATGATTCCACGCCTGACAAACACTTGTTTGAAACATACGTTTCAGTCGCATCACTGTCAACCCTGAGCGTCCGCAATCTGCCCGATCAGTCACGGCATTTAACCATACAAACCGGGGCCTGTAGCGTCACTCGCCCACACTTGACCACAAGCAGGCCGAAAAGGAGCATTGCCAACCGGCAAGCACTGTATATAATCCCAGTCACTGTATAAAAAGCCAGAGCGATGCACATGATCAAACTGACGTCACGCCAAGCCGAGATTCTGGACTTCATCAAGCGCTGCCTCGAAGACAACGGCTATCCGCCAACGCGCGCCGAAATCGCTCAGGAGCTGGGTTTCAAATCACCCAACGCTGCCGAAGAACACCTCAAGGCACTTGCCCGCAAGGGCGCTATCGAAATGACCCCGGGCGCTTCCCGCGGCATTCGCATCCCTGGTTTTGAAGCCAAACCCGACGACAGCGGCCTCCCAATCATTGGTCGGGTTGCAGCGGGTGCTCCCATTCTCGCCCAGCAACACATCGAAGAATCCCTGGCGATCAACCCGGCCTTTTTCCATCCAAGCGCTGATTACCTGCTGCGGGTACACGGCATGAGCATGAAAGACGTCGGGATTCTCGACGGGGACCTGCTGGCCGTACATACCACACGGGAGGCTCGCAACGGCCAGATCGTCGTCGCGCGCATCGGTGACGAGGTCACGGTCAAGCGCTTCAAGCGTGAAGGCAGCAAGGTCTGGCTGCTCGCGGAGAACGCCGACTTCGCGCCGATCGAGGTCAATCTGAAAGATCAGGATCTTGTCATTGAAGGCTTGAGCGTCGGCGTTATACGTCGATAAGGAGAACGTAGATGCAGCTCCCACACACACCGCAGCAACACGCACAACTGCCACTGTTCGAAGCATTCATGGTGCCAGGCGTACCGATGCTCGACGTTCCTCTGCTGCAGGTCCCGGCGCTGGCCGAGATTGTCGAGTCGCCCTGGAGCAACGAACCGGAAGTCTTTAGTGAATTGTCATTGCGCGGCGCTGCCGGGAACTGCCTCAACCTGCTCGCCCCCGTTTTGCGTGAGCTGAGCCAGGACACCAATGATCGCTGGTTGACCCTGGTCGCACCGCCTGCCAGCGTCACCCAGGCATGGCTACGGGATGCGGGTCTGAACCGGGAACGCATTATTTTGATGCAGCCACGCGGTACTCAAAGTCCACTGGAACTCACCCGCGAGGTCTTAAGGCTTGGCCGCAGTCATACCGTGGTCAGCTGGATCAATCCGATCTCCAGTGGCGCGCGTCAGCAACTCGCCAGCGCAGCCCGCAGCGGTGATGCACAAAGCCTGAACATTCGTCTGGGCTGAGCGCGGCGGAGATTATTCGAGGTTTTTCAACGAGCAGACGCTTCTTGAGGTTCGGGAAGCGGGATGGCGTGCGGAACAGCGGGGTTGCGGTGATCTGGCACATCAAGACTGCAAGACAGCGGTCATCGAGCGAATCCCGGTATCAATGCAGCACGCGCGGCCCTTCTTCATCCTTGGTCAGTTCGCCTTCAGCGAGGCGGCCTGCCATCTGGACCCCTACGCTGAGCATCGCCTTGGCAACCTCGACATGTTGGCCTTGCAGGAACGCCTTGGCGTCTTCCGAGAAATTCAGTGTAACGAGCGAGCCTTCGTCCTCGGCGCGACGCAGCTCGATGCGACCGTCAGGCAGTTCTACAATTTCCAGAAACGAGGTTGGCATCAGGGGAGTTCTCCACGAAAGGCCGGCATTGTAACAGCCAGACGACTCAGCCCCTAGCCCATCGATCACTCCGTATCAGCACTCGCTCAGGCCTTCGCGGAAGCGGATCGCCAGACCCTTGAGCTGCTGACGCCAGCTTTCCATTTCCTCTCGGGTCAGCACCTGCTCGGGTTGCTCCTGGGCACCGACAGCGATAATCAACGGCTGGGTGACATCTCCCTTAGGCTTGCGCGGTGCGCTCGGCGGCATAAACAGCGCATGGTACGAAGCTAAAAGCTGCGCCAGCCAGGTTTCCCGGTGCTGGGCAAGCTCGATCAGCTCACCCATCTCCGGTATGGCAATCGCTTCCAGTACCTTTGGCGACAGCAGATCCTCGGCACGTGGCGTGGCGGCTTGGGGCAGGCGGTAATAGCCGGCGATTTCGTGACACAGGCCCAGCAACGCCCCATAGAGGTGAAAGATGGCCGACTCACGCTCTGCCTGCTCAAGTCCCTGCGCGTTCATCGCGCGACTCTCCACGGCTTTGGCCATGGCTTCCAGAGCCAGGCCCGCGAAAAACAGCTTCTGGTTAGTGCGTGTATAAAGTTCGTGAGCCATACAGGGGCCTCTGAAAGTGGAGTCAATCAACAGCATGCAAGCGGAGAATCAGTCCGGCGAAGGATGAAAAAAATCCTTCGGGGCATCTGCACACGCCGAAGGATTCTTTTAACGCAAAGCGAAGAGGCTGACCAGTCGCAGCGAGATCAGGCGATCAACGCTTGTCTTCAACCTTCCATTTGCCGCCGTCGTAGAACGCGCGCCAGCCGGTAGGCTTGCCGTCCACTTCGGTCTGCACGTACTGCTCCTTGGACTTGCGGCTGTATCGGATCACTGCCGGACGACCGTCTGGGTCTTTCTTCGGTGCCTCACAGAGGAAGTGATACTTCGGATCGATCTCGTCCTTGTGCGGCGCGATTTCCAGCACCAGTGGCGCACGCGTTTCGCGGTTCTTCGGGAACTGGCTCGCGGCCAGGAAAAGCCCCGATGCGCCGTCACGAAGAATGTAGGTGTCGTCGACCTTTTCGCATTTGAGCTCCGGCATCTTCACCGGATCCATCTTCGGCGGCGCCGCTTCACCGCTCTTCAGGAGTTTGCGAGTGTTCTTGCAGTTGGTGCAGCCGAAGAACTTGCCGAAGCGGCCAGTCTTGAGCTGCATCTCGCCGCCGCACTTGTCGCATTCCACGCTCGGGCCTTCATAGCCTTTAATGCGGTAGGTGCCCTCTTCGATCTCGTAACCCGAGCAATCCGGGTTGTTGCCGCAGATGTGCAGCTTGTGCTTTTCATCCAGCAGGTAAGCGTCCATCGCCGTGCTGCAAATCGGGCAGCGGTGCTTGCCACGCAACACGCGTGATTCGGACTCGCCCTCATCGTCGTCAGCGATTTCGTCTCCCGGCGTGAGATTGACCGTGGCCTTGCAACGCTCTTTCGGCGGCAGGCTGTAACCGGAACAGCCGAGGAATACACCGGTGGACGCCGTACGAATCTGCATCGGACGACCGCACACCTTGCACGGAATGTCTGTCATCACCGGCTGGTTGGCGCGCATGCCGCTGTCCGGGGCCTCGGCGACTTCGAGTTTCTTCTTGAAGTCACCGTAGAACTCGTCCAGCACGTTCTTCCAGTCGCGCTGCCCCTGGGCCACGTCGTCGAGGTTCTCTTCCATGCCGGCAGTGAAGCCGTAGTCCATCAGGTTCGAGAAGCTTTCGGACAGGCGCTCGGTGACGATGTCGCCCATTTTTTCCGAATAGAAGCGACGGTTGTGCAGGGCCACGTAGCCGCGGTCCTGAATGGTCGAAATGATCGCCGCGTAGGTCGATGGACGGCCGATACCGCGTTTTTCCATCTCCTTGACCAGGCTCGCTTCCGAATACCGCGCAGGCGGCTTGGTGAAGTGCTGACTGGGGTCAAGCTTGATCAGCTTCAGGTTGTCGCCCTGCGCCATGTCCGGCAGCACGTCGTCATCGCCCGGCTTGGTCATTTGTGGCAAGACGCGGGTGTAACCGTCGAACTTGAGAATGCGGCCCTTGGCGCGCAGTTCGAAATCGCCGGCGGCAACAGTGACCGTGGTCGAAAGGTATTGCGCAGGCGGCATCTGGCAGGCCACAAACTGGCGCCAGATGAGCTCGTACAGGCGCTCTGCATCACGTTCCATGCCGGTCAGCTTGCTCGGATGGGTATTCACATCGGAGGGACGAATCGCTTCGTGAGCCTCTTGAGCGCCTTCCTTGCTGCTGTAAACGATCGGCGATTCCGGCAGGTACTTCTTGCCGAACTCAGTCTCAATGTAAGTGCGCGCCATGGCCACCGCATCGGCCGACAGGTTGGTCGAATCCGTACGCATGTAAGTGATGTAACCGGCTTCGTACAGACGCTGGGCCATCATCATGGTTTTCTTCACGCCGTAGCCCAGGCGGTTGCTCGCTGCCTGTTGCAGGGTAGACGTGATGAAGGGTGCCGACGGCTTGCTGCTGGTCGGTTTGTCTTCACGCTTGCTGATGCTGTAGGCCGAAGCCTTGAGCTTCTCCAGCGCCGCCATGGCGGTCGCTTCGTTCAGCGGCTTGAACGCCTCGCCCTTTTCCCGAGCGACTTCAAAGCGCACGTTGGCGCCCTTGGCGGTGCCGAGGTCAGCGTGGATTTCCCAATATTCTTCAGGGTTGAACGCGCGGATTTCACGCTCGCGCTCCACCACCAGTTTGACGGCCACGGACTGCACGCGGCCGGCGGACAGCCCACGGGCGATCTTTTGCCACAACAGCGGCGATACCATGTACCCGACAACCCGGTCGAGGAAACGGCGCGCCTGCTGGGCATTCACACGGTCGATGTCGAGTTCGCCCGGCTTGGAAAACGCCTCTTGGATGGCTTTCTTGGTGATTTCGTTGAAGACCACACGCTTGTAGCGGGCATCATCACCACCGATGGCTTCGCGCAGGTGCCAGGCAATAGCCTCCCCTTCGCGGTCCAAGTCCGTCGCGAGATAGATGGTGTCGGCGTCTTTCGCCAGGCGGCGCAGCTCGTCGATCACTTTCTCCTTGCCCGGAAGGATTTCGTACTTGGCCTTCCAGCCGTGATCCGGGTCGACACCCATGCGCGCCACAAGCTGGCGCTTGGCCTTTTCCTTGGGCGACAGCGCAGGCGCTTCGGACGCGGTTTTGCCGCGCTTGGCAGCAGGCTCTTTGGAGGCGCTAGCCGAACCGCTGGTGGGCAGGTCTCGGATATGGCCGATACTCGACTTCACCACGTACTGGTTGCCCAGGTACTTGTTGATGGTCTTGGCCTTAGCCGGGGATTCCACAATGACCAGCGATTTGCCCATGGATCGGAAAATTCCTAATGCAAGAAAAAAGACGTCGAAGCCGTCGAGGCCCCGCTATATATAGTGGCTGAAAGGTGAGGTCAAGCAATGGCTAATGCAAGGTCCCGCCTCAGGCCCGAGGAAAAAGATCCGGTTCGGCCTGAACCAAAGCAAAGCGCGGCACCTGCTCGCCGTCAACCTCAACTGACTGTAGAAACATGCTCAAAGGGCGTACCCACAGACCGTATTCGCCATACAGGGCCTGATAAAACACTACTTCTTCCTCGGTCTCGGAATGCCGCGCGACACCGAAAACACGGTACTCGGGGCCTTTGTAGTGACGGTACAGACCTGGCTGGAGCGGCATGCGGGCAACCTCGGGAATAACAGGAAAAAAAAGAATCAAAAATACATTTCCGGAAAAAACAAAAGCCGGGGCACCAGGCCCCGGCTCGCACACTGACAGCGTTTAAACGCGTTCGAATACGGTGGTGATTCCCTGACCCAGCCCGATGCACATGGTGGCAACACCCAGGGTGCCGCCCTGCTGCTTAATCACGTTGAGCAAGGTGCCGGAAATACGTGCTCCCGAGCAACCGAACGGGTGGCCCAAGGCAATGGCGCCGCCGTGCAGGTTAACCTTCTCGTCCATCTTGTCGAGCACTTTCAGATCTTTCAACACCGGCAGGGCCTGTGCAGCGAACGCTTCGTTGAGCTCAAAGTAGTCGATATCAGCGATGCTCAGGCCTGCGCGCTTGAGCGCTTTCTGGGTGGCCGGAACCGGTCCGTAACCCATGATCGCCGGGTCGACACCCGCCACCGCCATCGAGCGAATGACCGCCAGAGGCTGGATGCCGAGGTCCATGGCGCGCTGTCCGGACATGACAATCATGCAGGACGCGCCATCGGTAATTTGTGACGAGGTACCGGCCGTGACCGTGCCGCCTTTGGGGTTGAACGCAGGCTTGAGCGCAGCCAGGCTTTCGAGCGTCGTCTCCGGACGAATGGTCTCGTCGAAGTCGTACATCTTCAGGAAGCCGTTCTCGTCATAACCCTGCATCGGGATGATTTCGTCCTTGAACTTCCCTTCCAGCGTGGCCTTGTGCGCCAGTGCGTGGGAGCGCACGCCAAAAGCATCCTGAGCTTCGCGGGTGATGCCGTGCATCTTGCCCAGCATTTCGGCGGTGAGGCCCATCATGCCGGAGGCCTTGGCCGCGTACAGAGACATGTGCGGGTTGGGGTCCACACCGTGCATCATGCCGACATGGCCCATGTGCTCGACACCGCCAATGACGAAGACGTCACCGTTGTTGCTCATGATCGCCTGGGCCGCGGCGTGCAGCGCGCTCATGGAGGACCCGCACAGGCGGCTCACGGTTTGCGCAGCAGACGTGTGCGGGATCTGTGTCATCAGCGACGCCATGCGCGCAATGTTCCAGCCCTGCTCCAGGGTCTGGTTGACGCAGCCCCAGATCACGTCCTCGACTTCCGCCGGGTCGACCTTGTTGTTGCGCTCAAGCAGTTTGCTGATCAGATGCGCCGACATGTCTTCGGCGCGGGTGTTGCGGTGCATGCCACCCTTGGAGCGGCCCATGGGTGTGCGACCGAAGTCGACAATCACCACATCTCTCGGATTCAAGCTCATATCTTCACCTGTTCGTTGGGCACTTAGCCGAAGAAGCGCTGGCCGGTTTTGGCCATTTCACGCAGCTTCGCAGTGGGGTGGTACAAAGCGCCCAGATCAGCGTACTGGTCAGCCAGGGCAACGAATTCAGCGACACCGATCGAATCGATGTAACGCAGCGCACCGCCCCGGAACGGAGGGAACCCGATGCCGTAGATCAGGCCCATGTCGGCCTCGGCAGCGCTGTCGACAATGCCGTCTTCCAGGCAACGCACGGTTTCCAGGCAGAGCGGGATCATCATCCAGTTGATGATGTCTTCGTCACTGACTTCACGCTGTTCGTAGATCACTGGCTTAAGCACTTCGAGAACGGAAGCGTCGACCACTTTCTTCGGCTTGCCCTTCTTGTCGGTCTCGTAGACGTAAAAGCCCTTGCCGTTCTTCTGGCCCAGGCGGTTGGCGTCGTACAGCGCGTCAACGGCAGTGCGGCGATCGTCTTTCATGCGGTCCGGGAAACCCTCCGCCATGACGTCGCGGCCATGGTGGCCGGTGTCGATGCCGACCACGTCCATCAGGTACGCCGGGCCCATTGGCCAGCCGAATTTTTCCATGACTTTGTCGATGCGCACGAAGTCCACGCCGGCGCTGACCAGCTTGGCGAAGCCGCCGAAATACGGGAACAGGATGCGGTTGACCAGGAAGCCCGGGCAGTCGTTGACCACGATCGGGTTCTTGCCCATCTTTTTGGCATAGGCCACGGTGGTCGCCACCGCGACTTCGCTGGACTTCTCGCCGCGAATGACCTCAACCAGCGGCATCATGTGCACCGGGTTGAAGAAGTGCATGCCGACGAAGTTTTCCGGACGCTTGAGGACTTTGGCCAGCAAGCTGATGGAGATGGTCGAGGTGTTGGAGGCCAGAATCGTGTCCTCGCCCACCTGTGCTTCCACTTCAGCCAGAACGGCCTGCTTGACCTTCGGGTTTTCGACCACGGCCTCAACGACGAGGTCAACGGTGCCGAAATCGCCGTAAGACAGCGTAGGACGAATCGCATTAAGCGCTTCGGCCATCTTCGCGCTGGTGAGGCGGCCCTTTTCGACACGCTTGCCCAGCAGCTTGGACGCTTCGCCCAGGCCCAGTGCGATGGCCTCTTCACGAATGTCCTTCATCAGGATCGGCGTGCCTTTGACGGCCGACTGATAGGCGATACCGCCACCCATGATGCCGGCGCCCAACACGGCGGCCTGCTTCACGTCCTTGGCGACCTGGTCATAAACCTTGGCTTTCTTTTTCAGCTCCTGATCATTCAGGAACAGACCGATCAAGCTCGCGGCGGCCGATGTCTTGGCCATTTTCACGAAACCGGCAGCTTCCACTTCCAGCGCTTTTTCGCGACCGAAGTTGGCGGCTTTCTGGATGGTCTTGATGGCTTCGACAGGCGCCGGGTAATTCGGCCCGGCCTGGCCTGCCACGAAACCTTTGGCGGTCTCGAAGGCCATCATTTGCTCGATGGCATTGAGCTTGAGCTTGTCCAGCTTGGGCTGACGCTTCGCCTTGAAATCGAACTCGCCGGAAATGGCGCGCTTGATCAGATCCAGCGCGGCTTCCTGAAGCTTTTCCGGCGCGACCACTGCATCGACAGCGCCCACTTTAAGCGCGTCTTCAGCGGTGTTGTCTTTGCCCGAAGCGATCCACTCGACGGCGTTGTCGACGCCGATCAGACGCGGCAAGCGAACCGTGCCGCCGAAACCCGGATAGATGCCGAGCTTCACTTCAGGCAGCCCGACTTTGGCGGTGGCGGACATGACGCGGAAGTCAGCCGCCAGGCACATTTCCAGGCCGCCGCCGAGTGCGATGCCGTTAATCGCAGCGAGGGTTGGCACATTGAGGTCTTCAAACGCGCTGAAGATCTTATTGGCTTCCAGATTACCCGCAACGAGCTCGGCGTCCGGCAGCTTGAAGTTATCGACGAATTCGGTGATATCGGCGCCGACGATGAACACGTCCTTGCCGCTGGTGACGATGACGCCCTTGATCGTGCTGTCGGCCTTGATGGCTTCGATGGCCTGACTCAGGTCGTTGAGGGTGAGACGGTTGAACTTGTTGACGGACTCACCCTTGAGGTCGAATTGCAATTCGACGATGCCACTTTCAAGAGCCTTAACCGTGATGGCTTTACCTTCGTAAATCATCAACTGATCTCCACGATATGGAAGCTGAACAATACGTGTCAGACGCTGGGATCCGGCGAAATTCAAGACGTTTCCGTCGAGGCGAACACCAATCGCCAGGCACCCCGTCGACTCGGTTCGAGCGCGAAAAAAGAGCGGTTTATGACAAACGCTCAATTCATACGCCCGTTTGATTTGGGTGCGGCTACCTTCGGCCATATTCCAGCAATTGTCAATTCGACAGGCAGCGGGCAAAACAGGCAAATCGCAGGTAAAAAATGCGTCTGATACGACGCCATTCAAGAGCCTGATCGTCTGCCGAGCCCTTTGACGAGTCAGATGCAGGCACAAGCAAGGCGTGGCGATGGAGGAAAAGATCAGCAGACAAATGCACCATTAAGGTCTACATTCAGTTCGCTGCGCCTCAATACGGGTCGTTTCGACCGTCGCAACGTCGCAACGTTGAAGAGAGCGTAACGGGTAGGCGGCATTGCACCGCACCCAACATGAATTACGGCCTGCCTGGCCAACCCCGGCCCGATGATGTTATCGGGCTTTTTAATGCGCGCGATTCAGCTACCGGAGGCGTCAGGCCAAGGCCTTCAGCGCGGCTGCAATTCGTTGCAACACTTCGGGCTCACCCCGCTCGGCCCAGTACACAGCTATCAATTGTTGGCCCGCTTCGACCTTGTACACGTCTGCCGGCAGGGTACTGAACTGCGCGAGCAGGCGAGGATCTGCGCAGGGCTCGCGCCACTGATTGACCCACACGCCCTCCTCCATCTGCCAATACACCCAGGTGTCAGGCGTCCGCGCGGAGCGTGGCCGGTGATACTGGGGGCAAGGGCTCGGAGGCTCGGTGGGCAGCCAGTGCGGCCACTCCTGGGGAATCAGTTGCATCGCCAGGCCCATCCGCCGCGCGGCCATGCGCATGGCCATGCGTCCGCTCTGCGAACGCGAGGGACGCAACCAGACCAGCGGACTTAAAACCACTGCAATGATTGACAGGATGATCCACACCGTCATATTTGTACGCCCCCCGCCGCCGCAAGCGCCGGACGGAACAGCTTGGCGTGCCAGAGGCGCGTGAAAAGAGCCATAATCAAAACCATCGCAGACCTCAGAAGGAACACCCCATGTCCTATGAACATATCCTGGTAGCCGTGGACCTCACTGAAGAGTGCGATCCGGTCATCAAAAAAGCCATGGCGCTGGCACTGGCCAGCGGCTCCAAACTGTCGCTGGTGCATATCGTCGAGCCGATGGCCATGGCCTTTGGCGGCGACGTGCCCATGGATTTGTCGCAGCTGCAGCAACAACAGTTCGACCAGGCCAAGGAAAAGCTGGAAGCGTTGAAGCTGAAATACCCTGACGTAAAAACCGGCGACAGTCATCTGACCTATGGCCAGCCGCGTACTGAAATCCACAACCTGGCTAAGGAACACCGAGTTGATTTGATCGTGGTCGGCAGCCATGGCCGTCATGGCTTGTCGCTGCTGCTGGGTTCGACTGCCAACGACGTGCTGCACGGTGCGCCGTGCGACGTGCTGGCGGTACGACTGGTCAAACGCGTCGATTGATCCGCGCCTGCAAACAAAAGCCCGGCCCTTGAAAAAGGACCGGGCTTTTTAATTGCTGCAGGTTGTCGATTACTCGTCCAGCTCGGCCCAACGCTCAAGCAGACCATCCAGCTCGCCTTGCAGGCTCTCAAGCTGCGCCATCACCGCTGTGGTTTGCTCGGCAGGACGCTGATAGAAACCCGGCTCGGCCATCTCGGCGGTCAGGGCTGCCATCTGCGCCTCAACGCTATCGATCTGGGCCGGAAGCGCTTCGAGTTCACGCTGAAGCTTGTAGCTGAGCTTCTTTTTGGCAACGGGCATTTCTGCCGCTGCAACCGGCGCCGCCTGCACCACCGCAGTCGCCAGTTCGGACTTTCCGGACTTGCTGTCACTGACACCGAGCAAGCGCGGCGAACCGCCCTGACGAATCCAGTCCTGATAGCCGCCGACGAATTCGCGAACCTTGCCCTCGCCTTCAAACACCAGTGTGCTGGTGACGACGTTGTCGAGGAATGCCCGGTCGTGGCTGACCATCAGAACGGTGCCTTTGAAGGTCAACAGCACTTCTTCCAACAACTCGAGGGTTTCGACGTCGAGATCGTTGGTTGGCTCATCGAGCACCAGCAGGTTGGCCGGTTTGCTGAACAGTTTGGCCAGCAACAGACGGGCACGCTCGCCGCCCGACAACGCCTTGACCGGCGTGCGGGCACGCTGCGGGCTGAACAGGAAGTCGCCGAGGTAGCTGAGGACGTGGCGGCTCTGACCGTCGATGTCGATGAAGTCGCGCCCTTCGGCCACGTTGTCGATGACGGTCTTTTCCAGATCGAGCTGATGACGCAACTGGTCGAAATAGGCGACGTCAAGACGGGTACCCACTTCAACCCTACCGCTGGTGGGCTGCAGGTTGTCGAGCATCAGCTTCAGAAGCGTGGTCTTGCCGGTACCGTTGGCCCCGAGCAGACCAATGCGGTCCTCGCGCTGGAGCACCATGGAGAAGTCCTTGATCAGCATCGGGCCGCCCGGGTGGGCGAAGCTGACATTGTCGAGGACCATCACCTGCTTGCCGGACTTGTCGGCCGTGTCGAGCTGGATGTTGGCTTTGCCAGTGCGTTCGCGGCGGTCGCTGCGTTCGACACGCAATGCCTTGAGGGCGCGCACACGACCTTCGTTACGGGTACGACGAGCCTTGATACCCTGACGGATCCACACTTCTTCCTGGGCCAGGCGCTTGTCGAACAAGGCGTTGGCGGTCTCTTCGGCCGCCAGCATGGCTTCCTTGTGCACCAGGAAGCTGGCGTAATCGCCATTCCAGTCGATCAGACCGCCGCGATCCAGTTCCAGAATACGGGTGGCCAGGTTTTGCAGGAAGGAACGGTCGTGGGTGATGAACAACACCGCGCCCTGGAATTCCTTCAGCGCTTCTTCGAGCCAGGCGATGGCGCCGATGTCCAGGTGGTTGGTGGGCTCGTCGAGCATCAGCAGGTCGGGTTCGGAGACCAGGGCCTGGGCGAGCAGCACACGGCGACGCCAGCCACCGGAGAGCTCGGCGAGGGTTTTGTCTGCAGGCAGTTGCAGGCGGCTGAGCGTGCTGTCTACCAGCTGCTGCAGGCGCCAGCCGTCACGGGCTTCGAGGTCCGACTGGACATGCATGAGCTTGTCGAGGTCTTCGGCGGTAACGATGTTCTGGCTCAGGTGATGATACTGAGCGAGGAGCTCGCCGACACCATCAAGGCCTTCGGCGACGACGTCAAACACGGTGCGGCCGTCGGCGACCGGCAGCTCCTGTGGCAATTCGCCGATCTTCAGGCCGGGCGCGCGCCAGACATTGCCGTCGTCGGGCATCTGCACACCCTTGACCAGCTTCAACATGCTGGATTTGCCAGTGCCGTTGCGGCCGATGATGCAGACCCGCTCACCACGGGCGATCTGCCAGGACACCTTGTCCAACAACGGCATGGCGCCGAACGCAAGGGACACATCGCTGAATTTGAGCAGGGTCATGAGCTTCTCCAAAAACCGGGCGCGCATTCTACCTGAGATAACCCGGCAGAGGGGCGGCTAATCGATGACAGGACGTCGTCCGAACCCGCCAGCCAGCCGATTTCAGAACGGCTGCGTTCCCATCCATCACAACCGGTGCGGCAGCGCTTCAACCGACGCGGGCAACACGCTAAGCTAGCGCCACTTTTCACGATTCATCTGCACGGAAGTCTCATGCGCAGTCGTTTGTTCAGCCTTTTGTCCTGCCTGCTTCTGTCGGCCACCGCTGCCCAGTCCGTCCAAGCGGTCGATCTCACCACTCAACGCCAGTATTACGATGAAGCCAAACGCGCGCTGGCCAAGGGCGACGGCGGCCCCTATCGCACCTACGCAGCGGCCCTTGCGGATTACCCGCTCGAGCCATACCTGGCCTACGACGAGCTGACGGCGCGGCTGAACGGCGCGAGCAATGAAGAGGTCGAGAAGTTCTTCGCCGAGCATGGCGACCTGCCCCAGGCCAACTACATGAAGTTGCGCTGGTTGCGGCTTCTGGCGTCACGCGGCGACTGGCAGCCTTTCGTCAAGTACTACGACCCCAAGCTCAATTTCGTCGAACTCGACTGTCTTTATGGCTCGTATCAGCTCGGCCATGGCCAGAAGTCAGAAGGCTACGCAAACGCGGAAAAGACCTGGATGACCGGCAAAACCCTGCCGGCGGCTTGCGACACGTTTTTCACCCAGTGGGCCATTGAGGGTCAACTGACCGAACAGAAGCGCTGGCAACGCGCCAAGCTCGCCGCCCAGGTGCGCAACTACGCCCTCGCCACGCAATTGGTCAACAGCATGACCACCCTGGCGCCTCAGGGCCGTCTGTTGATCGCCGTGGCGCAAAAGCCCGAGATGGTCAACAACCAGGGGCAGTTCATGCCGGCCGACGAGGCGATGTCCGATGTGGTTGGCCTGGGCCTGCGCCGACTGGCCAAACAGGACCCGCAGCGCGCGATGGAACTGCTCGACAGCTACGCGCCGGTTTTGCATTTTTCCCATGAAGAACAGGTCCAGATCGCCAAGGAAATCGGTCTGACGCTGGCCCGCAGTTACGACGGTCGCGCCCTTGAGGTGATGACCAAATACGACCCGGACCTGCGTGACAATACGGTCACTGAATGGCGCCTGCGCCTTTTACTGCGTCTGGGCCGCTGGAGCGACGCCTACGAGTTGACGCGTCGCCTGCCCCAGGATTTGGCAACCACAAACCGCTGGCGCTACTGGCAGGCACGCTCGCTGGAACTGGCCCAGCCCAACAGCCCGCTGCTGCCGGGGTTGTACAAGACCGTTGCCAAGGAGCGTGACTTCTACGGCTTTCTTGCCGCCGACCGCATCCAGACGCCGTACATGCTCAACAACAAGCCCCTGGTGATGAGCCAGGCGCTGATCGCCAAAGTGCGCAACACGCCGGGCGTGCGCCGTGCGCTGGAGTTTTATGACCGCGGGCAGATCGTCGACGGTCGCCGCGAGTGGTACCACGTCACCCGTCGCTTCAGCCGGGACGAAATGGTCGCCCAGGCCAAGCTTGCGTACGACATGCACTGGTACTTCCCGGCCATCCGCACCATCAGCCAGGCGCAGTACTGGGACGACCTGGATATCCGCTTCCCCATGGCTCACCGCGACACCCTGGTGCGCGAGGCTCAGGTTCGCGGGCTGCATTCCAGCTGGGTCTTTGCGATCACTCGTCAGGAAAGCGCGTTCATGGACGACGCACGGTCCGGCGTCGGCGCCAGCGGCCTGATGCAGCTGATGCCCGCCACCGCCAAAGAGACCGCCCGCAAATTCAGCATCCCGCTGGCCTCGCCGGCGCAGGTGCTCGACCCGGACAAAAACATCCAGCTTGGTGCCGCCTACCTGAGCCAGGTGCATGCGCAATTCAACGGTAACCGGGTTCTCGCCTCGGCCGCCTACAACGCCGGCCCGGGCCGTGTCCGCCAATGGCTGAGGGGCGCCAATCACCTGGCTTTCGACGTCTGGGTTGAAAGCATCCCGTTCGACGAAACACGTCAATACGTGCAAAACGTGTTGTCGTACGCAGTCATCTACGGTCAAAAGCTCAATTCACCGCAGCCGCTGGTGGACTGGCATGAACGGTTTTTTGATGATTTGTGAGGCTGGACAGGCATCGTGAGACAGGCTTTAGGCAGAAAGCACCGAATCGATGCCATCATTGCCCAGGCCAGTCGGGCCAGTAGGGTTAGATGAACCTGTAGGAGCCGGCTTGCTGGCGAACACGGTTAGCCATCACCGCAGCGGTGTATGATCCGCCGCGTTCGCCAGCAAGCCGGCTCCTACAGTAGGTATGCGCAGGCTCCACGACTTGCGTCGGCCAGAAGCCTGCATAAAAGCCGCGTGGCCTTGCGGTCAATATCGCCCGCCGCTATCACTCCAACAGTCTGAAACCCGCGTCGCTGATGCGAAAAAGTAATCCTGGACCTCATCGACCTGTAGGAGCCGGCTTGCTGGCGAACACGGTCAGGCGTTCAACGCAGCAGCGTCTGATTCACCGCGTTCGCCAGCAAGCCGGCTCCTACAGTAGAGATGTGCCGGTTCAGCATGACCTGCGCAGGTGCGTGCAGGTTCTGCATGACGGGTGTTGGCCAGGAGGGCTGCATGACTGATGTGCCAGGCTCGCGTTACTCCAGCACTTCCACCGGCATGCCGACCTCGACCTGCCCAGGCCCATCGCTCACCAGATTCTGCCCGAACCAGATCTCCCCGTTTCTTTCTCGATAGGTTTTGAGCGTGGTCATCGGCTCGCGGTCAGCGCTTCGCTCACCGGTGGCCGGGTCCATCGTGGTCATGATGCACCGCGAGCAGGGCTTCAACACCCGCAGCTCTACGTCGCCGATGCGAATCCGCTTCCAGCCATCCTCGGCGAACGCTTCAGCCCCGGAGACCACCAGGTTGGGACGGAACCTCAGCATCTCCAGAGGGCGCCCGACTTTTTGCGACAAGTCTTCCAGCGACGACTGCCCGATCAACAACAGCGGAAAGCCGTCAGCGAACCCGACACGGTCTTCGACCGTTCCATAACCGGAGGGCAGCCAGCGTGCCCGGGCTTTCGGAACATGCACCAGCCGCGTCGGCTTGCCCACCAACGCACTGACCCAGCGCGCCGCCTCCTCGCCCGCATCGGGCACCCGAAAGCTGTCGCGCCAGATCGTAATGCCGCGCAAGTTAGCTTCTTCATCCGCCGGCACTTGCACGTCCAGACTGCCAAGACCTGGCGCGGACAACGTCACTACATCGCCCGTCCATAACACCGACAATTGGGCCATCTGCGGCAGCGCGCGCTGGGTGTAGAACCGGCCACTGGCCTCGTCCACCAGCATCCAGCGACGGTCGCCGCTCATGCCCAACTCATCGAAGCCGGCCTGCTGCAGCGGCTCGGCCATGCAGGATTTGAGGGGATACCGATACAGCGCGCTGAGGTGCAACATGTACGCGTCCTTATGCCAGAGCAGAAAGGCGTCACTCTATACGAGGCGTCGGGAAAGCAAGCGGTACAGATGCAAAAAAGCCCCTCCATACAGCAAGGGGCTCAAAAAAAGGATGGCTCAGTTATCGAGCATCAAACGCTCACGAACTACATCGACCAGCTTGTCCGGCTGGAACTTGGACAGGAAATTGTCACAGCCGACCTTCTTGACCATGGACTCGTTGAAGCTGCCGGACAAAGACGTGTGCAGTACGACATACAAACCGCGCAAACGCGCGTCATTACGAATTTCGGTGGTCAGGCGATATCCGTCCATCTCCGGCATTTCAGCATCGGTAAAGACCATCAGCAGTTTGTCGGTCATGACCTCGCCCGTGTCGGCCCAGGCCTTGAGCATGTTCAGGGCCTTCAGACCGTCACGGGCAACGTGCATCTTCACGCCCAACTGACCCAGGGTGTCGCGCAGTTGCGAAAGCGCCACGTTGGAGTCGTCCACCAGCAACACTTCGCGGCCAACGGCACGTGAAAGGACCGGATCGTCCAGCTTGTCACGGGAGACCTTGGCGCTGTAAGGCACGATTTCGGCCAGCACTTTTTCGACGTCGATGATTTCGACCAACTGGTCGTCAACCTTGCTGATCGCGGTCAGGTAATGCTGACGACCGGCACTGGTCGGAGGCGGCAGAATCGCCTCCCAGTTCATGTTCACGATGCGATCGACCCCACCCACCAGGAACGCCTGCACCGAGCGGTTGTACTCGGTGACGATGATCGTGCTCGACGGGCCCGGTACCAGAGGGCGCATGCCGATGGCCTGGGACAGATCGATCACCGGCAGCGTCTGGCCGCGCAGGTTGACCACGCCGCACACGAACGGGTGACGTTGCGGCATGAGCGTCAACTTGGGCAGTTGCAGGACTTCCTGAACCTTGAATACGTTGATTGCGAACAACTGACGGCCAGCCAGGCGGAACATGAGAATTTCCAGGCGGTTCTCACCTACCAGCTGTGTACGTTGGTCTACTGTGTCGAGAATGCCAGCCATCTGTTGCTCCTGGAGCAGGGTTCAAGTAAGTCCGCCTACCCTTTATCGGCAGCGCCATGACAGACCTTAATCGGGAAAATCAAGTGTGCGCCGTAAGTGATGCCACAATAACATCACTGCGCGAACCTGAGTATCCCGTACAGCCCTGCCCGCAGGCGTCGGCCACGGTTTTCGGACGATTGACCGCAACGGGCTGGAGGTGCACAGGGACGCTTCTTCATCGCCCACAGGAAACAATCAGAAACGCCCTACAGACGTGCCTGTAGCATCAACATTACTTTGTGCCACTCGCTGTCCGTGATCCGATACCGCAACGCTGAGAAAGGGAATATTGCAGATGCGCAATGGCAATGACTGGCTACGGTTGCACGCAGGTTTTTTCAGCGACAGCCACGTGCTCATGTGCCGCGCTGGCGACTGCCTCGATCACCTGGCACTGATCAGCGATGATCGCGACGCAATGGAGGGCCTGCTGACGGCATTGCAGCAACTTGCAGCGCAAGCCGGTACCCACGGCATTCAAACCCTGAGCGCGTTTGCCCGGGAGCTGAGCGGGCTGATCCGCCTCGCCAGCGCTTCAGGGCACTTGCACCCTCTGGTCCGGCACACCCTTGAGCACTGCCTGGCGTTGATGGGCTGGCAGCTGGAACTGATCGACCCGCACACCGGCTTGCTGGCACTGGACGACAGCGAACAGCGTGCTCTACTGGGCGTTTTGGCTTGCCTGTGCGAGTTGGGCAAACGGCAGGAAGGCCGAACCGGTGCACTGGAGCGGCCCGCAGGCGCGGAACGGCGCAGCTCGCCCAACCTGGAGTTCGCCGCCCCCAGTGAAGTGTGAGCGGCTGTCACAGGCTCAGGCGAGTTGCCGGGTCTGGCCCAGCAAGGGTGAGTGAGACGGCAGGTGCACGCGCAGCGCCCCCGGTCGAGCTTCGAAACGCTTGGCATCGCCACGCAACGGTTCGCCGTCAAGATTGATGGTCAGCCCTTGCGCCGATTTAAGCTCCACCCAAGGTAGCCGCGCCCGGACGAACATGTTGTCCAGACCAAGCCCCCCTTCGAGCAGGCTTCTCAGGGTGCTGACCACCTCCTGAGGCGCTGGCAGGATGCTGATATCCAGCAGGCCGTCGTCGGCGAGCGCCTCCGGGCACAGCGGATGACCGCCTCCAGCCTGACGTCCGTTGCCAATCCCCAGCGCGAGCAAGTCGCCCTGCCAGTGAAAATCGGGGCCGGTCAGTTCCGCAGAGGCGGCGGTCAGCTCACTGAACCGGGTCAACCCGGTGAACAGATAGGCCGCGCCGCCAAGGATTTTCTTCAGGTCCTCGGAGGTGTTGGCAGTGACCTGACTGCCAAAGCCGCCGGTGGCCATGTTCAGAAACATCTGCTCGCCGACGGCTCCCATGTCCACTGCACGTGCCGGTACGTCCAGCAGGTCCAGGGCTCGCTCGGGTTCCAGCGGAACCCCGGCCGAACGGGCAAAGTCGTTGGCGGTGCCCAGCGGCATGATTACCAGGCTGGCGTCGACTTCCGACAGCGCCAGGGCCTCGGCGACGTCGCGCAGCGTGCCATCGCCGCCACCGGCGATGATCTGCCGATGGCCTGCGGCCAAGCCTTCTCGCACCAGCCGCTGGGCATCACCGGCTTCCCAGGTGACGCGCACATCGAGTTCCCAGCCGTGAGTGCGCTTGCGCTCTACCGCTGCGCGGACATCGTCGTTGAGCGCCTGCTTGCCATGGAGAATCAGTAATGCCCTGCGCGCTGTCATATCCCTTCCCTCTACGTGTACGAGTTGATGCGTGATGAGTTGACCGCACGCGCTACGAAAAAAGCCCGGCAACCGATAAATCTTTTAGTCGCAGCGCAATGAGCCGATGGACATGGGAGAAACCGGACAAAGCGCAACCGTCTGCGAAGGCATCTCCGCAAATGCTGGCAAAAAGCCTTATAGCCCAAAGACTTACCTTGACTGGCTGTCCCAAAAACCCGCCATTGGCGGTGACGGATCGCGCCGGTTGGCCCCGTTCACACCCGTAAATAAAGGACGAGAGGCGTTAACGAATCGTTACAGACACTTGAAAACCGCAGACGGAAAGTGCTTAATCGACAAATAATTGGCTAATCCGAGCAACCCGCTCAAAAAGGTCATTTTATTGACTTTTAGCGTGTTGCAAAGGCAGCCGTTCAGTCACTGATTCATGGATCGAAGAGGTAGGGAGACCTATGCAGCTGTACCCAAACGCCGTGTATGTGTCTTCTTCAGGGCCGTCTACCGGAGGCGTAAACGCCTTGTACCTGAGCCGCCCTTTAATCGGGGAGCGTTTTTATTGTGTGAAACGCGCCGCCCGCTTCGATTCAAACTTTCTACAGCGCGCTGTTGCGGCAGTGCTCTCTACCCACGAGGTTTTCTGATGGGCACTCTTATTCCCTGCATTATCGCTGGCGGCGCCGGCACCCGGTTGTGGCCTGTTTCGCGTGAAGCCATGCCCAAGTTCTTCATGCGCATGCCGGATGGCGAAAGCCTGCTGCAGAAGACCTTCAACCGTGCCAGCCAACTGGACGGCGTTGAGAGCGTGCTTACCGTCACCAATCGAGAGGTGTATTTCCGCACCGTTGATGACTATCGCTTGCTCAACAAACGCAACCTGCCGCTGGAATTCGTGCTTGAACCCTCTGGCCGCAACACCGCCCCTGCCATCGCTGCGGCCGCGTTGCACGCACAGGCGCGTCATGGCGACGACGCGCAGTTGCTGATTCTCCCAGCCGACCAGCTGATCAACGACGTGGCTGCGTTTGGTGCAGCGGTAAAGAGCGCGAGCAAGCTGGCCGACGAGGGCTGGCTGGTCACGTTCGGGCTCATCCCCTCCCGTGCCGAGACCGGCTTTGGCTACATCGAAAAAGGCCAGGCGCTCAGCAGCGAGGCGTTTCAGGTCGCACGCTTCGTAGAGAAACCCGATGCTGCGACGGCGCAGGACTACGTTGCAGGCGGGCTGCATCTGTGGAACGCCGGCATGTTCTGCATGCGTGTGGACGTGCTGCTGGCGGAAATGGAGATCCACGCCCCGCAGGTGCTTGCGGCTGTCCGTGAATGCCTGGCGCGATGCAACACCAAGGAAGGTCGCAACGAGTTGCAAATCGAACTGGACAGCGCGACGTTTGCGCTGGCGCCGGATATCTCGATTGATTACGCCCTGATGGAGCATTCGCAGAAGGTCGCGGTGGTGCCGTGCGCGTTGGGGTGGAGCGATATCGGTTCGTGGAGCGCGATTCGCGAGCTGTCCTCGGCCGATGAAAACGGGAACCAGTGCAACGGTCAGGTCGTTCTGCATGACGTGACCAATTGTTACATCGACTCGAAGAAGCGGCTGGTCGGGGGCGTGGGTCTGGATAACCTGATCATCATTGACACCCCGGATGCGTTGTTGATTGCCGACGCTGACCGCAGTCAGGAAGTCAAAATCATCGCGCAGGAGCTCAAGCGTCAGCAGCATCCGGCGTATCTGTTGCATAACACGGTGACTCGCCCGTGGGGCACGTACACGGTGCTGGAGGAAGGCAAGCGTTTCAAGATCAAGCGTATCGTGGTCAAGCCGCAGGCGTCGCTGTCGTTGCAGATGCATCATCACCGCAGCGAGCACTGGATCGTGGTCAGTGGTATGGCGCTTGTGACCAATAATGACGATGAGTTCATGCTGGACACTAATGAGTCGACGTTCATCAAGCCTGGGCATACTCATCGTCTGGTCAATCCGGGGGTGATTGATTTGGTGATGATTGAGGTGCAGAGCGGCGAGTATTTGGGTGAGGACGATATCGTGCGGTTCACTGATGTGTATGGGCGGGTGCCGGAGGCGGCTAAGGTTTAGCGGTTTCTGGATCAGGATCTAGATCAAGATCAAGATCAAGATCAAGATCAAGATCAAGATCAGGGGCGTCGGCCTAACGGCCTCGGGTTTCGCCTTCGGCGAGTTACTTGGAAAAGCACCCCAAGTAACCAAAGGTGCTTGCTCCTGGTTTGGCCCCTCCTTCGTCGGGGTTCCCTCACTTCGGTCTTGCTCCGTGGGCCCGCCGCCATCCGCCATCCATGGCGGGGGGCGGCTCTCGCGGCATCCATGCCGCTCGGCCCACTGCGCAAGACCTGCGTTCAGCCTGCACCCAAGTCGCGATTGGCGGTGTTTGGGCTTTTTGCATTTGAAGATCAAGAACAAGATCAAAAGCGCGTTTAGGGAAGATCAAAGGCTTCCCGGCTGAAGCCGGTCCTACTGACTGGCCGCGTTGCTTTTTGTGTGACCGGCTTTAGCCGGGAAGCTTTTGCCTTTTTGCGGGCGGTTGGGCTCAGGGTGTGGGCGCGGCTTTGATGTGTTCGATGAAGCGGATCGTGGCCGGGGCCTTTTCGTGGCGTCGGTGGATCAGCGACAGCGATGAGGTCGGGCGGCAGTCTTCCAGGGGGCGGTAGAGCACGTTGGGCAAGCGGATGTGATTGACCACCGATTCGGGCACCACTGCTATGCCCTGGCCGAGGCTGACCAGGGCGATCACTGATACCAGGCTTCCCGGTTGCGGGCCGAGTGTTGGCGCGAAGCCGCCATGGGCTGCAACTTCGAGGGTGCCGGAGATTTGCTCGGGCAGGATGAAAGTCTCGTTTTGCACATGCTGCGCGTTGATGACCTTGAGTTTGCCGAGCCAGCAGGTGTCCGGCAGCGCCAGCACAAATCCTTCCGTCAACAGTTCCACGGCGTTCAGGGCGTCGGGCAATTGCATGGGGGAGCGGATGAACCCGACATCCAGCCGGCCTTCTTCTATTCGCCGGGGCAGCGTCGGCATGAGGTGTTCGATGATGCTGAACTCGACGTCCGGATGGCGCTGGCGAAACTCACCCACATGCCGTTGCAGCACCCCCGAAAACACCGCTGAGGCGACATAGCCCAACTCTATCCGGCCGGCCTCGCCGCGTCCGGCGCGCTGGACATTGAACTGCGCGGTTTCAAATTGCCGCACTGCCAGCTCCGCTTCGATCTGCAATGCCCGCCCTGCTTCGGTCAGCCTGACTTCCCGCTGCTCACGCAGAAACAAGCGAGTGCCCAGTGCGTTTTCCAGGTCCTGGATCTGGCGCGTGAGCGTCGGGGGCGCGATGCCCAGCTGCTCGGCGGCGCGGGTGAAATGCCGGTGCCGGGCGACCGCCAGGAAGTAACGGAAGTGACGTATTTCCATGGAGCGTTACCTTTCAGGTAATGAAATAGCGGACGACGGGTAACAGAGCATAGGCCATGCGCGCTTACTCTAGCGCTGGATCGACGACGTGGACGTGTCTCCACGTTTGCATCGTCAGCCAGCCCCCTTAGCCAGCACCTAACGGCCCCGGAGTCCCGAACATGTCTCACGCCAGCCCCCGCAAGACCCTGCTCACGGCCTCCGGCGTGTGCGCGTTGATCGTGCTCGACACCAACATTGTCGCCGTCACGCTGCCAAGCATCGCCCGCGATCTGAACGCCGGGTTCGCCGACATCGAATGGGTGATCAGCGCCTATATGCTGGCGTTCGCCGCGCTGTTGCTGCCGACCGGCAGCCTGGCCGACCGGTTCGGCCGCAAGCGCATGCTGCTGACGGGGCTGGTGCTGTTCATCCTGGCGTCGCTGGGTTGCGGCGCGGCGCCTGACATTGTTTACCTCGACATCGCCCGGGCGATCAAAGGCATTGGCGCCGCGCTGCTGCTGACCTCGGCGCTGGCGACCATTGGCCATGTTTTTCACGACGAAGCCGAGCGCGCCAGGGCCTGGGCGCTTTGGGGTGCATGCATGGGCGTGGCGATGACGGCGGCGCCCACCATCGGCGGCCTGATCGCCGAGCTGATGGGCTGGCGCTGGATTTTCTACCTGAACCTGCCGGTGGGCGTGGGCTTGCTGACACTGGTCATGCGCAACATCGACGAGTCGCGCAACGAGCAGTCGGCACGACTTGATCCGTGGGGCAGCCTGTTTTTCAGCGCCAGCCTGCTGAGCCTGATCTGGGGGCTGATCGAGGCCAATCGAATCGGCTGGGGCGCCCCGCTCACCTCTGTGCGCCTGGCCGCAGGCGCACTGTTACTCGCCCTGTTTGTAATCGTGGAACGCATGCAGCGTCGGCCCATGGTCGACTTGCAGCTGTTCAGATACCCGAGGTTCATCGGCGCTTTGCTCGGCATGTTCGCTTACGCCGGCTGCGCCCAGGTGATGATGACGCTGCTGCCGTTTTATCTGCAGAACGGTCTGGGTTTCAGCGCGATCGACTCGGGCCTGGGCATGCTGCCCTTCGCGGTCACCATGCTGTTGTTGCCCCGTCTGGGGCCGACACTGTCCCGGCACTTGTCCCCGGCGGCGATGATGGCGCTGGGCTTGACCCTCGTGGGAGTGGGCAACCTGGTCTGCGCCTGGGCAACCGGCGTTGGGGGTTATCCTGCGTTCGCGGCGGCCATGGCGGTGACCGGTGCCGGCGCCGGACTGCTCAATGGCGATACGCAGAAAAACATCATGGCGTGCGTTCCCCGCGACCGCACGGGCATGGCCTCAGGAATGAGCACGACCATGCGCTTCAGCGCGATCATGCTGGCCATCGGGGTGTATGGCGCGCTGCTGGCCAGCGCAACGCTGGCCAAGTTAAACGACACACTGGCGAGCACCGCGCCCGATCTGCTGAGCCAGGCACAATACATCGCATCGCGCGTCGTGGCCGGCGACATGGCCGCCGCGCTGCAAACACTGCAGCCCGGCGCACGAGCAATGATTCAACCGCTGGCCCGGGAAGCGTTCGTCACTGGCTTCGGCTCGGTGCTCTGGGTTTCCGGCCTTGTCGCGCTGTTCGCGGCGGCGCTGGTCGGCGGGTTGATGCGCAGCCCGATCCCTGTCACGCACTTGAAAACTGCCTGATCGGCAAGCAGGTTGCAGGGCGCGATCACTGCACGTGTCGCGCTTGCCCATGCCCAGCTCAGCTCAGCTCAGCGAGCGGCGAGGGCCCACAGCTGCGCCAGGTCGCGCGCCCGGTCATGCAGCAGCGTGGCCGCGTTGGCGCAGGCAGCCTCCAGCGTCATCGGCCCGCTGGTCACCGCGAACGCCGCACTGATGCCATGCCCATAGAGCTCGGCGTATCCCTCGCCCAACGTGCCGGCCAACACAATGACCGGCACGTTGCTGCGCCGAGCAATCCGGGCGACGCCAAACGGCGTTTTGCCACGCAACGTCTGCGCATCGAAGCGGCCCTCACCGGTGATGACCAGATCAGCGCCTTCGAGGGCTTCGGCCAGGCCGGTCAGGTCAGCGACCACCTCCACGCCTGGCCGGAACGAGGCATTCAGGTAAGCCTTTGCCGCAAAGCCCATGCCGCCGGCCGCGCCGCTGCCGGGGTATTCGCTTACGTCTTTGCCCAGCGACTGCGCAGAGTGACGGGCGAAATGTGCCAGAGCGGCGTCCAGGGCCAGCACTTGCTCGGGGGAAGCGCCTTTCTGTGGACCGAAGATGTGCGAAGCGCCCTGCACGCCGCACAATGGGTTGTTGACGTCGGCGGCCACCTCGAACTGCACGCTGCTCAATCGTGGGTCGAGACCGCTCAGGTCGATGCGCGCCAGTTGCTGCAAGGCCAGGCCGCCGGCAACGAGTGGTTGATCGTGCTGATCGACAAAACGCGCGCCCAGCGCCGAAAGCATGCCGGTGCCGGCATCGTTGGTCGCGCTGCCGCCGATGGCCAGAATGATCCGTTCGGCGCCAGCGTCCAGCGCGGCGTTGATGAGCTGACCGGTGCCGAACGTGCTGGTCACTGTCGCGTCTCGCTGCTCCAGGCTCAACAACTGCAGGCCACTGGCCATGGCCATCTCGATGATCCCGGTGCGCGATGCTGCGAGCCAGCCCCATTGCGCCTGAACCGGCTGCCCCAGCGGGCCACTGACTTGCACGCTCATCCATTGCCCGTCGCAGGCGGCCAGTACCGCGTCGATGGTGCCCTCGCCGCCATCGGCCATCGGACATTCGATCAGCCGGGCGTCCGGCCATACCTCCCTGAGCCCTCCGGCAATGGCCTGAGCGACGGCCTGGGCGCTGAGGCTGTCCTTGAACGAATCCGGGGCGATGACGACTTTCATGCGATTCTCCTTGGCGATGGCCGATCTGTGTTTTGGACGCGTCTGGCCGACTGGACGGTCGTAATTGACTGCACGGTCGGAACTGACTGGACGGCGAAACCTGCCGTTCACCCGATGGTCGCACTTTCGCCCGACCGCGGCGCCTTACGCTTGCACAACGGAGCGCGCCAACGGTCGGTCATTTGAACAACTGCAGGCGGGTGGTGATCGTCGTAGAGGCCTACCTAGCGGGGCACGATCTGCGCGCCAAGGTACAAGCGCAACAGGTCTTCGGTCCGATAAGGGTCGCAGCCGGTCAGTTCGGCAATTTTCTCAAGCCGGTAGCGCAAGCTGTTGCGGTGGATGCCCAGCGCGTCGGCGCACGCCCGGCTCTCGCCGCTGTAGTCGAACCAGGCGCGCAGGGTGTCGAGCAGTTGGGGGTTATCTTCAAGGCGCTGGATGGGCTCAGCGATGCCTTCGGCCAGCCAGTCGTGCCGATTGCGCCAGAACAACAACGCCAGGCGATGGCTGGGCAGGCGAAGTAATTTCAGTGACGGGCAGACATGCCGGGCGTAATCAATCAGATCACGCGCGGCGGTGCACGCGCTGCGCAGGGAGGCCAAATCCGACGAAGGCTCGACAGTCGCCATCCGCTCCACGGGCCAGCCCTGCTCGGCACATTGCTCCAGCAACAGGGCGTCGTCGCGATCCTTGCCGACCGCGCGGCACCAGTGGATCAGTCCCGGTTCGCAGGGCAGGCACCAACTGTTGGCGTAACGGGCGCTCAGCCATGCGCAGAGCGAACCGGCGCAGGTCGCCCCTTCGGGCAGTTCGAACACGACCGCCTGGCGCGGCAACTGCGGCTGCAGCCCCAACTGCTCAGCCTCGGCAATCAAGTGCGCATTGCTGTCGCCGAGCAACAGCCGCGAGAGCAGGTCTTCGCCACGCTGCTGCCGCCACTGCCGATCGGCCTGCTGGCGTCGATGCTCCATCAGCATCTCGGCGGTCATCTTTACCAGCTCGGCGTACACCCGCACCTCGTCTGGATCACCGCTAATGCCGAGCACGCCGATGAGTTTGTCATCCAGCATGAGCGGCAGATTGACCCCGGCACGCACACCGTCGAGCTGGGTTGCCGCGTGTGAATCGATTTCCACGACACGGCGGTTGGCGAGCACCAGTTGCGCACCTTCATGACGCGTGTACAGCCGTTCGGCCTCACCGCTGCCGATGATAATGCCGAGGTAGTCCATAACGTTGACGTTGCACGGCAGGATCGCCATCGCCCGATCGACAATGTCCTGAGCAAGGGTGTGATCAAGGGCGAACATGAGAGGCCGCCGTGGAGCAGTGTGAATTGGAGGTCATACACATCAGGTCTTGTTTTTGGGGTGTCTGGAGTCTGCCTGAATCTTGGTGCCGGCGCGATTGGCGACTAGCATGGCCCCTCCGCTATAAGTAATATCCAGCCCAGACTTATGGAAGTCTTATAAGGACGCATGAATAGAATTGCATGGACGAGGAAAGCCGTGAAACAACTCTTGAAGCTCCACACAAGGCATCAAGTACATATCAGAGACGCGGTGAGCAAGCTGGAGTCGATGCCAGATGTCGCTCAGGTCAAATCGCTGATCAGTCACATGGCTACCGGTTAAGAGTAGGTGACTACCGTGTGCTATTTGACTGGGACGGCGGGGTGAGAATTGTGAGTGTTCAGGAGGTCAGAAAACGCGATGAGCGCACCTATTAACAACATCCAGATAATCAACGGCCCGGATGGCAGGCCTGCGTTTGTCGTCATCCCTTACGAGCAGTACCTCAGCCAACAGGGTACTGGGGATCTGATTCCCCACGAAGTCGTAAGCCGAATTGTAGATGGCGCCACCCCCATCCGCGCGTGGCGTGAATATCTCGAACTTACCCAGGAACAAGTCGCAGGCCGCCTTGGCATCTCACAGCCCGCCTATGCGCAGCAGGAATCAGTGGCCCGCCCGCGCAAGTTGACGCGTGAAAAAATTGCCCAGGCATTCGGCATTCGTCCTGATCAGCTCGATATCTGAGCGGGTGAAGTTCGAATTGGTTTTGCACCGCCTCCCCCTCCTCCTCTGCGCGTTGGCACTGCAGGCCTGCGCCGCGAGCGATCAGCCGCTGGGCCAGGCAAGTTTTGCCGAGTATCGCCAGCAGACCATCGCGTGGATGAAGGCGAACCGGTCGTTCCAGACCTCGAATCATGCGGCCGAGATCGAATGGAACGCGCCGCAGGAATGGCGACCTCAAACACCTGCCACTCGCGGCATTCTCCTGGTCCATGGCCTGGGCGATTCGCCCTGGTCATTCAACGATGTCGGTGCGTCCCTTGCAGCGCAGGGCTTTTTGGTGCGCACGGTGCTGCTACCCGGGCATGGCAGCAAGCCCGCCGACATGCTGGATGTCACCCTCAAGCAGTGGCAGCGTGTGGTCCGCGAGCAGATTCAAATTCTTGAAAAGGAAGTGCCGACAGTCTATCTGGGCGGGTTTTCGACAGGCGCCAATCTGGTAGTGGACTACGCCTACGAGCATCCTGAAATCGCCGGGCTGGTGCTGTTTTCCCCTGCGTTCAAACCGGAAAACACCTACGCCTGGCTCACCCAATACATTGGTTGGTTCCGCCCCTGGCTGGCGAAGCCCGATGATGGCGTACGTCCGATGCAGACGCCGGTGCGCTACCTCAACGTGCCCACCAATGGCTTCGCCCAGTTCTATCGCAGTGCCTTGCTGGCCCAGAAGCATGTGCATCAGGCGGTCTATGACAAGCCGGTGTTTGTGGCAATCACCGAACACGATTCGGTGCTTGATACGGGCTACGTGCTGGACACTTTCAATGCACGCTTCACCAGCCCGGCCAGTCGGTTGATCTGGTATGGCAATGCCCCGGCAGCTTCCCAGGCATCGCCCAGGGTGCTGGTGCGCAACGACTACTTGCCCGAGTACCGAATCGCGCAGTTTTCCCACATGGGGCTGATGTTTACCCCTGCCGATCCGTTGTATGGCGTCGACGGCAGCCAGCGAATTTGCTGGAACGGTCAGCAGGCGGCGGACATGCAGAAATGCCTGAGTGGCGAGCCGGTGTGGTATTCCGATTGGGGTCATCGCGAACCGGGCAAAATATTTGCCCGGTTGACCTTCAATCCATATTTCGAATGGCAGTCCAGAGTGATGCTGGAGGTGTTGGGGCATAGATAATCCAGCTTGTAGGCACCGGCTGGCTGATTCGTTGGCGGACGAATGTGCCAGTCGACATGCCTTACCTGTGACGGTGTAACACCCGACGCCTTCCCGGCTGAAGCCGGACCCACTATCAGAATGCGTACCCCTTGTGGGACCGGCTTTAGCCGGGCAAGCCATACGCCCCAAAATTGGGAGTGATCGCAACGGCCTCTTCCCGGCTGAAGCCGGACCCACTATCAGAATGCGTTCCCCCTGTGGGACCGGCTTTAGCCGGGAAAGCGTCACATGCCATCACCCAGAACGACGCTGATCCGCCCTGCCGCTTCCCGGCCGGAAGGACCCGGGCGGGGTCAGGCACCTCGCCACGTCCAGTAACGCGTCGATTTGTCACTCGGCGGGCGCAAGCCGTTCGCGGCTGTTGCTCAGGTGTGTCCACATGGCGGCACGAGCGGCGTCGGGGTCCTGACGACGGATGGCCGCGAGGATGGCCTCGTGTTCGAGGTTGGCCAAGTACGCATGGTGGGTGAGGCTCGCACCGGCACGCTCACTGGAGGCGATGCGGCTGCGGGGAATGACGGCGTTGCCGAGGTTCTGCAGGATCTCCAGAAAATACGGGTTGCCGGTCGCTTCAGCGATCAGCAGATGAAAGCGGCGGTCGGCCTCGACGCAACTGTCGTCCTTCGCCAGCAGGTCCTGATAATCGTCCAGCGCCAGACGCATTGCCGCCAGTTGCTCATGGGTACGCCGCTGCGCAGCCAGTGCGACTGCCTGGGTTTCCAGGCCCATGCGCAACTCGATGATATGCCGCACGCTGAACGCGGTTTCGACCTTCAAATGCAGCGCGCTCTGCTCCGCACGCGCCAGCACGTAGGTGCCTTTGCCCTGATGCGTCTCGACCAGCCCGGACGCCTGCAGCTTGGAAATCGCCTCGCGCACCACCGTGCGGCTGACGCCATGCTCTCGAACGATCTCGCTCTCGGACGGCAGCTTTGCGCCGGGCGCAATCGTGCCCATCAGGATGCGCTGACTGAGATCAGTCACCAGATCGGTGGCCAGGCTGTGCTGGCGGCGCTTGGGCGGCAACGGTTCGACGGTATTCATGGGGTTGTCCTATAAGCAGTCGATCAACGACCGAACTCGTGATGGGCTGTCCACTTGTATTTTCTTGACCGGTACTCGCTCGCAGACGCTCTGCAGCTAACGCGGTCAGGCCAACAGAACACCGTTGGGAGTCCCGAAAATACAGGATTTCGAGCGCCGCGTTGCACTCATTCAACTTGTCAGACAGGCCAGACTAAGCCGATGAAATACCTGCGACAACCCTAACAAATACGGTTGCCAACCCAAGCCCAACTTGTATGATGACTGGCAACAGGGTCACACCTTGTCACACACAAAAGCTTAACCACCCGCATAAAAATAATCAGTGGGAGTTACCAGAGTGAACACATCCTCATCACGGGCGGATGACGCCAACGATTCCGTCCTGCAATCGGCGGTCTCGAAAGTCAAACGACACATCCTGCCGCTGTTCGTCATCATGTTCATCGTCAACTACATCGACCGGGTCAATATCGGGTTCGTGCGTAGCCACATGGAACATGATCTGGGTATTGGTGCGGCGGCCTACGGCTTCGGTGCCGGCCTGTTCTTCATCGCGTATGCGCTGTTCGAAGTGCCCTCCAACATCCTCCTGCAAAAAGTCGGCGCGCGTATCTGGCTGACCCGAATCATGCTGACCTGGGGCCTGGTGGCGGCCGGCATGGCGTTCATCCAGACTGAGACCCACTTTTACATCCTGCGCTTTCTGCTGGGCGTGGCCGAGGCCGGCTTCTTCCCGGGCGTGATCTACTACTTCACCCGCTGGTTGCCTGGCGTTGAACGGGGCAAGGCCATCGCCATCTTCCTCAGCGGCTCGGCATTCGCTTCGCTGATCTCGGGCCCGTTGTCCGGCCTGCTGCTGCAGATCGAAGGCCTGGGCTTTCACGGCTGGCAGTGGATGTACTTCATCGAAGGGATGTTCTCGGTCGGTCTGTGCTTCTTTGTCTGGTTCTGGCTGGACTCCAAACCCCATGACGCCAAGTGGCTGACAGAGGCCGAAAAAGACGCGCTGGTCGGCGCGATCGACGAGGAGCAACGGGCGCGCGAAGCGGCCAACCCGGTGAAACTGTCGATTGGCAAATTGCTCAAGGACCCGCAGATCATCCTGTTCTGCCTGATGTACTTCTTCATCCAGTTGACCATCTATGCCGCCACCTTCTGGCTGCCGAGCATCATCAAGAAGATGGGCGACCTGACGGACTTCCAGGTTGGCATGTTCAACTCGATCCCCTGGTTCATCGCCATCGTCTGCATGTACGGCTTCGCCTCGCTGTCGGCCAAGTGGAAGCACCAGCAGGCGTGGGTCGCGGTGGCCTTGTTGATTGCGGCGGCCGGCATGTTCATGTCGACCACGGGCGGGCCGGTGTTTGCCTTCGTCGCCATCTGTTTCGCGGCGATGGGCTTCAAATCGGCATCGTCGCTGTTCTGGCCCATCCCTCAGGGCTACCTGGATGCGCGGATTGCCGCAGGGGTCATCGCGCTGATCAACTCGGTGGGCAACCTGGGCGGCTTCGTCGCACCGACCACCTTCGGCATTCTTGAGCAGCAGACCGGCTCGATCCAGGGCGGTCTGTATGGCCTGACCGCCACCTCGATCATTGCCGCGATTCTGGTGTTCACCGTGCGCACTACGCCAAAGCCCGGTGCATTGCCAGTGGCGAAGGCCGACGTGACACCCAGCCATACCTAACGCCTGCGACCTCTGAACCCGTTAAGACAGCGCGCCCGCCGCGCTCGGTATCACTAAGGATTTAGCCATGAACGCACAGAATTCCGGCAGCACCCCCGTCATCACCGACATGCAGATCGTCCCGGTCGCTGGCCACGACGACATGCTGCTCAACCTGAGCGGCGCCCACGGCCCGTATTTCACTCGCAATATCGTGATTCTCAAGGACAACGCCGGCCACACCGGGGTGGGCGAGATACCGGGCGGCGAGAAGATCCGCCAGACCCTGGAAGACGCGCGCTCGCTGGTGGTCGGCAGCAGCATTGGCAACTACCAGAAGATTCTCAACGACGTGCGCCGTACCTTCGCCGAACGCGATGCGGGCGGCCGCGGGCTGCAGACCTTCGACCTGCGCATCACCATCCATGCGGTCACCGGTATCGAGGCGGCGGTGCTGGACCTGCTCGGTCAGCACCTTGAAGTGCCGGTGGCGGCGCTGCTTGGTGAAGGCCAGCAGCGTGATGAAGTGAAGATGCTCGGCTACCTGTTTTACGTCGGTGACCAGCACAAAACCAACTTGCCTTATCGCACCGAACCCGATGCCGACAACGAGTGGTTCCGCGTGCGCCACGAAGAAGCCCTGACCCCGGAAGCCGTGGTGCGTCTGGCCGAGGCGGCGTATGCGCAATACGGCTTCGAGGACTTCAAACTCAAGGGCGGCGTGCTCAGCGGCGACGCGGAAATAGAAGCGGTGACTGCGCTGGCCGAGCGCTTCCCGAAAGCGCGCATCACCCTGGACCCCAACGGCGCATGGTCGTTGAAGGAAGCCGTACGGCTGTGCCGCGATCAGCACAAGGTGCTGGCTTACGCCGAAGACCCATGCGGCGCTGAAAACGGCTACTCGGGCCGCGAAGTCATGGCGGAGTTCCGCCGCGCCACAGGCCTGCGCACCGCGACCAACATGATCGCCACTGACTGGCGCGAGATGGGCCACGCCATTCAGCTGCAGTCGGTGGACATCCCGCTGGCGGACCCGCATTTCTGGACCATGCAAGGCTCGGTTCGGGTCGCGCAAATGTGCAACGAATGGGGCCTGACCTGGGGCTCGCATTCCAACAACCATTTCGACATCTCGCTGGCCATGTTCACCCACGCCGCTGCCGCCGCGCCGGGCAACATCACCGCCATCGACACCCACTGGATCTGGCAGGACGGCCAGCGCCTGACCAAGGCGCCGCTGCAGATCATTGGGGGCAATGTGCAGGTGCCGAAGAAGCCGGGGCTGGGTGTGGAGATCGACATGGACCAAGTCGCCAAGGCCCACGAGCTCTATAAAGGCATGGGCCTGGGCGCGCGGGACGACAGCGTCGCGATGCAATTTTTGGTGCCCAACTGGGCGTTCAACAACAAGCAGCCTTGCCTGGTCCGCTGATTCCCTCAAGCCGACCTGTTCATGCTGAGCGTCCGGGCCTGACCCTTGGACGCTTGCTTGAGCGGGCCCACGTACACTGCCAAATGGCGACCGGCGCGTAACCCCTTGCGCGCCGTTTTTCTTCATCTTCCCCTGTAGCGGCCGCGTGCTACTGTTCGCGCATCTCACTGCCGTGACGTCCTCCATGCCCCGCCTGACCAAGACTCACCCTCGCCTGACCATTGCCACTGCCCTGGGCTTCGCCGCGGGTATCGCCAGCGCGGTCGTTGCCCCCGACATTTCGGTGATCAGCAAATGCCTGATTGGCTGGAACGTCGCCGGCTGGCTGTACATGGCGATGATCATGCGGCGCACCTTCAAATCCAGCGCTGAAGACGTGCGCCGGGTCGCGGAAATCGAGGACGAAAATGCCGGTCTGGTGCTGTTCGTCGTGTGCGTGGCAGCGATTGCCAGCCTGGCGGCAATCATTCTTGAGCTGGCCGGCATTCAGGACATGAAAGACAGTGACAAGGCGCTGCATTACGCCTTCACCGGGTTCACCATCGTCGGCTCATGGCTGCTGATTGGCGTGGTGTTCAGCCTGCATTACGCGCGGGTCTTCTACACCTGGAGCGGGGAGAAGCCGGCCTTGCGCTTTGCTGATGGCGAGGAGAACCCCGACTACTGGGACTTTCTGTATTTCTCGTTCACACTGAGCGTCGCCGTGCAAACGTCGGACGTCGGTGTGGGCACGCGCGGCCTGCGCAAAGTGGTGCTGGCGCAGTCGTTGATCGGGTTTGTCTTCAACACCTCCATTCTGGGCTTCTCGATCAACATCGCGGCGGGGCTGTTTAATTGATGCCATTGGCGGACCTGTAGGAGCCGGCTTGCTGGCGAACCCATTGAGTCATCGGACATTTCCGCCCCTGGCCCGACGCATTCGCCAGCAAGCCGGCTCCTACAGATCGAGTTGAATCGGTCGACTCGGTTTCGGGGTTCCAGAGTGAACCGCTCAGGCGTACTGTGAGCGCCACAAAATCCAACATCGCTGCTGAACGAGGCCTCGCTCAATGACTCAGGATTCCGGGCTGAACATCGCCGTACTCGACGACTGGCAATCGGTCGCTGAAAACGTTGTGGACTGGGGGGTCTTGAAGCCCATCGGCAAGGTCAGCTTTTTGCACGACTACCCGGCCGACACGGCGTCCATGGTCGCCCGCCTTAAAGACTTCCAGATCATCTGCGTGATGCGCGAACGCACCCTTTTTGACGACGCCCTGCTGAGCCAATTGCCCAACCTGAAACTGCTGGTCACCGGCGGCATGCGCAATGCCGCGCTGGACCTCAAAGCCGCTGCTCGCCTGGGCATCACGGTGGTCGGCACCGACAGCTATAAATACGCGGCGCCGGAGCTGACCTGGGCGCTGATCATGGGGGTCACGCGCAATCTGGTGGACGAAGCCAACTCCCTGCGCGCCGGCAACTGGCAGATCGGCATTGGCAGTGACCTGTACGGCAAGACCCTGGGCATCGTCGGGCTGGGCAGCATCGGCCATAAAATCGCTCGTTACGGCAAAGCCTTCGACATGAAGGTAATCGCCTGGAGCGAAAACCTTACCCCTGAACGCGCGGCCGAGCATGGCGTGACCTGTGTGAGCAAGCAGGCGCTGTTCGAGCAGGCTGACGTAGTGTCGGTGAACCTGGTGCTCAGCGAGCGCAGCCGTGGCCTGGTCGACGCCGATTCGCTGAACCGGATGAAGCCAACGGCGTATCTGGTGAATACCGCCCGCGGCCCGATTGTCGACGAGGACGCGCTGATCGACGTGCTCAGAAACAGGAAGATTGCCGGGGCTGCCCTGGATGTCTACAGCGTCGAACCACTGCCTGCCGACCATCCGTTCCGCACGCTGCCAAACGTGGTGGCCACGCCCCATGTGGGCTATGTCACCGAGAACAACTACCGGATGTTCTTCAGACAGATGATCGAAGACATCCAGGCCTGGCACGCCGGCGCAGCGATTCGTGTGTTTGCCTGACGCCGCCCCCTCCATTGCATGCAGGATTCGATGATGACCCCGCCACTTTCCCGACTCCCCGACGACCCGCGTGTCGCCTTGCTGGTAATCGACATGCAATACGACTTCATGCCCGGTGGTGCGCTCGCCGTGGCCGAGGGCGATGCGCTGGTGCCGATCATCAACCGGCTCGGGGCGCAGTTTCGCAATGTGGTGTTGGCGCAGGACTGGCATCCCCGCGGCCATGTGTCCTTTGCTTCCAGCCACGCCGGCCGCGCGCCGTTCGACAACATCACGCTGCCTTACGGCACACAGACCTTGTGGCCTGATCACTGTGTGCAAGGCAGTCACGGGGCGCAGTTGCATGCCGGCCTGGACATTCCTCATGCGCAACTCACCCTGCGCAAAGGCTGCAATGCCGGCATCGACAGCTATTCGGCGTTTGTCGAAGCCGACCGCGCCACGCGTACCGGTCTGGCGGGGTATTTGAGCGAGCGCGGCATCGACAGCGTCTACGTGGTTGGACTGGCCCTGGATTTCTGCGTGGCATGGACTGCGCTGGATGCGCGTTCTGCAGGGTTCAACACCTGGGTGATTGCCGACGCGTGCAAGGCCATCGACCTGAATGGCTCGCTGGACCAGGCCTGGAAGGACATGGCGCTGGCGGGGGTCACCTGGATCGACAGCGCAGCTCTGACCAGCTAAACATCCAGTGTCCACGGGTCGGCATCGCCGATCTGCCTGACTCACCGCAAATTATTGTAGGAGCGCGGTTGCTCGCGAACGAGGAGGGTCAGCCGAACAGGTGCGACTGACCCACCGCAATTCGCGGGCAAGCGCGCTCCTACAACGGGTCGCGATCAACATCAGGGTCTATGCACGATGTGCGCACCTTCGATAAGCGCTTCAATCCAGCCCCAACGCAAAGCGCTTCAATCCCTCCCCTTCCATCCGGTAGCGGACCCACTCGTCCTGTGGCGCGGCGCCGATTGACTGGTAGAAATCGATCGCCGGCTGGTTCCAGTCCAGCACGCTCCACTCAAACCGGCCGCAGCCGCTGTCGTGGGCAATCTTCGCCAGGTGGCGCAACAACCGTTTGCCGGCGCCGACACCCCGGTGGGCGGCTGACACAAACAGGTCTTCCAGATAAAGACCTTTGCGGCCCTGCCATGTGCTGTAGCTGAGGAAGTACACCGCGAACCCGATAGGCTGCCCGTCCTGCAAGCAGATCAACGCCTTGGCCGGCGACGGTTCGTCAAACAGGCTGCGTTCGATGTCGGCAACGCTGGCCGTCACTTCGTGTTCGGCCTTTTCGTAGATCGCAAGCTCGGTGATGAATCCCAGGATGACGGCAGCGTCGGCTCGGGTTGCGTCGCGGATATGAAGGGTCACGGAGGGTCTCCAGGGTCAGTGAAAAGGCAGTCGCCGCTGGCGAACGACGGGTAACGGATTGTGTCTGAAGCATCAGCGCCGCGCAGCAAGCTTGTGCAAGTGAACCGCCGCCTCCCATCGACCGCATGCCTCCGCCTCTCCACAGGATCACCATGGAACACGAACCAGACGGCAAGACCCCCGGCCTGACGCCGGAAGAAGAACGTGAAATCGACGAAAACCAGCCACCCCGTGCAGCCGTCCTCCATGAAACGATCCGCATGCAGGGCGATCAGGAACTGGAGCGCAACGTGGCAGCGCTGTTCTGGTCGGCCCTCGCGGCTGGCCTCACCATGGGGCTGTCATTGATGGCCATGGGTCTGTTGAATTCACGCCTGCCCGACGGCGACGGTTTTAAAGTCATCGCCAGCCTGGGCTACAGCGCAGGTTTCCTGGCGGTCATTCTGGCGCGTCAGCAGTTGTTCACCGAAAACACCCTCACGGCCGTGCTACCGGTCATGAGCAAACCCACCCTTAACAACTTCGCCCGTCTGTTCCGGCTGTGGGGCGTGGTGCTGGTGGGCAACCTGTGCGGCACGCTGCTGGTGGCGTACGTCATGCTGCACTTGCCAATCTTTGATACCAAGACCGACCAGGCCTTCCTCGAAATCGGCCGCAAGGTGATGGAGAACGACAGCGGTCAGATGTTCGCCAAGGGCATCATTTCCGGCTGGATGATCGCCACCATGGTGTGGATGATCCCGTCGATGGAAACCGCCAAGATCGGCATCATCGTGATGATCACGTACTTGATGGCGCTGGGTGACTTCACCCACATCGTCGTGGGCTCGGCGGAAGTGTCGTACCTGGTGTTCGCCGGTGAACTGCCGTGGAAAGACTTCTGGCTGGTGTTCGCAGGCCCGACCCTGGCCGGCAACATTATCGGCGGCAGCTTTATCTTCGCGTTGATCAGCCACGCGCAGATCCGAAGCGAGGGCGACACGCCGGACAAGAAAGGCTCGAAAAAAGCGCTGAAGAAGGATCAGCGAGAAGACGCACCGACCAAGGCTGAAACTGAACGTAAAGGCGCTTGAGGCCCGGGCGGGTGGCTGCGTGTCAGCCTGGCACTTATCCTGTAGGAGTGAGCTTGCTCGCGAAGGCGTCGGACCTGTTGGTGAATGATTGCCTGACAGGACGCATTCGCGAGCAAGCTCACTCCCACAGGTTGACGGCGCGGCGTGCTCCTCCTTCGGCGCGCCCGCTAGCATCAAACATGGCCTCATGCCCTTCTTAAATTATTTTTAAGAAAAACCGACAGCGTTTAGAGGCAAACTGCAGCCTTCTGTCCCTCACATGGCCCTGACTTCCCATGACGCGAATTCTGACAATCGAAGACGATGCCGTCACGGCGAAGGAAATCGTTGCCGAGCTGAGCAGCCACGGGCTGCAAGTGGATTGGGTCGACAACGGTCGCGAGGGCCTGGTGCGTGCCGTGAGCGGCGATTACGACCTGATTACCCTTGATCGCATGCTCCCGGAAGTCGACGGCCTGGCCATTGTCACCACCATGCGCGCCCTGGGTATCGCTACGCCCATCCTGATGATCAGCGCCTTGTCCGATGTCGATGAACGCGTGCGCGGGTTGCGGGCCGGCGGCGACGACTACCTGTCCAAACCCTTCGCCTCCGATGAGATGGCGGCCAGGGTAGAAGTATTGCTGCGCCGCAGCAATGCGGGGACTCAGGCCGAGACCATGCTCAAGGTCGCCGACCTTGAGCTCAACCTCATCACCCGTGAAGCAAGCCGCGCCGGCCAGCCCCTGAACCTGCTGCCGACCGAATACAAGCTGCTGGAATTTTTGATGCGCAACAGCGGCCAGATCATCACCCGCATGATGATTTTCGAAGAAGTCTGGGGTTATCACTTCGACCCCGGCACCAACCTGATCGACGTCCACATCGGGCGCTTGCGCAAGAAAATCGATCCCCCTACCCTGACGCCGCTGATACGTACCGTTCGAGGCTCAGGTTATGTCATTGCCGAACCCGTCTAAGGGCTGGCGCTCCTCCAGCAGCCGGCTGCTGGCGCTGTACAGTTTCTTGTTCGTTGCCTGGAGCAGCATCCTGATGGGGGTGCTGTACTGGGAAGTCACCAGCTACCTCAACACCCTCGCCCGCCACTCGCTGATGCAGCGCCAACAGCTGTTCTCCCGCTTTGAGGGCGCGCAACTGGACGATGCGCTCAAAACCAGCGACAAGTTCGACATCCGCTCGGTCGACGCCTACGGCCTGTTCGACAAAGACCTGCAGCCCATCAGCGGCCCGATCCAAAGTATTCCTCAGGGCCTCAAGCTGACCGGAGCGATCCAGGAGCTCGAGACATGCATCGATTCCGACGACCCTGATCTGCCAAGCTCCGGCTGCGATGCCGTGGCCATTCACACGATGGATGATCGCTGGCTGGTGCTGGTGCGCGACAACGGCTCGCTGTTTGCCGTGACGACGCTTATCCTGCGCGCGCTGCTGTGGGGCATATCGTTGACGATCATTCCCGGCATCGCCGGATGGCACCTGCTGGGTCGGCGGCCCCTGCGGCGTATCCGGGCGATACAGGTGAGCGCCGAGGCGATTGTCACCGGCGATCTGGCCAAGCGCCTGCCGGTGTCGGACCGTCGCGACGAGCTGGACATGCTCGCCGACATCGTCAACGCCATGCTCGACCGCATAGAGCGGCTCATGAACGAAGTCAAAGGCGTCTGCGACAACATCGCCCATGATCTGCGTACTCCGCTCACCCGCCTGCGCGCGCAGCTTTACCGGATTCAACAGCAGTCGCCGGAAGACTCGCCACTGGGCGAGCAAATGGCCCTGGTGATCGCCGATGCCGACACATTGATGGCACGCTTCCGGGGCCTGCTGAGGATCTCCGAGCTTGAGGATCATCAGCGCCGTTCAGCGTTCGGGCAGCTTGACCCCAAGCCGCTGTTGCAGGAGCTGCACGATTTTTACCTGCCACTGGCCGAGGAAGGCCGCGTCTCCCTGCAACTCAGAGTGGCCGAAACGCTGCCCCCGCTGGTGGGCGATCGGGCGCTGTTGTTCGAGGCACTGTCCAACCTGCTGAGCAACTCGATCAAATTTACCCCGCCGGGCGGGCAGGTTTTGCTCATCGCTCGCGCCGAAGGCGACACCACGTTCATCGAAGTACAGGACACCGGCCCCGGCATCCCGGACGCCGAGCGCGAGGCGGTGTTCAAACGTTTCTACCGCAGCGAAAACGGTAATCAGCAAAGCGGCTTCGGCCTGGGCCTGTCCATCGTCGCCGCGATCGTCAACCTGCACGGCTTCAAACTGCGCATCGGCAGCAGCCCGTCGGGCGGCGCGAGTCTGGTGCTGGAGTGTCGACGGGTGTTGGCACTGGCTTGAATGCTTGCGGCTTGGGCCGCTGAGACGACAAAGCCGCCTCAAGGGCAGCTTCGTTTATTGGGGGGTGTTACATTTTCCGGGCTTGCTCGATGATCTTTTCCTGCCGCGCCCAGGCTTTCTCCATGACCTCCAGGTAAACCCGTTCCTTCTCCTCGAAGGTGGCGTTGCGGACAAAGTCGGAAAACGGCGTCGACTTCACTGTTTTAAGTTTTTGTGGAGCGGCCATCATTCGTACCTCATGCAGTTAAGCCTGCGCTCAAGCGAAGCCCGATCATAGGTTTCGGGTATGTGGGTGTCAATTTGCTGGATGTTCTAAAGGTAAGCCTTCGTAGAACCGTCATGATTCTTGATGAAAATATCCACGGTTACGGTACGCCCGAACTCGTATTTCAAACGATTGACCACTTCTCGAGCTGCGAAATACTGATCCAGGAATCCTCGCAACGGGATATTCCGGCCCTCAATTCGCTCTCGCGCCTGGACGAACTCCCAAGCTCTTTCCGGATTTTGATAAACATAAAGCACTAGCACGAACCGACCCCGTTTCAGCGAGCGCCGAATGTTGAGCGAGACCGTGTCAAAGTTTGACGCTGTCCCGTCCAGCAGAAAAGATTGCTGCAACCGCAGTGCCTTATCAAGAACGGCGGACTCCAAAACAGACACTGCCCTTTGAAACAGTGATGAATTGCTGCCGGTATAACCGGGTAATTCCGTGCGGTAGGTATCAGGGTCAATGCGCAGCACAGAGCCGCCGAATCGCGAGAGGAACTCCAATGACGCTTCGGTCTTCCCGGCCCCAGGCGATCCCGCCATAAATACTGAAACTGGCGCATCCTCTGAAAGGTATACCGAAGGATCCGTTAGCCTCTTGGCAATTACCTTCCTGTTGGCCTTGGCAAACACAACAGCTTCATCCGAGATCCGTCTTTCATTCGTATCCATTGTCACACCCGTCGTTTCAGGAACTCACAACAATCCAGCGCCGTGCAGTATTCGCAAGCAGCTGAATGGCGCCTATCCGACGTCACAAAATGAAACAGATGCGCGGCTGAGCATTACCGACTCGGCATCAGCGGGGGGCGGGATCCGGGCAAATACACGTCAGCCGCAACGCCACGCATTTGTAGGAGCCGGCTTGCTGGCCAGACGGCTCTATCAGTCGGCACTTGCGGTTCTGACCCATCGCGTTCGCCAGCAAGCCGGCTCCTACACTTGAGCTCGGCAGCATCCATCATCAGCGCACAAAACAACGCCTCCATTTCGCAGGCGTTGGTTATGGCGTGCTGAACGCCGGGAAACCCTGACCTCAAGCCAGGGCGAAGGGGTTCAGGTCTCACATGTTCAAACCTGTAGGAGCCGGCTTGCTGGCGAACCGATTTCGTTAGTCGGCACTTGCGGCGCTGACCCACCGCATTCGCCAGCAAGCCGGCTCCTACAGTTGATTTCGGCAGCGCCCCATCATTAGCGAACAAAACAACGCCTCCATTGCGGAGGCGTTGTTATGGCGTGCTGAACCGCGCCTCCGTTTAGGAGGCCTCGGCTATGAAGCCCTCAACCGCGCATAAACCTGATATCAAGCCAGGTCGAAGCGGTCCAGGTTCATCACTTTCGTCCAGGCGGCAACGAAATCCTCGACGAACTTTTGCTGCCCGTCCGCACTGGCGTACACCTCGGACACCGCGCGCAGTTGAGCGTGTGAGCTGAACACCAGATCGACCCGGGTGCCGGTCCATTTGACTTCGCCGGTGCTGCGGTCGCGAGCTTCGAAGAGTTGATCGCCACCCGAAACGCCCTTCCATTCGACGCCCATGTCCAGCAGGTTCTTGAAGAAGTCGTTGCTCAGCGCACCCGGTTTGTCGGTCAGCACCCCATGACGGCTGTGCCCGGCGTTGATGTCCAGAACCCGCAGGCCGCCCAACAGCACGGTCATCTGCGGCGCCGTCAGGGTCAGCAATTGCGCCTTGTCGACCAGCAGCTTCTCGGCCGAAACCCGATAGTGACCCTTGAGGTAGTTGCGGAAGCCATCGGCGATGGGCTCAAGGAAGCTGAATGACTCGACGTCGGTCTGCTCCTGAGAAGCGTCCATGCGTCCTGGGGTAAACGGCACGCTGACGGTGTGGCCAGCATTTTTCGCGGCCTGTTCGACACCCGCGCTGCCGCCAAGCACGATCAGGTCAGCCAGGGATATCTGCTTGCCCCCTGCCTGTGAGGTATTGAACTCGCTGCGAATCCGCTCCAGCGCTTCCAGCACAATCGCCAGATTCGCCGGCTGGTTGACCGCCCAGTCCTTCTGCGGGGCCAGACGCAGACGACCGCCATTGGCGCCGCCGCGCTTGTCGGAACCGCGGAAGGTCGAAGCGGCTGCCCAGGCCGTGGAGACCAGTTGCGACACCGACAAACCGGAAGCAAGAATTTTTTCCTTCAGCGCCGCCACGTCAGTGGCATCCACCAGCGGGTGATTGACCTCAGGAATCGGGTCTTGCCAGAGCAGCTCTTCGGCAGGCATTTCCGGGCCGAGGTAACGGGCCAGCGGACCCATGTCACGGTGAGTCAATTTAAACCAGGCGCGAGCGAAGGCATCTGCCAACTGATCCGGGTTTTCCAGGAAGCGACGGGATATCTGCTCATAAGCCGGATCCACGCGCAGCGCCAGGTCGGACGTCAGCATGCGCGGTTCCTGACGCTTGGCCGGGTCGTGGGCATGGGGAATCTTGCCTGCACCGGCGCCATTTTTAGGTCTCCACTGATGCGCCCCGGCCGGACTCTTGGTCAGCTCCCACTCGAAGCCAAACAGGTTTTCCAGATACTCGTTGCTCCAGCGGGTCGGCGTCGAGGTCCAGGTCACTTCCAGGCCGCTGGTGATGGTATCGCCACCCTTGCCGGAGCCGTAGCTGCTGCGCCAGCCAAGGCCTTGCTCCTCCAGACCGGCCGCTTCCGGTTCCGCACCGACGTTGTCGGCAGGCCCTGCACCGTGGGTCTTGCCAAACGCGTGACCGCCGGCAATCAGGGCGACGGTTTCCTCATCATTCATGGCCATGCGGCCAAACGTTTCGCGAATGTCACGCGCCGATGCGGCCGGATCCGGCACACCTTCCGGGCCTTCGGGGTTGACATAAATCAGGCCCATCTGCACGGCGGCGAGAGGGTTTTCGAGGTTGCGTTCGCCGTTGGCGGTACGGGTCTGCTCTTCGCTGTGATGCTCGGGTTCGGCGACCAGCGTGCCCTCACCGGGCTGCTGCATGTCTTTGTGCGCGCCGTAGCGATCCTCACCACCAAGCCAGGTGGTTTCAGCGCCCCAGTACACGTCCTCGTCCGGTTCCCAGACATCGGCACGGCCGCCCGAGAAGCCAAAGGTTTTGAAGCCCATGGATTCCAGCGCCACGTTGCCCGTGAGCACGATCAGGTCGGCCCAGGAGATCTTGCTGCCGTATTTCTGTTTGACCGGCCAGATCAGTCGCCGGGCCTTGTCCAGGTTGACGTTGTCCGGCCAGCTGTTGAGCGGCGCGAATCGCTGCTGCCCTGCCCCTGCACCGCCGCGACCGTCGCCGGTGCGGTAGGTGCCGGCGCTGTGCCAGGCCATGCGCACGAACAGCGGGCCATAGTGCCCGAAGTCGGCCGGCCACCAGTCTTGGGACTGAGTCATCACTTCCAGCAGGTCGCGTTTTACGGCTTCGTAGTCCAGGCTTTTGAAGGCGCTGGGGTAATCAAATGCCTCGCCCATCGGGTCAGTCAGCGGCGAGTGCTGATGCAGAATCTTGAGATTCAGCTGGTTCGGCCACCAATCACGGTTGGTCGTGCCGCCCCCGGCTGCGTGGTTGAACGGGCATTTCGATTCGGTCGACATGGTCTACTCACCTTCTTTTTTATTTGGCCGTAAGCGAAACGGCCCGGACTAGCACCCGCACAAGACTAGCCGACTCGGGCCAGCCGTCTAATAGGCAAATGCTTGGGGCACGATAGAGCGCTTCTGTCAGGGGAGTATTTAACGCCGGTGCTTGTATTTTGCGGCGCTTGAGCCTAACTCTAAATGCAGAGTCGGCCTCGATTGCCTTCTCGACCACCGTGGCAATCTCCAGGAGATTCAGGCATGGCCACCACCGCTTCACTGGCTCCGCTGTTCCGGCAATCAGTGGGCTTCGATCGCTTCAATGACTTCTTCGAATCTGCGCTGCACAGCGAGATAAACGCCAGCGGCCCGCCTCACAACGTCGAACGCTATGGCAACGATCATTACCGGATCGTGATCGCCACGGCAGGCCTGGCCGCCGCCGACCTGGACCTGACACTTGAAAGAGACGTGCTGACGGTGTGCGGCGGCGAGGCGCATACCGACGGTGGCGTGACCTACCTGCATCAGGGCATTGCGCACGGGCCTTTCAGACTGGTGTTCCATCTGGCTGACCACATCGAGGTGCAAGGCGCGACCTTCAAAAACGGTTTGCTGATGATTTTCCTGCTGCGTGTGGAGCCGCAGGGGGCGAAGGCCCGACGCATCAACATTCAGAGCCCAGGCGACGCGCCTGACCGGCCCTTCATCAGCCGCCCATGAGCCAGGCTGCGCAGGCTGACGTTGCCCGGACCGGACCGGGTCTCGGCAGCTCCAGCGGTATCAGGCCTCGACCGGGGCAAAATCAAACAGCACCTGCGGCGCGCCGATGAGTAATGAGCGCATGAGTTGTGGCGAGCACTCCAGTGCGCGCAACTGCTCGACCACGGAGGCGTAACTGATCTGTTCCTCGTGCTGGGTATGGGGCCAGTCGCTTCCCCAGACCAGGCGTTGCGGGCCCAATGTGTCCAGCAACAGCGGCAGCGCGGCGCGGGCGAAATCGAGGTTTTCCTGCGCGCTGCCTCCCAGACGATAAACGCCGGAGACTTTCATCCACAGTTGGCCGCCTCGGCCCAGCTCCAGCATCTCGCGAAAGCCCGGCTGATCGAGGCCGGAGCGGGCATCCGGTCGGCCAAAATGGTCGATGACGATCCTGACGCCGAACGGCATCAATCCCGACAGCAGCGCCGGCATGTCGGTGACGTGCCGATGGACTTCGACGTGCCAGTCCAGCGCGGCAAGGTGGGCGAAAAACCCCTGCCAGTGCGGCTCGGCAAAATCCGGCAGCGCCTTCCCCATCAGGTTCAACCGCACACCGACAACGCCCAGCTGGTACATCTCCTCCAGCGCGGCGCGGCTGATGTCGGGCTCGACCACCACCACCCCGCGCAACTGCCCCGGCGCCTGCCGCAGCGCGTCGAGCAGATAGCGATTGTCGGTGCCGAGAAAGCTTGGCTGCACGAGTACGCCATGGCTCAGACCGTGCTGCTGAAGTTGTTCCAGGTACATCGCCAGCGTGGCATCGTAACCCGGTGTGTAGCGTCGCGCCGATGTCAGGTCCAGCTCCCTGCTGAATACGTGTGCATGGCCGTCAATGCCAAGAATGGGCGCGAGGGGCGTGGAAAAAATGTCGGACATTGATCTCATCTGTCTGAAGATGCGCGACGCACAGGGCGTCGCGCGGGCGGGAAGAATCAGGCGCGGGCGGTTTCGCTGCGCGGGTCTGCCGCAGGAATGGAAGAAGCGCTGCCCTCCAGGCTGCGGCCGCGGGTTTCCGGCAGGCACAGGGCGGCGATCACGGCCACGCCGTAGGCGATCCCGGCATCGATGCCGATGGCCGAGCCCAGCGACATCGATTCGCTCATGTGGCCCACCAGAAACGGAAACACCGAAGACAGCACCCGGCCGAAGTTGTAGCAAAAGCCCACCCCTGCGCCACGCACGTCGGCGGGGTAAAGCTCATTGAACAGCGCACCGAGGCTGGCCGGAATGCCCGCCGCAAAGAACCCCAGCGGGAAGCCGAGGAACAGCATTTGCGTATTGGTCAGCGGCAGGAACACGTAGCACTGCACGGTCACCACGCAGCACAGGGCAAACAGCACGATGTTCAGACGTCGGCCGATGCGGTCAATCAAAAAGCCGCTGGCCACGCAGCCGCACCAGAACGCGACGATGATCACCGCCAGGTAGCCGCCGGAGTTGAGCACTGACAGGTTGCGCTCGGTTTTGAGGAATGTCGGCAGCCAGGTCATGACGGCGTGATAACCGCCGTGAGCACCGAGCCCCAGCAAACCGCCGAGCAGCGTCACGCGGATCAGCTCCGGGCGGAAGATACCGGCCAGGGACTTGAAGAAACTCTGCGGGATGGCGTTTTCTTTTTGCAGGCGCTGGAAGCTGTCCGGCTCCTCGACATTGCGGCGCACCCAGATAATCAGCAGCGACGGCAGCAGGCCGACCAGAAACATCACCCGCCAGGCAATGTCTTGAGGCACGAACGAATAGATCAGGGTGAACACACCCACCGCCAGCCCCCAGCCCACCGCCCATGCGCTTTGCACGGTGCCCATGACCTTGCCGCGGTACTTGGGATTGATGGTTTCGGCCATCAGCACCGCCCCTGCAGCCCACTCCCCGCCAATGCCGAAACCCTGCAACGCCTTGACGATCAACAGCGAGCTGAAGCCGGTCACGAACGCCGAAAGGAAGGTGAAAAACGAGAACCACAGGATCATCGACTGCAGCGTGCGCACCCGGCCGTAGCGATCCGACAGCGTACCGCCGACCCAACCGCCGAGGGCCGAAGTCACCAGCGTCACGCCACTGATCAGCCCGGCGTCGCCTTTGCTCAAGGCGAACGCGGCGATAAGCGCCGGAATGGCCAGGCCGAACATCTGCACTTCGAGGGCGTCGAGCGACCACCCGCCGAAGCAGGCCCAGAACGTCTTGCGTTCACGCGGAGTGACTTGGCGATACCAATTGAACATGCTTTTTGTCCTTATGAGTGTGAAGCGGCAGGGGTGCAGAGCCTGTTCTTTGATGACGGGCTTGAGCGCTGATGTCGGTGAGCAGGGTCCGCTGCTCAGCGGATGTCCACGCTGTAACGGAAGTGGCTGGCATGCCCACGCGAGCGGCGCCATTCCAGCGGTTGCCCGGCGTAATTGCGCGCCAGGCGCTCAATCACCACCACAGGGCTGTTGACCGGCACCTGCAGCAAACGAGCGTGTACCTCGTTGATGGCTTCGGCGGTCAGGGTTTCTTCGGCGTAGGCAACCACCTGTCCGCAGAGCTCTTCGTAAATCGGATAGAGCAGCGGGCCCTGGCGGCTCAGGTCGACTTCCAGCAGCGTCTGAAACTGCACTTGCGGCAGCCAGATTTCTTCGGCAAGCACCGGCTGAGCGTCGAGCAGACGCACACGGATCAGGCGAATGACCGATGCCTCCAGCGGCAGGCCCAAGGCATGGGAAACCGCAGACGGTGCGCTGACCGCTTCGATGGAGAGGATGCGGCTCTCTGGCACCTGGCGCTCGCCGGAGACGCTTTGAAAACGAAAAAACCGGAACAGCGAAGACTGAAACTGCGGCCGCCTGATGAAGGTGCCGCGGCCCTGCTGCCGCTCCAAAATGTTTTCACTGACCAGCATGTCCACGGCTTTGCGCACCGTACCGGTCGACAGGCAATACTCGCTCGACAGCGCCGCTTCGGTAGGAATGGCTTCGCCCGGCCGCCATCGATTGTTGGCGATCTGTTCGGCGAGTTGGTCACGCAGACGTTGATAGAGCGGCAGGCGGACATCACTGGAGAGTCGGTTCATGGAGGCGCTTCGCTGTTGTAGTTATGTAGTCATCTATATGAATCTGCGCCGAGTATTGTCCCGTTACAAAAAACCGTCAAGGGAGTGCGCCGGGATCTACGGACGAATGGCGAATGGCGAATGGCGAATGGCGAATGGGAGGCTTGCGTTGGAGGGAGGCAAACGAAAACAGCAGATTTCAATCTGCCGTTTGCGGGGGTGTGGCGGGCATGGGTCTGTTCAGACGGGCGAGATGGTGGCCAGCGCACCGATCATCAGGGTCAGGGCAAGAAATCCGAACAAAAAGATGGCGAGCTTGGCCATGAAATCTCCTACGCAAAGCGTGCGATACAGAGTGAGGCGAGCCGGTGCGACACCCTCCGGTCGGGCTCGCTCCATCGGCCGGGGTTGGGAGGATTGTCAGGGCTCAGGCTGTTTCAGTACAGACCCAGCTAAGGCGTATAAATACGGATCAGATGAGGGGCGCAGTCTTGTCGACTTCGGGCTTCAGCCCTGGCCCGACGTGTCTACACCGGAGATCTCCCGTAGGATCCGGCTTGCTGGCGAAGGCGCTGTATCGCCTGACATCTACGTTTCTGACCGACCGCGTTCGCCAGCAAGCCGGCTAAAGACGTGGTGCCGAACGCGGAATTGGGCGATGACCCAAACCCACTGTAGGAGCGCGCTTGCCCGCGAACGCGATCCGTCAGCGCCATCGCCATTG
>NZ_JARVSX010000046.1:0-95027 GCF_030208975.1 Pseudomonas sp. ME-P-057
CCACAGGGTTCGCGCGGTGTTAGTAGGACTGGCTTCAGCCGGGAAGAGGCCAACACGGACACCTTCAGTTCCATGGCGTAACAACCGACGTCTTCCCGGCTAAAACCGGTCCCACAGGGTTCGCGTGGGGCTGTTTTAGGTGGCCAGGGGCGGTGTCGGCAGGGCTGGCAGGATGTCCGGGATGTGCCGTTAAGTTAACGGCATCCGGCCAAGACCCGTATGATCTCTTTTTGAAGAACAGATGGCAGCGGCCCCATGAGTAGCGATAGATCAGGCGAGTCCTCCACTCACTCCAGTGCAGGTGTGGACAGCAACGAGCGATTCGCCTGCGTCGGCTGTGGAGCATGTTGTCGGGGGCGCTTTGTGCCGTTGACCCTGAATGAGGCCGTGACGTGGCTCAAGCGTGGCCATGGGGTGGCGGTCATGCTTGAAGCATTCGACGAATCGCTCTGGCCAGCCGGCTCCCCCGAATTCACCTACAACGCCGGGCGCTCTGCGGCGGTGCCTTGTGCATCGGGAACACTGCGAGTGACGGTGATTCTCGCGGCGAACGCGCTGCCCGAATGCCCGAACCTTCAGCAGGATGGGCTTTGCGGCATCTATCTTGAGCGGCCGCTGGTGTGCCGCATTTATCCGATGGAGATCAATCCGTTCATTCGCCTTGAACCCGCAGCCAAGGACTGCCCGCCCGAAAGTTGGGAGCAAGGCACGTTGCTGGCCTCGGATCAGGGGCTGGCCACCCTCGTTCAGCAGTCGCGACAGGCTGACCGTGACGATGCCCTGCGCAAAGTCGCATTGTGTGAAAGCCTGGGGCTGATGGTTGCGGGCTGGAAAGGCAACGGCCTGGTGATCCACCAGCCCTCGGTCGAGGATCTTCTCGCCGCCTGCGAGAACATCGATGAGAACGCCGTGCCTGCCTCCTCGGCATGGCAAATCAGAGCCGACGATGCTTCATTGGTGCAATACCTCAAAGACCACGCCCTGCCCCTTGCCGACCCGGCAACCGACAGCTACATCTTTCACTCCACCCGCTGAGCCAACCCAGGCTGGGCAGCTCTCAGCTCTCAGCTCTCGGCTCACAGCTTTCCGCTAGCGCATGGCCCCTCCTCAACCCATCACCCGCGCATACACTGCCCGATCCACATTCCCGCCGGATAGAATCACGCCGACCGTTTTACCCGCCATGGCCGGGCGCTCCTGCATAAGCCCCGCCAGTGCGGCTGCACCCGCCCCCTCAGCCAGGTTATGGGTGTCGGTGTAATAGACGCGCATGGCATCGGCGATCTCGGCGTCGCTGACGGCAATGATCCGTGCAGCCCCCGTGCGGTAAATCGCAAAAGCTGAGGGGATGGGCCGGCGCACCGCCAGGCCATCTGCAAAGGTATCGGCTGACGGGGTTTGGAGCACGGCTCCGGCTTCAAACGACCATTTGGCCGCCGCCGCTTCAGTGGACACCACACCGACCACCTGGGTGCTCAAGCCCAGCGCATCGCGGGCGGCAATCACCGCGCAGATACCGGACCCGCAACCGATCGGTACATAGACGGTGTGCAGATCCGGCACGGCGGTAAACAGTTCCAGGGCATAACTGGCGATACCTTTAAGCATCTCCACATGAAACGGCGGGACCAGATAGTGCCCGTGCACGTCAGCCAGCCGCGCCGCCTCTTCACGCGCCTCGTCGAAATCCCGACCGCATTCGATCACCGTGCCACCGAGCGCGCGCATGGCGTTGTTCTTCTCCACCGAATTGCCTTGTGGCACCACGATCAGTGCACTCAGGCCCGCAGCGCTGGCTGCCAGAGCCAGGCTTTGCCCGTGATTGCCCCGCGTCGCCGTGACAATGCCCTGGACGCCAGGGTAAGTGCGTTTCAACCAGTGAATGAACGTGATCCCGCCGCGCACCTTGAACGCGCCGGTGGGCGTATGGTTTTCGTGCTTGACCCACACCGCACAGTTCAGCCGCTCGGACAGCAGCGGCCAAGCGTATTGAGGGGTGGCGGGCATGGCCTGGTAAACCAGACGCGCGGCCTCGGTGATGGTTTCGCGGGTCAGTCCGTGCATGGCGGGTCTCCAAAGAATTTCCGCCCAGTCTAGGCACGGGCCCGCCGAGCAGGCTTTCAGAAAACTGACCTGACTTTTCGCCCCGCGCTTGATTACCATGCAGACCATGAGCCCGACCAAATCCGTGTTGAATCCACCGCCCACTGAACCGGTACGCCGGGTCGAGGCAGGGCCGTGGATCCTCGAATTGCTGCCCGCCAGCCGCTATGCGACGCGATACGTCGCTGAGGCGTCGGCGATCGGCTTTGCCTTCGCCAGCCAGCGCGGGCTGCACGCCATCGGCAGCGACCGCGTGCAGCCCTTCGACGCCGTGCCCAACGGTCTGGCATTCGTCCCGGCGGGCTGCGATGTGTTGTCCGAATCACCCACGGGTGGGGAGTATCTACGCGTGTTGCGCACCGATGGGCTGACGCTGAAAGGTGAGCGCGCATTCAACAACCGCATCGATGCACGCGCGATCGTCCTGGCGATGAAGATCCGCGCCGCGCTGCTGCAGGGCTCGACTGAGGACGACTGGGAGGGCTGGGGGCTGGCGCTGGCTGAGCGGATCGATGACAAGCATAGACGGGATGCGCCGATGCACGGCTCAATCGATGCCCGGCGGATGCGCAGGCTTGACGAATTCATCGACGCTGGCCTCGACGGGCCGCTGGGCGTGCAGGCCATGGCCGACCTGCTGGAATTGTCCGAAGGATATTTCATGCGGGCCTTCAAGCACACCACCGGCCAGAGCCCGCACCGCTACCTCATTGACCGCCGGGTCGCCAAGGCCCGTGCGCTGATGCGCGACCCCACGGCACGGCTGGCCGCGATCGCCCATGACTGCGGATTCAGCTCGCAGGCGCACATGGCCACGGCGTTCAGGCTGCGCATGGGCATCAGCCCGGCGAAACTGCGCCAGGCGCTGCCCTAGCTCGTGCCGGCACGGCGACGCTCACCAGCCGTGGCGCTCCAGCACCAAAGCGATGCGCGGATGGCGGTCGACTTCCTCAAGCGACGCGTACCATTCCGGCCGGCAGACACGAAGATGCTCACGCGCCCCGCTCCACTGGCTCACCACACTGGCGAGAATTTCCACGGCGCCCGGCGCTTCCGGGTGCCAGGCCACCGGGTTGTGGAAGACATCGCTGAACACCTCCCATTGGCTGTGCAGCTTGCCTGTTGCCCCGGCGACCAGGCGGTCTAATTGCTGCTGATCGGCACCGGGCAGCCAGCGCTCCGGGTAGTCGATGAGGCCGATGGTCGCGTAGCAATTGGTGGTGATGTAAGCCAACGCCCTGAGTTGCTGGGCCCGCTCCAGTGAGTCGCCGGATAAAAGGCCGGACTGCGGAAATTCAAGCGCCAGGTGGGTAAGAATCGCCGCGCTTTCGGTGAGTACGGCATTGCCGGGCGCCACCAGCGTAGGCACCTGCATCAAAGGATTGAGCCGTTTAAGCTCGTCCTGCCCGACGCCTTCATTCCACGAACTCGCGGCCACCAGGCGAAAGTCCGCCCCGCACAGCCCAAGGGCCATTTCAATCGCCGCCGAGCCGGACCTGTCCGAACCGAATAACGTGTACATGTGGCCTCCAATCATGCCGTGGTCTTGTGAATAGCCTCGCAATGGCGCCGTTGCCACTCATCAACAACATCGCCCAGGGTTTTGGGAGTGTCGTTGCGTATCCAGGCCATGAAGTCCCGGTCGAACTTGAAGGCAGCGCCACACTGCCCGGTCAAGAAGCGCCGCACGTTCTGGGTATTGCGGTAGTCCTGAGTGACGGGAGTGTCTCTGCGCAGAGGCTCGCTGTGCCAGTCAAACGCCATGGAAGGCTCCTTTAAACGCTTACGATGGGCCAATTAATCGGCGGTTGCCGGCCCCCGCCCATGCGCCGAACGAGGGACCTGAACCGGCCTCCCGGGAATGATAGCCGCAGAACACGGCAATGCGATGGACTCATGGTTTTAGCGAACAACGCTGTGCTGCCGGCAACCAACGGCGCTGAGGCGGGTCAACCGAAACAGCAACGCTTGCAGTGCCAACCGGTCACCGCAGGGATCACCCGACTATTTCTCCTGGAGACCTCATGAATCCGGACATCACCCTGAGCGATGAGGACGGTTCCCCACCGCGGCCGGACTGGTTTTCAAGCGAACATCGCGCCCGGATCGACGAGTTGATCGGCAAGCTCAAGACCAGCGACACCCGGGAAGGTGTCTCGCGCTATCACGCGATGGCCGAGGGGTATCTGCTGGGGCTGTTGGACAGCAACCACGTCAGCGTCGAGCATCACGACGCCGTCCGGCAATACCTGCACACGCTAGCGATTGCGCGGTTGAAGGTGATCAAGCCAAAGGCGCGTCGACAGTGGTGATGAGATCGCGGTCGAAAGACTTCGTCCCTGGTCGCTCGCGGCAGCGGCAAGGGAACGGCAACCCTCATTTTCCGCCCGTGACGTCCAGAAACGTACCGGTGATGAACGATGCTTCCTCGCTCGCCAGCCAGAGAATGGCTCTGGCCACCTCGACCGGCTGTCCGCCGCGGCCCATGGGTATCGAGTCTTTTACACGGTTGACGCGATCCGGCTCGCCACCGCTGGCATGCATGTCGGTGTAGATGTGCCCGGGGCGTATGCAGTTGACACGGATGCCCTCCCGCGCGACCTCCTTGGACAAACCGATGGTGAAGGTTTCAAGGGCGCCCTTGGACGCGGCGTAGTCGACATATTCGTTCGGGCTGCCCAGTCTCGCGGAGGCTGAAGAAATGTTGATGATCGAGCCGCCGTGGCCGTTGTATCGATGCGCCATGCGCCGGATGGCCTGCTGCGCGCAGAGCATCGGCCCGATGGCGTTGACCGCAAAGATGCGCTGCATGCGCTCGAACCCCAGGTCTTCCAGCCTGGATTGGGGCCCAAGTACGCCTGCATTATTGACCAGCACATCGATGCGCCCGAACGTCTGGTCGATGGCACTGAACATCTGCGTGACCTGTTCCGGGTCGGCGTTGTCGGCACGGATGGCCAGGCCACGGCGTCCAAGCGCTTCGACCTCAGTCACCACTGCGAGGGCTGCGGACTCGTCGGCCACATAGCTGATTGCAACGTCATAGCCACTCGCTGCCGCCAACCGTGCCGTCGCGGCGCCGACCCCGCGGCTTCCGCCGGTGATCAGCATCACTGGAGCTTGCGAAACGTCTTCCATTGAAAAGTCTCCTTTCTGGCGCTGTGAAAAGGAACAGATGTGTCGTCAATCGGCGCTGTCCTGCGCAGTCAGCCAATCAGCAGAATGCCGGTCGCAATCACCGCGCACGCTATCAGCTTGCGCGCCGTCAGTGATTCGCCAAGGAAGAAATAGCCGATCAGCGCGGCAAACAGCACGCTGGTTTCGCGCAAGGCCGATACCGCGCCCATGGGCGCTTCGCTCATCGCGTAAATCACAATGCCGTAGGCCAGCAGTGACACCAGGCCGCCGCAAAAAGCCGTGAAGAAGCCAGGCCGGATAGTCACCAGACTGCGGGCGTCGCGCAGCAGCACATACGTCATCGGCATCAGCACGCCCCAAGACGCGCACATCCAGGCCGTGTAGGCCATGGGCGCGCCGGACAACCGCCCGCCGATGCCGTCCGTCACGCTGTAGGCCGCGATGAAACAACCGGTGCCCAGCGCGTATGGCAAACCGGGGATTTCCAGCTTGCGCCCCTTGAAGGCCAGCGAAATGATCCCCGCCGAAACCAGCGCAATGCCGATCATCGCCGTTGCGCCCACCACTTCGCCTGCAAACAGCGACGCACACACGGTAATCAACACCGGGGAGGAACCTCGGGAAACCGGGTACGTCTGGCCCAGATCGCCGCTGCGGTAGGTGCGCACCAGAAACAGGTTGTAACCCACGTGCAGCGACGCCGACAGCGCTGCATACGTCCAGCTTTCCGGCGCCGGCGCGACCATGAATAGCGCGCCCACGCTGCTGACGATGGCCACGGCCACGCACATGATTGTCATCGACCAGAGCTTGTCATCGCCGCCACGCAGCAACGCGTTCCAGCTGGCATGCAGCAGCGCGGCAAAGAGTATCAACAGGATGATGTGAGTAGGCATGGGCCATGTTAGGCAGCCCGCTTGCGCAAAAAGAAGCAAATTCTCCTCATCCGAAGATGAGTGAATGCTCATGCCCTACGTATCATACCTTGCGCATCTTGCCTCAGCCGTAAGCGAGACCGGCAGCCACTCCTTCTTCAATGAGCCAGGCGCGGAAACTGGCCACGTGCCGTTGGCGCTCGATGCCTTTCGGGCAAACGAAGTAATAGGCCACCGGCGACGGAAACGGTACATCGAACAGACGCAGCAAGCTGACGTCTTGCAATTCTTTCTCCACATGCCCGCTGCGCGCCAGCGCTATGCCTTGGCCCAGCAGCGCCGCTTCGACGGTCATGTTGGAGTCGGCAAAGCGCACGCTTTCCTTCAACGAAGTCACGCTGACCCCGACCTGCTGGAACCACACTTCCCATTTGGGCACCAGATCCGACCCGTCCCGGGTCAGCAGCGGATAGCGCAGCAGCTCCGCCGGCTCGCGGGGAGTGCCAAAGCGCCTGAGCAGATCGGGGCTGGCCACGGGAAAAATGTGCTCCCTGAACATGAATTCAGAATGCAACGCCGGGTAGTGACCGCCGCCCAGCCGGATCGCTACGTCAGCCTCGCCGCTGGCAAAGTTGACCGGCGTGTCGGTGCTGTCCAGCGTGACGAGGATTTCCGGGTGCAGTTCGGCCAACTTGGGCAGGCGCGGCAGCAGCCATTTGAGCGCGAAGGAATAGGTCGTGCTGACTTTCAGCCTGAAGCGTCCCTTCTCTTCCCGAAGGTCGGCGAGCGTTGCTTCCAGGTTCATGAAAAACGTCCGCACGATGGGCGCCAGCGCCGCACCGGCAGGCGTCAGGCTGAGGGTCTTGCCCCGCTGAAACAGCTGCACGCCCCAGATGTCTTCGAGATTCTTCAACTGATGACTGACCGCGCTTTGTGTGACGTGCAGTTCCTCGGAAGCTGAAGTAAACGTGGCGTGACGTGTGGCGACTTCAAACGCGCGCAGGGTGGCGGTGGGTGGCAAATCTCTCATCGCAGCGGGCCTCGTCGGGCACCAGCGACGCTGCCCTGAGTATGAATGTGGGCTCATGGTATAGCACTTGAGGTGTGATACGCGGATGCCGATCGCTTCCCGGCCAATTCGCAACGAGTGAAACCCACCGTAGAAGCGCTTGGTCTGGAACGCCTCCGGCCCCGCCAGGAACCCGAAAGCGAAATTGATCGCCTGTAGGAGCACGCTTGCCCGCGAAATGCATTTTGCCAGGCCCTGATGCATTGACGGACCCAATGCATTCGCGAGCAAGCTCACTCCCACAACGGTGTGAAGGCAACCGGAACCGTTCCCCCCCGCCACCCCCGCAGGCGGCCGATAGCGATCCATGTTTGCCACTGCTGCGGGCGCCCATCCAGGACGCCAGATCGCCGAGCACCCGCCTGGAGCCCCGAAGCGCAATTGATCGCCTGTAGGAGCGCGCTTGCGCGCGAAATGCATTTCTGCCAGGCACTGATGCATTGACTGACCCAGCGCATTCGCGGGCAAGCGCGCTCCTACAACGGTGTGAAGGCAACTGGAACCGTTCACCCCCCGCCACCCCCGTAGGCGGCCGATAGCGATCCATGTTTGCCACTGCAGCAGGCGCCCATCCAAGACGCCAGATGACCTGGCACCCGCCAGGAACCCTGAAGCGCGATTGATCGCCTGTAGGAGCGCGCTTGCCCGCGAAATGCATTTCTGCCAGGCACTGATGCATTGACTGACCCAATGCATTCGCTGGCAAGCGCGCTCCTACAACGGTGACGGCAACCGGAACCGTTCACCCCCGGCACCCCCGCAGGCGGCCGATAACGATCCATGCTTGCCACCGCTGCAGGCGTCTCTTCAACAGGCGCCAAATGACCGCGCACCCGCCTGGAGCCCCGAAGCGCAATTGATCGCCTGTAGGAGCGCGCTTGCCCGCGAAATGCATTTTGCCAGGCCCTGATGCATTGGCTGACCCAGCGCATTCGCGGGTAAGCTCACTCCTACAACGGTGTGAAGGCAATCGGAACCGTTCACCCCCCGGCACCCCGCAGGCGGCCAATAACAATCCATGCTTGCCACCGCTGCAGGCGTCTCTTCAACAGGCGCCAAATGACCGCGCACCCGCCAGAAACCCGAAAGCGCAGTTGATCGCCTGTAGGAGCGCGCTTGCCCGCGAAATGCATTTTGCCAGGCCCTGATGCATTGGCTGAACCAGCGCATTCGCGGGTAAGCTCACTCCCACAGGTGCGCCGCCTTCTGCCCGCTCATGCGCTGTAAAGGCTGCCCCTGTTTAAAGCACCATCGGGCGTAATCGCCCCACGCAAGAGCACAACCGGCAGCCAACCGACTGGAAAAAGCTGATTCAAGCGCTACAGTCTGGTTGGCATGTTTATTTCATACCCCCAAAACACACGACAAGCCGGACTCTGGTCCTTAAGTCTCGTCCACATACGCGCCTCGAATGCGCCAGGTATCGAAGCCTGATCGACCCCTACCGGGTTGATCGGGCTTTTTTTATGGATGCTTTTCATGCCGGACTTCTTCAGACCGAAGCCTTCACTGTCAGGGGTCGCCACCCAGGCGCCCTCTGCGCCAGACCAGCGTCCCACGGTAACGGTTGGCTTTTTGCTCTCGACCGAAGGCACCTATCGGCGCATGGGGCGCAGTGCCCTGCTCGGCCTGCAGGATGCGCTCGCCGACATCAACGCCGATGCGCAACGCAGCGTGCGGCTCGAAGCCATCTGCAGCGACCCGCAGGGCGACCCGGCGCGCTACAGCAGCGGTGTCGCCGAGCTGTTGGGCGCAGGGGTCCGGCACATCCTCGGCACCACGCTCTCGGCCAGTCGCAAGGAAATCATTCCTGATCTGGATCAGCACGGCGCCCTACTCTGGTATTCCAGCCCCTATGAAGGCTACGAGAGCAGCGAAAGCGTCTTGTACCTCGGCGGCTGCCCGAACCAGACGCTGCTGCCACTGCTGGGTTACGCACTGGGCGAGTTTGGTCATCGGGCGTTTCTGCTCGGCTCGAACTATGTCTGGGGATGGGAAAGCAACCGCATTGCCCGGGAAGTGCTGGAAGCCAACGGCGCTGAGGTGATGGGCGAAAAGTACGCTCACTTGGGCGCAACCGGATTTGAGGTGCTGATTGAAACGCTCATCCAGGACCCGCCGGCATTCGTCCTCAACAACCTGGTTGGCGAATCTTCCTACGGGTTTTTGCAGCAGCTGGACCTTGCCTGCAGCCGACAGGGTCTGCGCCTGCCGGTGCTTAGTTGCAATTTGACCGAAGCGGAGCTGGACGCGGTCGGGCCGATGCAAGCGCTGCGTCTGCTGTCCTGCGGTCCGTTCTTTGAAACCGTCGACCCGGCGTTTTGCCAAGCGCAGCAGCGCCATGGTCCACGGGTCTGTTCGCATTACTACACCAGCGCCTACACCGCGCTGCGGGTATTTGCCGACGCCCTGCAGGCCAGCAACGACGCGTCGCCCACGGCCATCTGCGAATACCTTTATGGCCACCCGGTCGCCAGCGTGCTCGGCACCGTAAGCCTGTCGTCGCGCAATCACCACAGCGCACTGGCCAGCCACATCGCCGAGCTGCGCGACGGCCGCTTTGAAGTGGTGCAGTCGGCGCATCAGCCGATTGCCGCCGACCCTTATCTCACCCATACGGATGTACACGCCGGCGTTGCCAGCCGACACGCCGCCCCGGCGCCGCGCCTGAGGATCGTCAAATGAAAACACGCGCTTTTCCTGCCCTCGATCAGGGCCTCCTGCTGTTGATCGACTGCGACGAACGCAGTCAGGCCAATCTGGGCAAAAGCCTTCATAGACTCGGCATTCACTCGCAAGCGCTGGCCCACGATGCGCCGTGTGAGACAGAGGGCTGCTTTGCGGCGATCCTGGAAATCGAGCACTTCGCCAGCCCGGTCGCGGTGCAGGCGTTGAACGCCGCCGGGGTTCCCATCATCGCGCTGACCGCCCACGAGACGCTGTCGCAAATCCAGCGCGCGTTGCAGCTGGGTGCCACAGCGCTGCTCAACAAACCCATCAGCCAGGGCTCGGTGTACACGACGTTGATGATGGCGGTGGGGCTGCGCGAACGGCAGCGCGCCGACGCCGAACGGCTCTGCGAGCTGCAGCAGCGGCTGGCCATGCGTCCGCTGATGGCCCAGGCGCTGGCGCGCTTGATGGTCACCCAGAACATCAACGAGGCGACTGCCTTTGAACGCTTGCGCAGCCTGTCGATGCAGCTCAACCGGCCGATTGAGGCGCTGTGCGTCGACCTGCTCGCCGTGCGCAACGAGGACCGCGCATGAGCACGTTGAAGGCCCTGCTGCGTCGTCCCGCTGTCGCTGTTTCGCTGTTGTTTATTGCCATGGTGGTGCTGCTCGCGGTGCTGGCGCCGTGGCTGAGTCCATTCGACCCGGACGAGCAGTTCGTCGAAGGCCTGTCGATGGAAGGTGCGCCTCTGGCACCGGCCACGCCGTACTGGATGGGCACTGACTTGCTGGGCCGTGACCTGCTGTCGCGGTTGATCTTTGGCGCGCGCACTTCACTGTTCATAGGTTTGCTGGCTAATGGCATGGCCGTGCTGATCGGCACGCTGGTCGGGCTGACCGCAGGCTTTGTGCGCGGGTGGCTGGGCAGCGTGTTGATGCGCGTGACTGACCTGATGATGGCCTTCCCCGCGCTGCTGCTGGCCATCGCCCTGTCGGCGATTTTCCAGCCCAGCGTGTGGATCGTCGCCATGGTCATCGCGATGGTCAACTGGGTGCAGATTGCCCGGGTCATCTACGCCGAAACCGTGGCGCTGAGTGCGCGGGACTTCGTAGCGGTAGAACGTACGCTGGGCGCCAGTTCGCTACGGATTCTGTTTTCACACCTGCTGCCGCATTTGCTGCCAACCATTCTGGTGTGGGCGACGCTGGGCATTTCCACCACGGTGCTGCTGGAAGCCACGTTGTCGTACCTGGGCGTGGGGGTGCAGCCGCCCACCCCGAGCTGGGGCAATATCATTTTCGAGAGCCAGACGTACTTCACCTCGGCGCCATGGCTCGTGTTCATTCCCGGGGCCGCGATCATCCTGCTGTCGCTGGCATTCAATCTGGTCGGTGACGCCCTGCGCGACGAACTCGACCCCACACTCAAGGGGCGTCGCTGATGCTGCCGTTCATTTGCCGCCGGGTCGGTTACGCGCTGTTGATCCTGCTCGGCGTGACCTTCATCACTTACCTGCTGCTGTTCCTGCTGCCTGCCGACCCCGCGCGACAAATTGCCGGGCGCAGCGCGACGCCGGAAGTCGTGGCCACCATCCGCGCGCAATTGGGGCTGGATTTGCCGTTCTACCAGCAATACCTGAATTACCTCGGCAACCTGCTGCATTTCGACCTTGGCCGCTCGTACATCCAGCGCACGGCGGTCAGCGAGCTGATCGGCGCACGACTCCGACCGTCCCTGGAACTGATGGCGGCCGGTATCGGTTTCGAGCTGTTGATCGGCATCAGCCTGGGCATGCTCGCCGCGCTCAAACGCGACAGCTTCGCTGACAAGTTGCTGATGGCGTTTTCCTTCGTGGGCGTGTCAGCCCCGCAATTCATTGCCGCGATGCTGTTTCTGTACTTCTTCGCGGTGCAGCTGGGCTGGTTTCCGCTGGGCGGTTACGGCGGCGCGAGCCATTTGATGCTGCCCGCATTGACGCTGGGGTTGCTGGGCAGCGGCTGGTATTCGCGCATGGTCCGCTCCTCAATGATCGAGGTGCTGCATCAGGACTTCATTCGCACCGCCCGGGCCAAGGGCCTGAGCCGGGCGCGGGTGGTGTTCGTGCACGTACTGCCCAATGCCATCGTCCCGGTGATCCCGATGATCGGCATCGACATCGGCGTATTCATGGGCGGGCTGGTGGTGGTCGAGTCGGTGTTCGGCTGGCCGGGCATCGGCCAACTGGCCTGGCAATCAATCCAGCAAGTCGACATTCCGGTCATCGTCGGCGTGACCACGCTGTCGGCAGTGGCCATCGTGCTCGGCAACCTGCTGGCGGATCTGGTGATCCCGCTGGTGGACCCGCGCATCGACATCAAGCAGCACTGAATTCATCAACACAACGGGGCATAACAATGAAGATCAACGCGCTGACCCTGGCCGTGGCGGCCACGCTGTTTACCACGCCACTGTGGGCTGATACGCCGAAAAGCGGCGGCGATGTGGTGGTGACTTACCAGAACGATGTAGCGACGCTGGACCCGGCGATTGGCTACGACTGGCAGAACTGGTCGATGATCAAAAGCCTGTTCGTGCGCCTGATGGACTACAAGCCCGGCACCACCGAACTGGTGAAAAGCCTGGCCGAGGACTACAGCATTTCGCCTGACGGTCTGGTCTACAGCTTTACTCTGGTCAAGGGCGTGAAGTTCCAGAATGGCCGCGAGCTGGTGGCCAGCGACGTCAAGTATTCACTGGAGCGCACGGTCAACCCGAAAACCCAGAGCCCGGGCGCAGGCTTCTTCAGCTCCATCGTCGGCTACGAAGACATGACCGCCGGCAAGAGCACCAGCCTTGACGGCGTCAAGGTGGTCGACGATCAGCACCTGACCATCACGCTCAGCGCGCCAAACGCCACCTTCCTGCACATCATGGCCATCAACTTTGCCTCGGTGGTGCCCAAGGAAGCCGTGGAGCAATGGGGTGCGGACTTCGGCAAGCACCCGGTCGGCAGCGGTGCGTTCAGGCTGGCCGACTGGAAACTGGGGCAAAAGCTTGAGCTGGTGAAGAACCCCGATTACTTCCAGAAAGGCTTGCCCTACGTCGACAAGATCACCTTCGAGATCGGCCAGGACCCGACCGTCGCGCTGCTGCGCCTGAACAAGGGCGAGGTGGATATCGCCGGCGACGGCGTGCCGCCTGCGCAATTCCTGCAATTCAAGAACGATCCGGCGTCCAAACCGCTGCTGGTCACCGGCAACCAGTTGCAGACCGGCTACGTGACGCTGAAAACCACCCTGCCGCCGTTCGACAACCTCAAGGTGCGCCAGGCCATCAACATGGCCATCAGCAAGGAACGCATCGTGCGTATCATCAATGGCCGCGCGGTGCCGGCGAACCAGCCATTGCCGCCGGCCATGCCCGGTTATGACACCCAGTACAAAGGCCTGCCGTACGACGTCGAAGGGGCGAAAAAGCTGCTCGCCGACGCCGGGCTGGCCAAGGGTTTCGACACCGAACTGTACGTGATGAACACCGATCCGCAGCCGCGCATTGCCCAGTCTATCCAGCAGGACCTGGCCAAAGTCGGCATCCGCGTGCAGATCAAATCCCTCGCGCAAGCCAACGTGATCGCGGCCGGCAGCTCAAAGGATCAGGCGCCGATGGTGTGGTCCGGCGGCATGGCGTGGATCGCGGACTTCCCGGACCCGTCGAACTTCTACGGCCCGATTCTCGGTTGCACGGGCGCAGTGGAAGGCGGCTGGAACTGGTCGTTGTACTGCAACAAGGCGCTGGATGAGCGTGCCGCCAAAGCCGACGCCATGGCGCGGCCGGAGCAGCAGGCCGAGCGCACCGAGGCGTGGAAAAAGATTTTCACTGACGCCATGGCCGACGCACCGTGGGTGCCGGTCTTCAACGAACAGCGCTTCACCGTGCGCTCCAAGCGCATGGGTGGCGACGACGCACTGTACGTCGATCCGGTCCATGTGCCGGTCAACTATGACTATATCTGGGTGAAGTGATTGCCCGTGGCCCGCTCCCGGCAACGCTGGAGAATGGGCCACTGCTCCCCTCACCCATCGCCTTTTTGCACCGAGGACCTTACTCATGTGCCAGAACTGCCTGGTCAAGACCATTCACAGCGTCAACAGCCACTTCGGTTGGGACCACAGCTTCACCCCTGTCGAGCGCGTGGCGCCCGGCACCACGCTGCAGATGAACTGCCGCGACTCGTCCAACGGTTATTTCACTGCGCACTCTCAAGTGGCCGACGTCAGCGTCATGCCCTTCGATCAGATCAACCCGGTGACGGGCCCTATCTATGTCAAGGGCGCAGAACCCGGCGACGTGTTGAAAATCACCCTGGACAGCTTCAAGCCGGGCGGTTTCGGCTGGACCGCGAACATTCCCGGTTTCGGCCTGCTCGCCGATCAGTTCCAGGCGCCGGCCCTGGCGTTGTGGCACTACGACACGCAGAGCCTGGCGCCTGCTGCGTTTGGTGACTTTGCCAAGGTGCCGCTCAAACCGTTCGCCGGCACCGTCGGGGTTGCCCCGGCCGAGGCGGGCCTGCATTCGATCGTGCCGCCGCGTCGGGTGGGCGGCAATCTGGACATCCGCGATCTGGCGGCCGGCAGCATTTTGTACCTGCCGGTGGAGGTTGCCGGTGCGTTGTTTTCGATTGGCGACACCCACGCGGCCCAAGGCGACGGCGAGGTCTGCGGCACGGCCATCGAGAGCGCCATGGACGTGGTCGTCAAGCTCGATCTGATCAAGCAGACGCCGCTGGCCACGCCACGTTTCAGCACCCCGGGCCCGGTGACACGCCACCTCGACAGTGCCGGTTACGAGGCCTTCACCGGCATCGGTCCGGATTTGATGCAGGCCGCCCGCCAGGCGGTGGCCAACACCATCGACTGGCTGTGCCGCGAGCATCACATGCCTGCTGAACAGGCGTACATGTTGTGCTCGGTGTGCGGCGATCTGCGCATCAGCGAAATCGTCGACCTGCCCAACTGGGTGGTGTCGTTCTACTTTCCGAAGGTGGTGTTCCAGTGAAACCCAACGACCAGCCCAGTCTGTCCGTAGAGCGGCTGAGCATCGATGTCGGCGGCGGTGCCTCGCGCCGGCGGGTGGTCGAGGAGCTGAGTTTCGCCTTGTACCCGCGCCGCACCCTGTGCATCGCCGGTGAGTCGGGCAGCGGCAAATCGCTGTCGTCGCTGGCGATCATGGGCCTGCTGCCCAAGGCAGCCAGTGTCCCCAGCGGCGCGATCCTGTTCGACAACCGCGATTTGCTGGGCCTGCCGGAGCGCGAAAAGCAACAGCTGCGCGGCAAGCGCATCGGCATGATTTTCCAGGAGCCGATGACCTCGCTGAACCCGCTGCTGACCGTCGGCCAGCAATTAGGGGAGACGTTGCGCCGGCATGAGGCATTGAGCCGGGACGAGATCCGCCAGCGCTGCAGGGCGATGCTGGATGCGGTGCGGATGCCGCAAGTGGACAAGCGCCTGACCCAGTACCCGCACGAACTGTCGGGCGGCATGCGTCAGCGGGTGATGATCGCGATGGCGATGCTGTGCCAGCCGGAAATCCTCATCGCCGACGAACCGACCACGGCGCTGGATGTGACCATTCAGGCGCAAATCCTTGAGCTGATGCGGGAATTGCAGCAGCAGTTTTCCACCAGTTTGTTGCTTATCACTCACGACATGGGCGTCGTGGCTGAGATGGCCGATGAAGTGGTAGTGATGAATCAGGGGCGCATGGAAGAGCGTGGCTCCCTGCATCAAGTCTTCACCAACGCCCAGGCGCCCTATACGCGCAAGCTGCTTGGCGCCGTGCCGGTTTTGGGCAGCGCGCCGCCGCCCGAAGTTTTGACCGGGCAGCCGGTGGTGTTGGCGGTGCAGGACCTGTGCGTGCGCTTTGCGTTGCGCCACGGCTGGTTCGAGGCACCGCGCACGGTGCATGCGGTCGAGGGCGTGAGTTTCGAGCTGCGTCAGGGCGAAACCCTGGGGCTGGTGGGTGAAAGCGGCTGCGGTAAATCCACCACCGGCAAGGCGTTGATGAACATGCTGGACTATCAGGGCAGCGTGAAATTGCTCGGCCAGGAGCTCAACGGTCTGCAGGGCGATGCCTTGCAACGGGTGCGCCGGGACGTGCAAATGGTGTTTCAGGACCCCTACGCCGCGCTCAATCCGCGCAAAACGGTGTTCGATCTGGTCGGCGAGCCCTTGTTGATTCACGACAAGATGCCTGAACCGCAGCGACGCGAACGCGTAGCCGAGCTTCTGCAGCAAGTCGATCTGCCCCGGGAAACACTGGAACGCTATCCGCATCAGTTCTCCGGTGGTCAACGGCAACGCATCTGCATCGCCCGGGCATTGGCGCTGAACCCCAAAGTGATCATCGCCGACGAATCGGTCTCGGCGCTGGACGTGTCGGTTCAAGCGCAAGTGCTGGAACTGCTGGAGCGGCTGCGTGGCGAGCATGGCTTGAGCTATCTGTTCATTTCCCATGACATGGCGGTGGTCGAGCGCATCTGCCATCGGGTGGCGGTAATGTACGGCGGGCGCATCGTCGAAATCGGTGCCCGCGATCAGGTGCTGCACAACCCGCAGCATCCTTACACCCGACGCCTGCTCGCCGCGGTGCCCGTCCCTGAAGTCGGCCGCCGTCGCGATTTCAAAAGCCTGCTGAAAGAACTGGAACGTCCCGACCCGATCAAACAGGCAGGCTTCATCGCCCCGGCGCAACGTTTTGCGGCGGTGGCAACGGATCATTGGGTGGCGGTGGAGTGACCAGCGGGCGGTCAGCGCTTAGGGGGTGTCGTCAACCGCCCAGTAATTCGTATGGCCGTGGAGGAACGCGAGAGGCTGCGGGAGCCGGCTTGCTGGCGAACCCGATGGATCAGCACCGGACCTGTTGACTGACCCAACGCCTTCGCCAGCAAGCCGGCTCCTACAGTCGTGTAAGCCGCAGGTTAAGCGGCGGGCGTGCAGTTTGATGTTCGCCGCGCATTGGTGGGGTTGCCACAGTTTGATGTATCCATACATCGATGGGTGCCACGGTCTGGGATACCCATACATTGATGGGTGCCACCGTTTTATGCATGCCACACATCGGTGGGTTGCCGCCGGTCATTGTAGGAGCGCGCTTGCCCGCGAAAGCGTCGGTAGGGGCGATAGAAATGCGTCAAATTCGCCGACCAATTCGCGGGCAAGCGCGCTCCTACAGTTTGGTGCAGGCCGTAGATTGAGCGGTCGCCACCGTTTGGTGCAGGTCACGGGCTTGAGCGGCGGGCGTGCCGTTTGATGTTCGCCGCGCATTGGTGGGGTTGCCACAGTTTGATGTACCCATCATCGATGGATACCACGGTTTGAGATACCCATACATCAATGGGTGCCACCGTTTTATGCATGCCACACATCGGTGGGTCGCCACCCGTCATTGTAGGAGCGCGCTTGCCCGCGAAAGCGTCGGCGGGGACGATAGGGATGCGTCAAATTCGCCGACCAATTCGCGGGCAAGCGCGCTCCTACGGTTCGGTGTCAGCCGCAGGTTGAGCGGTGCTCCTGCAGTTTGGTGTTGGCCGCGCGTTGGGGGCAGTCTGGATCTAACGCGGGTCGCGGCCATCCCTGGCCTGCTTCGTGTCCGCTGTCAGAACTTGAAGCGTCCCACCAGGCCGTTGAGCTGACCGGAGATGTCGGTCAGGCGACCCGAGCCTGCCTGCGCGGTGTGGGCGAATTCTTCGACCAGCTGGGCGTCGGTGTGGATCTGCGAGATGTGGCGGTTGATCTCTTCGGCCACTTGATGCTGCTCTTCAGCGGCCGTCGCGATCTGGGTGTTCTGATCGCGGATCGAATCCACGGACGAGCGAATCTTGTCGAAGCTGTCGCGCGCCTGCTGGATGCACTCGACGCTGCTGTGGGACACCTCCAGGCTGCCGCGCATCTGCACCGTCACCTCTTGAGTACGCCTGGCCAGGTTACCCAGCAGGCTGTCGATTTCCCCGGTGGAGTCGGCGGTGCGGCGTGCCAGCGCGCGAACCTCATCCGCCACCACTGCAAAGCCCCGACCCTGATCCCCGGCACGGGCTGCTTCGATCGCGGCGTTTAGCGCCAGCAGGTTGGTCTGCTCGGCGATCGAGCGGATGGTGTCCAGAATGCCGTTGATGTTCTTGCTGTCCTGCTCAAGCAACTGCATGGTTTCGGTTGACTGTTGCAGCTCCTTGCTCAGTTTCAGCACGCTGCCGTTGGCCTCGCTGATGTGTTGCTGACCGGCATGCACGTCGCGATAACCCGCATCGGCGCTGGACGCCGCGTTGCTGCACGAGCGCGCCACTTCGTTGGCCGTGGCGACCATCTCGTTGAACGCGGTGCTGACCAGTTCGACTGCCTCGCGCTGACGCCCGGCGGCCTCGTCCATGTTGCGCGCCACTTCACTGGTGTCTGCAGCTGCACGCTGCAAATCCGAAGACGCCCCGCCAATGCGCTGCATCAATTGCGCGATCATGCCCAGGAACTGGTTGAACCAGCCGGCCAGGGTCGCGGTTTCATCGTTGCCACGCACCTTGAGCTGGCGCGTCAGGTCGCCCTCGCCTTCGGCGATTTCCTGCAAGCCATCGGCCACGCCGCTGATAGGCCGGACAATGACGCCGGCAAAAGTGGCGCCGACGATGGCAAAAATGATCGCCAGCACAGCGGCAATTCCAGCGATCAGCCACGTCAGGCTGGACGCCTGCGCCATCACTTCGTCACGCTCGATCAGGCCGATGAAGCGCCAGCCCAGCCCTTTGGAGGTGATGACATTGGCCATGTAGACCTTGCCGTCGATCTCGATCTGCGTCGAGCCATCCCCGCCCTTGGCGAGTTCGGCGTAATTAGTACCTAAATCGGCCAGCGGTTTGAAGTTGTGTTTGGCATCGCTGGGGTCAACCAGCACGTTGCCATTGGCCTCCACCAGCATCAGGTAACCGCTGTGGCCCAGCTTGATGTTCTTTACCAGCTCGGTGAGCTGCTTGAGCGATACGTCCAGGCCCACCACTCCGACCACGGCGCCACTGGCATCGGCAACGGTATGCACGGTGCCGATCAACGACACGTCATCCGGCGCCCAGTAATAAGCGCCGGTGCGTACGGTAGTGCCCGGTGCGGCAATGGCGGCTTTGTACCAGGGACGCTGGCGCGGATCGTAGTTGCTGATTTTCGGGTCATCCGGCCAGCTCGCATAGCCGCCGTCGCTCAGACCGACCGACAGGTACGCGGTGGTCGGGTGGGTTTTGGCGAAACCGTCGAAAATCTCCAGCATGCGGACGTTACTGTCGGTCAGGGGAAGCTTCGCGGCGTCGGCGCTGGTGTAATTTTTTAGGTCCTTGACTGCGACGATCCGGGGATCACGGGCCAGGTAGTCGACGTTCTGACTGATGGCGTCGAAGAACTGCGTCATGCCGTTATCGATCTGGCGGATCTCGCGGCCGCTGCTGTCAACGAAGTTGGCCTCAGCGGAGTCCCGCGCGTTAAACACCACCAGCCCCGCTACCACCAGCACCGGAACGCACGCGATGGCCGCGAACCCCCACGTCAGCTTCTGTTTGATGTTCATGAGACCTTCCGCATAGGTTGTAAGAGTTGTGGGCAGAATGGGTGACGACGCGTGGTGTTCTATTTGTGAAAGCGTCCACGGTGACCTCGATTTTATCGGCCGATGGCGGCCGAACCTGAGGCGATAATCTTCGCGAAAGACAATGGATACGGGGCTTTGCCGACTGTCGGCGCGTTACCAGCGGTCTAGAGGGTCGCGACACCGTCCAGTTGTTGGCACACTGTGCGGCATTCCCCTCAGGTGCAACGCGCCTAACCCTTCTCCGGACGTCACATGACACCCAACGCAGAACGCTATAGCCCTTCGACCGAATATGCCGACAAGCTGATTTCGCAGATAGGACAAACACCGTCGTGGATCGCCAAGCGGATCGGTGTGACGGACAAGCGCATCCGCTACATCCTGGATGGCGAACGGACCGTCAAGGGAGAAACCACGCCCATCCAGATGACCTACACAGAGCAGTTCGCCCTTGAGTGCCTAGTCGCAGAGGCCAAGGCCCTGAAGCGATAAGGATCCGGGCTGCTGCGGGTTACAAGCCCTCAAGCAGCCCGTCGGCACGCAGCAGATCGACGATCACGTGCTCGTCCACCGCATAAACCCCCCGAGACGCCTTCCACACCAGATTCTTTTCCTGCAGGGCGATCAGCGCCTGTTGCACGCCTGGCACCTCCACTTTGATGGTAGTTTGCGCAATGCCTGCCTGCTTCATTGCTGCGGCGTACAAGTCCATGGTCGGTGCCTCGAACGGGGCGTAGCTGTCGCCCATGCTGCCCATGACGCGGATCACGGCAGACTGGATCGGCGTGAGGCTGTGGAGCACCTTCTTCAGATTCGCATTGAGTTCATCCGCCTGGGCGCGAACCAGCTCTGCAAACCGCTCACGGACGTTTTCAGGGTCGATAAAGAAGTCAAAGCGGATGGCATCCGCCGCGGCACCGAGCATTTCGGGGCGATAGCCGCTCTCTCTGAACAGCTCGTATACCTCAGCCGGGTCAAGCGGGGTTGGCAGGTCAATATGCTCGCACAGCCAGTCGATGTAGTTTCGATCCAAGGTCGGGAACGGCACCATTGAAGCGCCGAAGAACGCCTGATCCTTGCTGTTGCGCAGCATGGCCAGCTTGTCCCGGTTCGAGCCGGTGCAGACGACACGAAGGCCATGGTGCCGTGAGCTGTTGAGCTCGTCCCTCGCCGCCTTAAGTGCGAACAGCGCCGCGACGCCTGCCTCGGTGGTGATCGCATGCTGCGCTTCGTCGATCATCAGCACGATCAGCTTCTGCGATTCGTCGGAGAGGGCCACCAGCGCGGTGGAGAGATCGATGTCTTTGCCCAGACCGATTTTATCCAGGCTGAAATTTAGGCCGCCCACGGCAACTTTCTCTATTCCCGAGGCCTTGGCCAGCCGCGTAATGAAACCATCGTTGCGTCCCACCGCTTCGCGGATGGCTTCGACGATGACAAGGCCCGGGTCTTTGGTCAGGTCTTGCCAGAGGTCGGCGTACAGCACGATCGCCCCTGCGTTCTCCAGTGCCGGACGCAGGTCTTCACGCGCAAATGTGGACTTGCCCGTGCGCCGTGGCGCTGCCAGGAAGACGCCGGAGCTGGCCGAACTGCCCACAGCGACCTGCATGATCAGTTTGGCGAGTCGGGCAGCCAACTCGGGGCGGTGGTAGACGACTTCGTTCATGGGCAAACCTCAATACGGCTTTATAGCGGATTATAGACCGACTATAGACCAATTATAGGCAGCGCGGGATTGTCATTTATAGCAAATTATAGAACGACTATAGACCGATTATAGATTCGCCTTGATGCAACCTCGCGTTGCCCGCCAGGGCGTGCGTCTTAAACAAACCCCAGGGGTCACCGCTTGATTTGCGGCTGCTCCCGGTTTGTAGGAGCGCGCTTGCCCGCGAACTGGCCGGCGAATTTCACGGATTTCTATCTTCAGCACCGATGCCTTCGCGAGCAAGCTCACTCCCACAGTCATCATCGGCCGATGCCTTTGCGGCGTAGCGATGGTCGATGAGCGCGCTTGGCCGCGAACTGGCCGTCGAATTGACGGATCTCCATCGTCAGCACCGAAGCCTTCGCGGGCAAGCGCGCTCCTGCAATTTTCCGTTGCCTATCGTTGCGCCACGGCGAAACGCATTTAAACGCCGGTCTAGCACCCGCCGCACGGGCTCTAATCGATCAGTCCCTGGTCGTCATAAAACGGATACGGCCCCGGGTAATCGCCAAACACGCCGTTATGGGTCACCAGCCCCTGGCCGGGCTCCCAGCGATGCAGCAAATACCCAGGCGGTTCAAGATTGAAATGCGCGGGTGCGTCTGGGCGCAGATCGAGCACGATCTGGTGCGAGGTGCCTGGGCAGGTGCAACTGATGCTCCCGCTGAAACGTTGCTGCATCGGCCGATGCAGATGCCCGCAGAGCAGACGCTCCACTTGCGGATGGCGCCTGATGACCTGTTCCAGGGCTGCGCCGTTGATAAAGGCTTCGCGGTCCATGTGACCGATCCCGGTCACGAACGGCGGATGGTGCATGACCACCAGCGTCGGCACCTCGGGCCGGCGGCCCAGCACGTCGTCCAGCCAGACCATCTGGCTGTCCAGCACCCGGCCGCCATGAGCCCCCGGGATCGTCGTATCCAGACCGATCAGGCGTAGCGGGTGCTCTTCCACCACCCAGTCCAGTGGCGCTTCAGGGCAGAGCGGCAAATACACGTGATCGGCGAACTCGGCCAGCAGGTGCTCGCGCACGTCGTGGTTTCCGGGCACGAGGTAATACGGCATGTTCAGGCGCGCCAGTTCTGGATGCAGAACCGCGTATTCGTCCGGCCGGCCGAAGTCCACAAGGTCACCGCTGATGACCACGATGTCCGGGCGCGGCTGGCTGGCGTTCAAATGATCGATCGCGCGGCGCAGCGCACCGAGGGTGTCAACCACGCCGTAGGTCAGCTTGTTGCCGGCTTTGAGGTGCAGATCGCTGATCTGCGCAATGAGAAACGGAAGACTCGACATGAACTCGCTCGATAATGCTCAGGGATGCAGGGCAAACAGCGCCTGTGGCGCAACGGACAGGGCAATCAGGTCGCCCGGGGTATGGACGGTGCCGTCGGGGCTGTCCACCAGCAGCGGTTGCGCGGCGCCGACCTCAATCAACAGTCGACTTTGCGCGCCCTGAAAGAACTGCCCCAACAGACGCCCGCGCACATGCCCCGCGCCGCTCACCACCCGCAGATGCTCGGGCCGGCAGTACACCGTCGCCGGCGCATCGACCTGCGACCACGGCAGCTCGCCCCCGCTGACAGTCAGCCCGCCGGCCGTTCGGCCAGACACCGTAAACGCATTCAAATTGCCGACGAAGCCCGCCACAAACGCGTTGGCGGGCCGCTGATAAATCTCGCGCGGAGTGCCGAGCTGGGCGATGCGCCCCTCCTGCATCACCAGAATCCGGTCGCCCAGAGCCATGGCTTCGCCCTGATCGTGGGTAACGAACACCGAGGTGATGCCCAACCCGCGCAGCAGTTGATCCAACTCACTGCGCAAGCGCTCGCGCAACTGCGCATCCAGCGCTGCCAGGGGTTCGTCGAGCAGCAAGACCTTGGGCCTTGGCGCAAGGGCGCGCGCCAGGGCCACTCGCTGCCGCTGCCCACCCGAGAGTTCATGGATGCCGCGTTTGGCGTGTTCCTGCAGGCCGACCAGTTCCAGCAGCTCGGCGCAACGCCGGGAGCGCTCGGCCGCCGGCATGCCCCTGACCTTTAGTCCGTAAACGACGTTGCCCTCCACACTGAGGTTGGGGAACAGCGCGTAGTTCTGGAACACCATGCCGACATCGCGGCGCTCGATGGGCAGACGGGTGACGTCCTGATCGCCGAACCACACCTGACCGACGTCGGGCTGCTCCAGCCCGGCAATCATCCGCAGCGTGGTGGTTTTGCCGCAGCCGGACGGGCCGAGGATGGCCAGGGTCTCCCCCGCTTCAATGGTCAGATTGAGGTCGTGAACAGCGACGGTGCCATCGGCAAAGGCCTTGCGGCAACCGATCAGGCGCAGCGTGGTTCCAGTCATCTTTGTGCTCCACGGGACAGGCGTGTGCTGATGGCCTGCAACGCCACCAGCAGCGGCACGATCATCAACAGAAATATGAGGGTGTAGGCGCTGGCGACTTCCAGCCGCGCCGAGGCGTAACTGTCGGCCAGGCCCACCGGCAGGGTTTTGGTCATTGGCGTGTGCAGCATCCAGGTCAGGTTGAATTCGCCCAGCGAGAGCGTCACCACCATCAGTACACCGGCAAGAATGCCGGCCCGACAGTTGGGCACCACGATGCCGAAAAACCGTCGCAGGGGTTCGGCGCCGAGGCTGGCGGCGGCTTCTTCCAGCACGGGCAGGTGCTGGCGCTGCATCACTGCCATCACCGGCCGCACCAGAAACGGCAGCGTGAACAGCACGTGGCCCACCAGAATGAACAGCCAGCTGCTGCGAAAGCTGCCGAACTGGCCGTAGGTCAGCAACAGCGCCAGCGCACTGGCCAGGCCCGGCATGGCCACCGGCAAGACCATCAACTCTTCAAAGGCACGGCTGAAGCGGTTGTTCATTCGGACCAACGCATAGGCCGCAGGCACGCCGATCACGCAGACGCACACGGCGCAGGCCGCGGCCAGTTGCAGAGACAGCCACACGGTCGGCGCATACGCCTCCCACACCTGCACGATCCAGTCGAAGGTCAGTCCGCTGGACAGGCCTTGAAAGTAATTGCGGGTCAACCCGGCGAGCAGTGACATCACCACCGGCACCAGCATGAACGCGCAGACCAGCAGCGTGAACAGCAGTTGCGCGCCGAACAACCAGGGACGCTTCACAGGACTGTCCCCGACTGTCTGACCATGCGCCGTGCGAGCAACAGCACGGCCCACGTCAGCGCACCGAGCACCACCGACAACGCAGCAGCGACGGTGAAATTGGCGTAATTGGTGAACACGTTATAGATCGCCACCGGCGTGACGTTCAGCTGCGTGCCGAGGGTGAATGCGGTGCCGAAGGCGCCCATAGACGTGGCGAAGCAAATCGCGCCGCAAGACACCAGCGCTGGCGCGAGCCCGGGAATGATCACGTCGTTTACCACTCGCCATGGGCTCGCACCCAAAGATTGAGCGGCTTCTTCAAGGCTTCGGTCGAGGCTTTCGCACGCCGCCATCACGGTCAGAATGACCCGCGGAATCGAGAAATACAGATAGCCCAGAAACAGCCCCGCCAGCGAGTAAGCAAACACCCAGCGTTCGCCCGCGATTTTAAGGCCGAGCATGGCGAACAGACCCTGTCGCCCCGCCAGCAGAATCACCAGAAATCCGACAACCACGCCGGGGAATGCCAGCGGGAAGGTCAGCAGTGCCACCAGCGTCGAGCGACCGAAAAAACGCTGGCGCGCCAGGAACACGCCGGTGATGCCACCCACCAGCAAGGAAGCCATTGTGACGACGGCGGCGAGCAGACAGGTTTGCGCCAGGCTCCCCAGGTACTGGGCACTGCCCAGCACCTGCCAATAGCCGCTGCCGGCGGCATCGCGTGCCTGCCCGCCGAGCACGATCAAGTGCGCCAGCGGCAGCAACCAAAACGCGGCCAGCACCGCTGCCGCAGGTGCCAGCGCCCATGCCGCCGTCGGGCGCAACCGCCAGCGCGGTGCTCTACTTCCTTCCAGCCCTCGGGCTGGCAATACACGGCTGCTCACTTACTTGACCTCGCTCAGGTAACGCGCGGCAAAGGCTTCCTGCACATCGGCCATGTGCTGATAATCCACCACGCCAGCCCGGGCGTAATCGCTGTCCGGCAAAAACTGCGCAGCCACCTCGGCGGGCATCTGCATGGCGCGTACCGGACGCAGATACGCCTTGGCCCACAGCGCCTGGCCCTGCTCGGAAAGCACGAAATCCAGGACTTTCTCGGCGTTGGCCGGATGCGGCGCGTTGGCGACCAGGCTCATCACGTAAGGGACGCTGATGCTGCCCTCTTTCGGGATGACGAACGCGACGTTGGCCTTGTCCTTGTAGCGGGCGCGGTAGGCGTTGAAGTCGTAGTCCACCAGAATCGGCAGCTCGCCGGACAGTACTCGGGCGTAAGCGGTTTGCTTGGGCACGATGGGCGCATTTTTCGCCAGCTTCTGGAAGTAGTCGATGGCCGGTGCGAAGTTATCCAGCGTGCCGCCCATGGCCTGATTGATCGCCACGGCCGAGACGTAGCCGACGAAGGCGCTGGAGGGATCGAGGTAGCCGACCATGCCTTTGTATTCCGGCTTGAGCAGGTCCGCCCAGCTCTGCGGAACCGGCAACCCGCCCAGGGCATCGACGTTGACCATGATGCCCAGGGTTCCGGAATGAATGGCGAACCAGTGACCGTCCGGGTCCTTGAGCCCTGCGGGAATCTGTTCCCAGCCTTTGGGTTTGTAGGTGCCGACCACGCCGGCTTTCTGCGCCTGCAGCCCGAACGTCACCCCGTAATACACCACGTCGGCCACCGGCGCGGCTTTCTCGGCCACCAGTTGCGCCAGCGCCTGACCGGAGTTCTTGTTGTCCAGCGGCACCTGCACGCCGGTTTGGTCGGCGATGGCCTTGAGCTGGGTGCCCCAGTCTGCCCATTCCGGCGGGCAGTTGTAGCAAATCGCGCTGTCGGCGGCCTGGGCGAGGCTGGCAACGCCGCACAGCAGCAGTGCCGCCAGGGTTTTACTAAAGCGGATCATGGAGCGTCTCCTCGTAGGGCTGATTGTAGGGCTGAGTACTTTCGCCCGGCCGGATGTGGCACGGCAGGCAGTGGGATGTCGGGGCGCCGCCGGCAATCTGCGCCAGCAGTTGATCGATGACCGTGGTCGCCAGCGCGGCAATCGGCTGGACCACGCTGCACAGCGTCGGGTGCATCTGCGCGCCGATGGCGATGCCGTCGAAGCCGATGATCGACAGCCGCTGTGGCACAGGCCAGCCGTGGCGGCGCAGTTCGGCGATCAGGCTGATGGCGAGCAAGTCGTTGGAACACACCAGGGCGCTGGGCGCCTCTACACCGTTCAACCACGGCGCGAGTGCCGAGAATTCGGCCTGGGTGTGGCTGGGCATTTCGATAATCGGCATGGCGGGCAGTTGTTGTTCGCCCATGGCATCGCAATAACCGGCGTAGCGCTGGCGCGCCCGGTCGGACTGCAAGGTCGGGCCGGCGACCATGCCGATGCGGCGGTGTCCGGCGTCGAGCAGGTAGCGCGTGGCGAGTGCCATGCCGGCGCGATTGTCCACCGACACCGCGCTGTACTCGGTGCTGTCGGGCTGGTGATAGGCGAGCACGAATGGGGTGTCTTCCGAGCCGAGGTCTTGCAGCACGCGATTGCTCTGGGCGTCGGTCACGGTGAGGACGAGGCCGTCTACGCGCTGACGCAGCAACTCCTCCACCACGGCGCTTTCGCGCTCGGCGCTGTAATCGGTAGTGGCCAGCAGCAAGCTGTAACCGCGTAACCGTGCAGCGCGCTCCATGGCCTGAAGCTGTTCGGCGAACACAGGGTTAAGCAGGCTGGGCACGACCACGCCAATCAACTGCGTGGTTTGCAGTCGCAGCTGGCGGCCCAGCAGGTTGGGGCGGAAACCGAGCTCCCGGGCAGCAGCAAACACTTGGTCGCGGGTGCCGGGACGTACCACTTCAGGGGAGGAAAAACAGCGCGCGGCGGTGGCTCTTGATACACCGGCCACCCGCGCGACTTCTTTCAGGTCACTCATGTTCACTCGCTTGAGATCGATCTCATTGGCGAGGACATTACGGAGTCAATATGGCATTTGAACGGCGGGGGTGTGACAGATTGAAGACGGGTTGGCGAGGGTCGTGGCGACTGGCAGGAATGGATTCAGCCGGGAAAGGGTCTTGCGACACCCCGAGCAATGGAAATGGTCACACCGGCCTCTTCCCGGCTGAAGCCGGTCCCACTGGGTAGCGTTCGCCTTGAGAGCGCCGTCAATGTGGGACTGGCTTTAGCCGGGAAGGCGTCATGAGACACACCGAGCGATTGAGGAGATCACACCGGGCCCCTTCCCGGCTTAAGCCGGTCCCACTGGATAGCGTTCGCCTTGAGAGCGCCGTCAATGTGGGACTGGCTTTAGCCGGGAAGGCGTCATGAGACACACCGAGCGATTGAGGTGATCACACCGGCCCCTTCCCGGCTGAAGCCGGTCCCACTGGATAGCGTTTGCTTTGAGAGCGCCGTCAATGTGGGACTGGCTTTAGCCGGGAAGGCGTCATGAGACACACCGAGCGATTGAGGTGATCACACCGGCCCCTTCCCGGCTGAAGCCGGTCCCACTGGATAGCGTTTGCTTTGAGAGCGCCGTCAATGTGGGACTGGCTTTAGCCGGGAAAGCGTCATGAGGCACACCGAGCGATTGAAATGATCACCCCGGCCCCTTCCCGGCTGAAGCCGGTCCCACTGGGTAGCGTTCGGCTTGAGAGCGCCGTCAATGTGGGACTGGCTTTAGCCGGGAAAGCGTCATGAGACACACCGAGCGATTGAAATGGTCACACCGGCCTCTTCCCGGCTGAAGCCGGCCCCCCTGGCTAGCGTTCGCTTTGAGAGCGCCGTCAATGTGGGACTGGCTTTAGCCGGGAAGGCGTCATAAGACACACCGAGCGATTGAGGTGATCACACCGGCCCCCTTCCCGGCTGAAGCCGGTCCCACTGGGTAGCGTTCGCCTTGAGAGCGCCGTCAATGTGGGACTGGCTTTAGCCGGGAAGGCGTCATAAGACACACCGAGCGATTGAGGTGATCACACCGGCCCCTTCCCGGCTGAAGCCGGTCCCACTGGCTAGCGTTCGCTTTGAGAGCGCCGTCAATGGGAGACTGGGTTTAGCCGGGAAAGCGTCGTGAGACACACCGAGCGATTGAGGAGATCACACCGGCCCCTCCCCGCTGAAGCCGGTCCCACTGAGTAGCGTTCGCCTTAAGAGCGCTATCGATTGTGGGGCCGGCTTGGAGCTTGGGGATCAGGCGTGGGTGATGACCGCAGGGTCCGTCGCTGTAGCCACACCCACCACCGTGATTTCACCTGCGCCTGCGCCAGCGCTGAACACGAACGCATCGGAATTCAAGGTGTGGCTGTAATCGCCGGCCAGGGTGACCTGGAACTTGTGCCCGGCGCTGTCGGCGTCGTCGCTGCGCACGTAAGTGCGGTCGTTGCCGGCGTTGTAGCTGACTTTCAACGTGCCGTCGTGACCGTCGCCCAGCCCGGTGAAGCCGAGGGCCGAGACGTCCAGTGTGTCGTGACCGGTGGTGAAGTCAGTGATCAGATCTGCGGCACCGAGGTAGCTGTCGCTGATCTGATCGAAACGGAACGTGTCTGCACCCGAGCCGCCGGTCAGACGGTCACCGCCGCCGCCGCCCACCAGCAGGTCATCACCGACACCGCCGCCCAGCACATCGTTGCCGGCCAGACCGTACAGCGAGTCGTTGCCCCAGTTGCCATACAGCGTATCCACGCCTGCGGTGCCGGTTGCGTTCACCGATGTCAGCGGCTGCGACGAATCGGTGCGTGCGTCGTCGGGGTTGGCGAACAGCACGTTGGTCGCGGTCAGGTCGTACAGGTGATTGCCGTTGAGCAGAATTTCAAAGCGGTTGCCGTCGGCGTCCGGCTCCAGCGATTTGAGCGCCGTTTGATCGCCCGCCAGGTTCAGCACCACCTTGAGCGTGCCGTCATAGCCGTTGCCCAGGCCCTTGAAGTTCAGCGCGGTCAGGTCCAGACGGTCATGGCCGTTGCTGTTGAAATCCATGATCAGGTCGCGTTGCGCGTAGCTGCCGCTGGCGTCGTTGCGCAGGCTGTCGCTGACGCTGGTGTAGACAAAGGTGTCGGCGCCAGCCCCGCCGATCAGCGTATCGCCGCCGCTGCCGCCCAGCAGCCGGTCCGCGCCGCCGTCACCGGACAGCGTGTCGCGCCCTGCACCGCCCATCAATACGTCATCGGCCAGGGTGCCCAGCAGCTTGTCGTCGCTGGCGGTGCCCGTGATGGCCGAGAAAAAGTTGTCGGCACCCAGAGTGCTCAGGTGATCGCCGTCGAGTGCCAATTGAAAGCGATTGCCACTGGCATCAGCGTCCAGACTCGACAGGTAGGTGGTGTCGCTCGCGGCGTTATACGTCGCTTTAAGGGTGCCGTTATGGCCATTGCCCAGACCGGACAGCCCGAGCAGAGTGAGGTCGAGACGGTCAGTGGCGTCGTTGAAATCAGTGATACGGTCACTGTAGGAGGTGGTTGCCGTGCGATAGCTGTCGGTCACGGAGGTGAAACGGAACACATCGCTGCCCGTGCCGCCGCTGAGCCGGTCGGCCCCTGCTCCGCCGTGAATCACGTCGTTGCCTGCGCCGCCATCGATGCGGTCACGGCCGGCGCCGCCGCTGATCAGTTCATCCGAGCGGCTGCCAATCAGCGTGTCGGCGGCGGCACTGCCGCGCACGATCAGCACATCGCTGTTGTTGTACACCTGACTTTCGCTGCCGGCCGCACTGATGTCGCCGGCGGGCGTGCCGTTGATCACGTTGCCAAAGATCACGCTGCCTTCCACGCCTACGACTTCCGACGGCACCTCGGCCACGCCCCACGTCGAACCGTCACCGCCGGTGATCAGGTTGTCGTACACGAAGTTTTGCGAACCGGGTTCGCCGCCCAGGGTGCGGATCGCCACTTCCGGAACGTCGCTGCTCTGCGCGTTGGTATGGATGACGTTATCGGAGACCTCGATGTGGGTCGTGCCTTGCAGGTTTACCCCCGAGCCGCCGTTGTCGTGGATATCGAGGCGGTAAACGCCGCCGTACTCGATACCGCGCATGTGCACGCCATCCCCGCCATTGCCGTGTACGTCGCCGCCGATAACGGTGAAAAAGCCGGTATCCACGCCGCTTTGTTCATGAACATAGATACCGTCGCCAGCGTTGCCGGACACCAGGTTATCGGTCAATGACATCGGCATGCCGCCGAGCCCGACGTTGATGCCGTGGCCGCCGTTGTCCACCGCGCGGTTGTCCTGAAAGGTCAAGGCCGACAACGCGCCACCCAGCACAAAGCCATCCGAGCCATTGTCGGTTGCCGTGCTGTTGCGCACCACCAGCCCGGTGGCCGCGCCGCTCAAGTCGAAACCGCTGCCGCTGAAGTGGGTCGCGGTCACGCCGTCGATCAACAGATGAGAAACGCTGCCACCCGACTGTGACCAACCGCTGACCTCGCCGCTCGAACCGGAGGCATTGCCCTCCAGCGACAGGTTGCTGACGGCAGCGTCCCGCACCGTGCTACCCGCCACCACACCCAAAAGGGCTGTCGTGGAGGCCCCCGGACCTTCGCCAAGTGTGAGCACACTGTTCGCTGCGCCGTCGCCGGTGAGGGTCACATTGCTCTTCAACGACAGCGCGTTGCCTGAACCATCGGCGTCCGACACCCGCCAGGTTCCGGCCGGGATATACACCTTGCCCCCACCCGCAGCGCTGGCGGCGTCGATGGCCTTCTGGATGGCCACGGTGTCATCCGTGACAGCGTCGCCCTTGGCGCCATAGGTACGGATATCAAAAGTGGGGATGGTGCTCATGCGCTGCTCCTGCCTGGAAAAATACTGACGACCTGTGAACCTGTTGCCGTAACCGGTTCGGCGAACAGCTTGGACCGACAGAGTTCATGATTGTTAGAGACGTGGAGCGGGCTTTCGTCGGATCGGCTTCAGCATCAACCAAGCCTGTCCTCCCGGGCCTTTGCACGCGGGAGCGTTGCGATAATGGGTATTCGCTTGCGCGACGCCTGATCAAGGTAAAAGCGGCAGGAAACGAACATTTAGTCATTAAAAAAGGAGGATCGGGGAACTTTTTTGCGGCGGATACATTTGCGCTGAGGCGAGGTGTCGAAATCCGTGCTAAAAGCCTTACCGCCTCGGTGAAGTTTCCGCATGATCGGCACAAAAACATGGATTTATGGCGTTGCCAGTCGAGCGGGAACACGGAAACCGGGGCGCGAGCTGATCGGCAGACAGGAATGCAGTGACAGGCCTTGTGCGCAGCGCAGCCAGACACCGTCACTCCCTCTGCCAAACCGTCTACTGACCAGGAAGGCTGCCTTGATACTTCGTCCCATTTGCGGCGCCGTTGCGCTGTTGTTGTCCCTCAACTGCGCGGCGGAACTGCGCGTCAAATCCCCCGTTCAGATCTGCCGGCTGCTGGCTGATACGCAACTGCGTGCCGGGGACTGGCGCCAGGACGACACGGGCAGTCAGGGCTGTTCAAGCGGCACTCGACCGGTATCTGCCGACGTGCCCGCCGGCAGTCAGATCGGGTATGCCGCAGAGGGGGCGGATGACATTCCCACTCGAGTCACACTGACGCTTGGCGGCATCTCCAAAGCGGATGATGACCTTGCCAAGCGTGAGCTGGTGAGAGCCTCCAAGCGACTGGCCGTGCGAGTACTGGGCTTGTCGATGCCGCACAGTGCTGAAGAATCGATCATGAAAGGCGCCCCGGCCAAGCTTGAGTTCGGCAGCGGCACCCTCACCATCATTCGTACCGCAAAGGCCGAGGGTCGTTATGAGATGAAAGTCGTGATGCAGTGATTGCTCCAGCGGATCTGGCCACGTTTTGAGCAGTGGCCCCTCAACCCGACAAACCGTGGCTGGCTGGTGACCGCCCTAGTGCTCGGCCGGCCCGCTCAACGAGCCCTTGAGGCAACCCGTTTTTACTTATGGGCCTTGGCTTTAGGGACCATCTTCCTGATGGTGCCGGTCGGAATGTCGATCAAAGCGTATTGATCATGGATCTCAACCCACTGTTTGTCGTCGCCCGGCTCGCTCAGGTGACGGGCGCGCCAATCCTTGAGCGCCAGATCCGGCCGTTGATACTGATCAGGCGCGTTGTCGCCTTCCTTGAGTTCCTTGACGCCATAGCCGGGGCGATCCAGTTTCACACTGGGCTCTTCGGCTGCGTGGGCAAAACTGCCCACGGCGCAAAGGGCGGTGAACATCAAATGAGGGAGGTATTTTTTTGCGAGCATGATCAGGTCCTTTGGCAAAAATGTGCAGCGGGCGGCGTTTTGATTAACGGTGCCCCCGTATTCCTCTGACCGTGGCCGTTTAGAGGGAGTTCGATCCAATCGCGCCCCGTCACGAAGCCCGTCCCACAGCGCATCCTGCCTCCTGTCTTCCCCCCGTCCGGCCTGCTTGACCGAAACTTTATCTGTACGGCCCAGTCCTCTTCTAAACCCGTATTGCGTTCTGCCAGTACCCGGCGTAAAACGCTGTGCGCCGCATCCTCCGGACGCCGGCGACCGAAAACCAGCACGCCACGGGTCAATACGGCCTCAGGTCACGACGTTATTTCGCAGGTGAAATCTTGAAGCATCTGACCCGGGAAGAGCTTGAGGCTGAAGTGCAGCGGCTGCGGTTGGCATTGCAAGCACGTGAAACGGCGTTCCTCGGCGCGTCCGCCACGTGCGAAAGTCAGAACATCGCCGCCGCTGCGCAACACTCGTCCGAGGACAGCGTGCCTTCACTCGCAGACCTCACCCACGATGACGCCCAGTTACGCTATCGCCTCGCTGTCAAAGCCACCAATGACGCCATTTGGGACTGGGACCTCAGAGCGGATCACGTGTTGTGGAACGACGCGCTGGAGCGGGTGTATGGGCACTCTCTCGCGACTATTGGTAAAACCGGGGAATGGTGGCTTGCCCAGATTCACCCGGAGGACCGTGACCGCGTCTCTGTTTCCATCCACAACGTCATCGACGGTGCGGACACCGGCTGGAACGAGGAGTACCGGTTCCGTCGCGCCGACGGCTCGTTCGCCCAGGTCCTGGACCGGGGACACGTCAGCCGGGACGCTGACGGCAACGCCGAGCGGATGATCGGCGCCATGCTCGACCTCTCGGCGATTCGCGACACGCAGGCGGCGTTACGCCAGAGTGAGGAGCGATTCAGGACCATTCTGGAAACGGTCGAGGCCGCGTTTGCGATTGTTCAGGTCAAATTCGATGCCGAAGACAAACCGGTCGATTACCGCTTTGTCGAAGCCAACCCTGCCTTCGAGCGCGAAGCCGGGGTCAACTTGCGCGGCAAGTGGGTAACGGAGTTTGCCCCCGATCTGGAGCAGTTCTGGTTCGACACCTATGGACGCGTGGCCAAGACCCGTGTGCCGACCAACTTCGAGAGTTACGCCAAAGCGTTCGAGCGCTGGTTCGACGTGCGCGCCGTTCCGGTGGGCGACCCGGACGAGCGCCAGATCGCGATCATCTTCAACGACGTGACCGGAAGACGCGACGCCGAAGAGCGCCTGCGCCAGAGCGAAGCCATCGCCCGGGCCAACGTGGAACGCGTGCAACTGGCGCTGGAAGCCGGGGCAATCTTTGGCACCTGGCACTGGGACTTGAGCAGCGACAGCTTCACGGTGGACGAGGCGTTCGCTCGCGCTTTCGGACTGGACCCTGCCCTGGGCCACGAAGGGCTGACCCTTGACCAGGTCATCGTCACGGTGCACCCCGAAGACAAAGCCGGGCTGATGGCCGCGATTGAAGAGGTCATCGCCCGCGGCGGGGCCTATGCGCACCAGTATCGGGTGCGCCGGGCCGACGGCAAGTACTATTGGATCGAGGCAAACGGCCGCGTCGAACTGAGTGAAGAAGGCGTTCCGCTGAGGTTCCCCGGCGTGCTGATCGATGTCCAGGAACGGCGATCAGTGGAGGCGCAGCGCGACCTGGCGACTGCCGCGCTGCGAGCGCTCAACGAAACACTGGAGCAACGCGTAGCCGAACGCACCACTGCGCTGATGCAGTCTGAAGAAAAGCTGCGCCAGTCGCAGAAGATGGAGGCCGTCGGGCAACTGACCGGCGGGCTCGCCCATGACTTCAATAATCTGCTGGCCGGCATTTCGGGATCGCTGGAACTGCTGGGTGCGCGCATGGCCCAGGGCCGCCTGGCGGATGTCGACCGCTACCTGACCACCGCGCAAGGCGCAACCCGACGCGCCGCCGCCCTGACCCACCGTTTGCTGGCATTTTCTCGCAGACAAACCCTGGATCCCCGTCCCACCGACGTCAATGCATTGGTCGCCGGCATGACAGAACTGATCCAGCGCACCGTGGGGCCGAGCATCCAGGTGCAAACACTGGGGGCGGCCGACGGCTGCGTTGCCCAGGTCGACGCGAGCCAGCTGGAGAATGCGCTGCTCAATTTATGCATCAATTCGCGCGATGCCATGCGCGACGGCGGGCTGATCACCATCGAAACCAGTCATCACCGGGTCATTGACGCTGAAGCCGCTGCGCTGGATATCCCCGAGGGTGACTACCTGACCCTGAGCGTCACCGACACCGGGACCGGCATGCCCGAGGACGTCGTGGCCAAGGCGTTCGATCCATTCTTCACCACCAAACCCATCGGCCAGGGCACCGGCCTGGGCTTGTCGATGATTTACGGTTTCGCCAAGCAGTCAGGTGGCCAGGTGCGTATTACCTCGGTGGTCGGCCAGGGCACGACGCTGTGCATTTACCTCCCTCGCTATCACGGCGCGGCGAGCGCAAGCGACGGCGATGCGTCACAGTCGACCAACGAGGGCACCGGTGTCGGTGAGACAATCCTGGTGGTCGATGATGAGCCCACGGTGCGCATGCTGGTGACCGAGGTATTGGCCGATCTGGGTTACACGCTGATCGAAGCGGCTGACAGCGTGGGCGGGCTGAATCTGCTGCGCTCGGACATGCGCATCGACATGCTGGTGACCGATGTCGGCCTGCCGGGCGGCATGAACGGCCGTCAGATGGCTGACGCTGCCCGGGAAATCCGGCCCGGGCTGAGAACCCTGTTCATCACCGGCTACGCTGAAAGCGCGGCCGTCGGTGCAGGCCAGCTGGAGCCCGGCATGCAGGTGCTGACCAAACCGTTCGCCATCGAAACGCTGACGGCGCGCGTACGGGAAATGATGAACCTGCCCGCCTGACGGCTACTGCGCCAGCATCACGCGGTTACGCCCTTCCTGCTTGCCCTCGTACAAGCGCTGATCCGCACGGTTCAGCGCGTCCCGGAAGGCTTCTCCCTCCTCCACTGTCGCCACGGCCAGTGTCGCGGTCAGGGTCAGGCTGACCTGGCGGATCGCACCGCCCTGCTCCCGCAACTGCGTGAGGATGCGTTCGGCAATCAGCCGCGCGTCTTCCAGAGGAGTATCCGGCATCAGCACCAGAAACTCTTCCCCGCCCCAGCGCGCCGCGATGTCCGTGGCGCGCACGCAACTGGCGATGATGTCGGCCACCTGCTGCAACACCACGTCGCCCAAATCGTGGCCGTGCTGATCGTTGATCTGCTTGAAGTGGTCGATGTCGATCAACACCAGCGCGGTGGGAACCTCGCGCCGGCTTGCGCCCAGCTGACGAAAGCGCTGCAGCACCCGGCGTCGGGTGTAGAGGTTGGTCAGGCTGTCGCGGTGGGCGGAATGGTAAAGATTCATGTGCATCGACAGGTTGAAACGCACCGAGAGCGCGGTCGCATGCAGCAGCAGCGCGGTCGCGGTCAGCGCGTTGATGGCGCCGAACAGGTCTTGCGCGTCTTCGCTGATGCTGGTCACCGGCACTTTGTTGCGCATCAGGTAGCCACCGACGGTGACGAGGAGCACGGCGGCGCTCAGGCATCCCCGACGCACCGGTGAGGAATGAAACCCGAACGCAATGATCGGCACGATACAGAACACATACAGATGGAAGTTGCTGTCCCAGCCGAGCCGCCAGGTGGCGATGGCGGCGTGGGCAATGATCTCGATGCTGATCAGCATGCCGGCGCAGCGGTACAAACGGTGCTTGATGGCCAGCAGGCAGGCGATGTAGGCCAGGACGCTGACGGCGTTGGTGATCCACATCACCCGCAGCCCGACGATCAGGAACAGCCCCAGCAGCAATACGTGGATCGCAAAGGCGATCTGCACGATGGGGATGATGTGTCTCCAGTATTCGGCGGTGGCTTCCCGAGTGACCTGAGTGCGGTCATCGGCGGTAAGGCTGTTCATCAAGGTGTCTCGGCGCGAATTAATACGATAGGTGGCAGGGAGTAGCTAAGAACAGTGTCGGGGAAGCTGCAACGCGGGGCTAAAAATTAGCTTTAGATCAAATGAGATGCGCTTGCAGGTCGCTGATAATCAGGCAGTTTTCCACTTGGGCATTTTGCCAGCCTTTTATCTGCTGACCGAATAAAACTATTTGAAAAGCGGAACGGTCACTCATTTAACGCACGCATCCTTGTGCCCTGCCTCGAAAAAAAGGAACTGCCACCATGATCCGCGATGACCAACTGACCCCCACTGGCTATGACGACCCTGTTTATCGAGGTACTGCGGTAGCGCCGCTGCTCAAACGCATCTCATGGGGGGCGATTCTCGCCGGGGTGGTACTCGCGCTTGTGGTGTCGCTGATGCTCAGCCTGCTGGGCACAGCCATCGGCACTGCCAGCATCGATCCCCTGCAGGAAGCCGACCCGCTGGCGGGCATGGGCAAGGGCACCGGCATCTGGCTGGGCGTCAGTATGGTCATCTCGCTGTTCGTCGGTGGCTGGGCTGCCGGCCGGCTGGCGCACCGTGAGGGCGCCTTCCACGGCATTCTGGTCTGGGCGAGCGTCTCGTTGATCAGCGTCTACCTGGTGTCGAGCGCTGTCACCGGTGTGGTGCGCGGCGGTCTCAACCTGGCCGGCAGCGGCCTCTCGGCAGTGGGCAGCGGCATTGCTCAAGTCGCTCCTGCCGTCGGCAGCAAGATCCAGGATCAACTGCGTGCGCAGGGCATCGATTTCAATCTGGACGACATCCAGGGCGAGATCGAGCAAGCCATGCGCCAGACCGGCAAGCCCGAGCTGGACCCCAATGCGGTCAAGCAGGATGTGACAACCACACAGGAGGACGCGAAGAACACCGCGCAACGCAGCGCCGAAAACGCTCAGCAGGCGGATGAGCAACTCAGCGGCCTGCTCGACCGCTTGAAGGCCAAGGGCGACCAGGCCTGGGACGCGGCTGACCGTCAGGCCTTCGTGAACCTGATCAAGGCCCGCGGCAACAAGACTGATGCCGAAGCCAACCAGATCGTGGATCAGGCACAGGCGAGCTATCGTCAGGCATACGCCCAATACCAGCAGCTCAAGGCGCAGGCCGAACAGAAAGCCCGTGAAGCGGCGGATGTCGCGGCGAAAAACATTTCGCGCGCGGCGTGGATTTTGTTGATCACTCTGGTGGTCTCTGCGTTGGTGGCCGCGGGCGCCGGAGCATTGGGTCGCCGCACCCAGCCCGCCGCGAAAATCGTCGGCGCGATCTAAACGCCAACGCGCTGCCCGTCCACGCTGCCCGCAGAGAAGCTCAAGCGCGGGCCGGCTGGCGGAAAAAAAATGGCCCGATCGAGTGATCGGGCCATTTTCGTTTCAGCGCCAGTGCATCGTTACCGCAACGTCAGTGCTGAGCCAGGATGCAGCGAAGCAAACCGGGGAAGCGCACTTCCAGCTCGTCCGACCGCAAAGAGTTCATGTGCGTGGTGCCAATATTTCGCGTGTGCACCAGGCCCGCGTCGCGCAGCACCCGAAAGTGATGGGACATGCTGGACTTGGGTCGCCCGCCGTCGAGTTCGCCGCAGGTGGCTTCGGCGACAGACGAAAGACAGCGAACGATGTCGAGGCGCACAGGGTCACTTAAGGCGTAAAGCAAACGCTCAAGTGTGAGTTCGGTAGGTGACGGATGTTTGAAGGCGCGCATGCGCACATCATAGCGGGGGGTTTCCTCCTGCGCCATATTTCGAATACTATCGAACAAGCGAATTCAATCATCAGGAGTATTTCCATGTCTGCACTGTTCGAACCCTTCACGCTGAAGGACGTGACCCTGCGTAACCGCATCGCCATTCCTCCAATGTGCCAGTACGTCGCAGACAACGGCGTCATTAACGATTGGCACCACGTGCACCTGGCGAGCATGGCACGCGGCGGCGCGGGTCTGGTGGTCGTCGAGGCGACTGCGGTCTCCCCTGAAGGCCGGATCACCCCGGGCTGCGCCGGTATCTGGAGCGACGAGCACGCCCAGGCGTTCATCCCTGCGGTGCAGGCGATCAAGGCAGCGGGCTCGATCCCGGGCATTCAGATTGCCCACGCCGGTCGCAAGGCCAGCGCCAACCGTCCCTGGGAAGGTGACGACCACATGGCAGCCGACGATACCCGCGGCTGGCAGACCATCGCGCCCTCGCCCATCGCTTTTGGTGCAAACCTGCCGAAAGTCCCGCAGGAAATGACGCTGGACGACATCGCCCAGGTCAAGCAGGACTTCGTCGATGCCGCACGGCGCGCACGCGAAGCTGGCTTCGAATGGATCGAGCTGCATTTCGCCCACGGTTACCTGGGCCAGAGCTTCTTCTCCGAACATTCCAACCAGCGTACTGACGCCTACGGCGGCAGCTTCGACAACCGCAGCCGCTTCCTGCTGGAAACCCTTGCCGCCGTGCGCGAAGTCTGGCCGGAAAACCTGCCACTGACCGCACGCTTCGGTGTGATCGAGTACGACGGTCGTGACGAGCAGACCCTCACCGAATCCATCGAACTGGCGCGGCGCTTCAAGGCCGGCGGCCTGGACCTGCTGAGCGTCAGCGTCGGCTTTACCATCCCGGAGACCAACATTCCGTGGGGCCCGGCGTTCATGGGCCCGATCGCTGAGCGCGTGCGCCGCGAGGCCGATATCCCGGTGACCTCGGCGTGGGGCTTTGGCGATCCGAAACTGGCCCAGGCGGCCGTGCAGAATGGTCAGCTGGACCTGGTGTCGATCGGCCGTGCGCACCTGGCTGATCCGCACTGGGCGTATTTCGCCGCCAAGGAACTGGGCGTCGACAAAGCGTCCTGGACCCTGCCAGCACCGTACGCGCACTGGCTCGAACGCTACCGTTAAGCGTCTTGCCACTGAAAAATGCCGCCCTCCGGGGCGGCATTTTTATTTGCGCGCGCAGCTGGGTATGATCCGCTGCCGGCCGCTTGAAGGCCGCTGTGCAACGGCTCACACCCGACTTCACCACCTCCCAGGACCTGACGATGATCAGAGAGCTGAAAACCTTCGTCTGCGTCGCCCGCCGAGGCACCTTCGCGGCTGCGGGCCGTGAAGTGGGGCTGACCCAGTCGGCGGTCAGCGCGCAAATCAAGAACCTGGAAGACGCTTTGGGTGTCAGCCTGTTCGACCGCACCGGTCGCGCTGCCACGCTCAATGCGGCCGGGCAACGCGCGGTGACGCTGGCCGAAGAGATGCTTCAGCTGTTCGGGCGAATGGGCAGCCCCGACAGCGCCAATGACTTTCGGGGCTCATTGCGCATTGGCGCAATCAGCACCGCGCAGACCGGCATCCTGCCTCAGGCCCTGGTGGCCCTGCGCAGCAAGGCGCCGTTCATCGAAGCCAGCCTGATACCCGGCGTATCGCTGAACCTGCTCAGCCAGGTCGACGCCGGCGAGCTTGACCTGGCGATCATGATCAAACCGCCGTTTGCGTTGCCCAAGGAATTGCACGCCGAGGTGATTGCCCGGGAGCCCTTCGTGCTGGTCGCACCGCTTGATCTGGAGGGAGACGACCCGCGACAGTTGCTCAGCGAGCAACCGTTCATTCGCTACGATCAACGTTCGTTCGGCGGCCGGCGGGTGACGCAGTTTCTGCGCGAACGCAAACTCGAGGTGCGGCAAACGCTGGAACTCGACGAACTGGACGCCATCGTCAAAATGGTTCGAGCAGGCCTCGGCGTGGCGCTGGTGCCGATGGCCGGCTTATGGCTTGAGCATGCCCGGGACGTGCGGGTTATCGATCTGGGCGAGATGGTGTTCTTTCGCGAAATCGTGCTGGTGACCAAATACCTGCAGCGGCAGTCGCCGCTTCAGGCGCTGTTCCGCACCTGCGTGATCGACACGCTGACGGGCCAGGCGCGCTAGCGGCGTCAGGCCCGATGCTTCAATGGCGCGACTACTTGGCGAACAACTGGCTCATGTCCTTGAACGCCTTGAATTCAAGCGCATTGCCACAGGGATCGAATAGAAACATCGTCGCCTGCTCCCCCACCTGCCCCTGAAAGCGGATGTACGGTTCGATCACAAAGGAGGTGCCGCGATCGCGAAGACGCTGCGCCAGCGCCTCCCACTGCTCCCAGTGCAGAATGATGCCGAAGTGTGGCACCGGCACGTCATGGCCATCCACGGCGTTGGAATGCACTGATTCCTGGGAGGTGGTTTTCGGGTGTTCATGGATGACCAACTGATGGCCATAGAAGTCGAAATCCACCCATTGCTCGCTGGAGCGGCCCTCCGAGAGCCCGAATACGTCGCCGTAGAAATGCCGCGCGGCCGCAAGGTCATAAACAGGGATAGCGAGGTGGAACGGCGAAAGGCTCATCGTAGGGTCCTTGGGTCGGAACTAAGTAAGCCCATTGTTGAGATTTAATACGTTTGACGAAAGCGGAATTTTTTGCTGCCGAGCCCCAATATTATTGATCAATGCAGAGCATCACCGCGGCATCCGTTCGTTAGGAAAGTGTCGGGGCGATGGCAAAACTGTTAGCTCGACGGGTTTGGCAGAAGCACGGAACGCCGCCGAGCAGGAAAAATGTAAACCAAAAAGGAACTTAGTAGTGGCACTATGCCTCATATCCGTTCGAGTGAGCTGTACTCCGGGTCCCATTTACAATTTTCGGCAGTTAAATCATGAAAAAATTATTGCTTGCTGCGCTGTGCCTGTCCTCACTGGCAATGAATGCCAACGCAACCCAGATGTCCGGCGCCCTGGGTGCCACCAGTCAAGGCGGGGTCACTGCCCGCGTGGGACTGGGTTTCGACTGGGACAAGGCCTGGCTTGAAAGCTCGACGGGCAAACTGACCGGCTACTGGGACTTGGGTTACACCTACTGGGAAGCCGGTAAACAAGCCGGTGCACGTCACTCGGTGTCCTTCGCTCCGGTGTTCGTGTATGAATTCGGCAGCGGCCAGATCAAGCCGTTTATTGAAGCGGGCGTCGGTGTTTCCATGTTCACCGGTGCCAGTGCCGGCGATCAGAAGTTCGGCTCCGCTTTCAACTTCGAGGACCGCCTGGGCGCCGGCCTGAAGTTCGGCGACACCCAACGCGTGGCCCTTCGGGTCACCCACTACTCCAATGCCGGCATCAAAGAACCAAACGACGGTATCGAATCCTACGCGCTGGTCTACAGCCATACGCTTTGAGTGATTAACCCAGCTAAACGCTATCAAGCGGTGTGCCACTCGGCTGCCGCTTGCTCCCTGTCTCACCCTCGCTTTTTCGCCCAATGGGCCTCCTTCTCCCTCCCCTCCCGCGACCGGTTGTCCGATTCCAATCAAATAGAGGTGATTAGTTGGAGGACGGTCTTCATCTATAGAAACCCCAGCCGATAGCCCCGTTGACTGTGTTTTTTTCCCTGCAACACCTTGAAGGCTCGTACGGCATGACCAAATCCCTGAAATTCAGCCACAAAATCCTGCTGGCGGCCTCGCTGGTGGTGATCGCGGCGTTTAGCTTGTTCACCCTTTACAACGATTATCTGCAACGCAATGCCATCCGGAATCAGCTTAGGGAAAGTCTGAACCAGATGGGCGAAAGCACGGCGGGTAATATCCAGAAATGGATGTCGGGACGCATCCTGCTGGTGGAAAACGTGGCCGAAGCGGCCGCCACATCGCAATCCCAGGACGCGCTTAACCGCCAGCTCGGCCAGCCGACCCTGATCTCGACATTCATGAGCATCTATCTGGGCAAAAATGACGGCTCGTTTTTTACCCAGCCGCCTGACGACATGCCCGGCGACTACGACCCGCGCACCCGTCCGTGGTACACCGACGCGGTGAAGGCTGGCAAAACCACGCTGACCGAACCGTATCTGGACGCCGTGACCAAAGGCCTGATCGTGACCATTGCCACGCCGGTCAAAGGCCCGTCCGGTGTCAGCGGTGTGGCCGGTGGCGACTTGAGCCTCGAAGTGCTGGTCAAGATGATCAGCGCGTTGCACCTGCAAAACGACGGCCACGCTTTTCTTGTTGACGCCAACGGCCGCATCCTCGTCCACCCGGACACCTCGCTGGTCATGAAAACCCTGGCCGAGGTTTACCCCGATGCGACGCCTCGCCTGTCACAGGACATCAGCGAGAGCGAGCACGCCGGCCGCACGGAGATCATCACCTTCGCCCACGTCAACGGCCTGCCTTCAGTGAACTGGTACGTCGGCATCGCCGTGGACAAAGCCCAGGCCTACGCCGCGCTGGGCGACTTCCGTACTTCGGCCATCGTCGCCACGGTGATTGCCGTGGTGCTGATCATCCTGCTGCTCGGTGTGCTGCTGAACGTGCTGATGCGTCCGCTGAACACCATGGGCCGGGCGATGCACGACATCGCCGCCGGCGAAGGTGATCTGACCAAGCGTCTGGAAATCCTCAGCCAGGATGAGTTCGGTTACCTGGGCAACGGCTTCAACCTCTTCGTCGGGCGAATCCATGATTCGATGCGTCAAGTGGCCTCCTCCACCGTACAGCTGAATGAAGTGGCCCTGCGCGTGGTGAGTGCATCGAACTCCTCGATGCTGAACTCGGATCAACAAGCCAACCGTACCAGCAGCGTGGCAGCGGCAATCAACGAACTCGGCGCCGCGGCGCAGGAAATCGCGCAGAACGCCGCGATGGCTTCGGGGCATTCCAGCGATGCGCGCAATCTGGCTTCGAACGGTCAGGCGGTGGTGGGTCAGAACATTCAAGCGATGAACCGGTTGTCCACGCGCATCAGCGGCGCCAGCGAACAGATTGAACAGCTCAACGCCAAGACCGCCAACATCGGGCAGATTCTCGAAGTCATCACCGGGATTTCCCAGCAGACGAATCTGCTGGCGCTCAACGCGGCCATTGAAGCCGCGCGTGCCGGTGAAGCCGGCCGTGGGTTCGCCGTGGTGGCTGACGAGGTCCGCAGCCTGGCTCATCGCACCCAGGAATCGGCGAGCCAGGTGCAGAAGATGATCGAGGAGCTGCAACTGGGTGCGCGTGAAGCGGTGGCGATCATGAACGACAGTCAGCGCGAGAGCCATGAAAGCGTCAGCATCGCCAATCAGGCCGGTACCAGTCTGGAGAGCGTGACCGTGCGCATCGGCGAGATTGATGCCATGAACCAGTCGGTGGCCACTGCAACGGAGGAGCAGACGTCGGTGGTCGAGGCCATCAATGTCGACATCACCGAGATCAATACGCTTAACCAGGAAGGCGTTGAAAATCTGCAAGCGACGTTACGCGCCTGTGCTGACCTGGAAAGTCAGTCGGCACGCTTGACTCAACTGGTCGGCAGCTTCCGCATCTGAGTTGGCGCCTGTGTTTTCGGGTGACCGGTGAGGATCAACGGCACCCGAAACGTATTCCGACGAAATGATGGCACTAAGGCATCACTCATCTGTCATAGTCCGGTCAACTCACCCTTTTGGTGCATCATGCTTTCCTTTGTCCTCGACCGCCCTGGCCCCAACGATGCGCAAGTCCTCGCCGAGGTCGACCGCACCATCGCGTCGCGCTTCCGTGGCCTGCGTTTCAGTGCCGAGCTGGAGTCACGGTATGAGGCCGAAACCCTTGAACAGCGGCGGCGGTTTCTGACAGCGGTCGGCATTACCGGCGGCATCATTTACAACGTGTTCATGGTCAGCGACTGGCTGAGTCTCAACGACATGTTTGCCTACGTGGCGCTTGGGCGGGTTTTCCTGATCACCCCCTTGTTTATCTTCCTGACGGTGATCGTGCTTCGCGCCAAGACCCGTGCGGTTGTGGAAGCGGCCGCCGGGACCGGCACTGTGCTGTGCTCGCTGATGCCGCTGGTGGTGATGATCTTCAGCGAGAGTCCGTTCCGGCTGCATTACCAGCTGGGCATGCTGTTGATCATGGTGTACTGCACGGTGATTCAGCAGTTGCCGGTCCGCTACTCGGCCGTAGCGATGGCATTCATGCTGACGTTCCAGCTGGTGACCACTTACATCGCCGACTTCGCCGACTTTCAGATCTGGCAGGCCAACGCGCTGCTGTTTGTGTCGACCGTCGCGTTGCTGCTGATGGCGTCATGGTTTCTGGAGCACGGCAGTCGGCTGAGTTATCTGTTTGCGCTGCGTGGGCGGTTGCTGCAAAAGCAACTGCTGGAACTGGCGCGCATCGATTCCCTTACGCAGCTGTTCAATCGGCGGTTTCAGGGTGAGGTGCTGGCGTCCCTGTGGAGCCGGGCTGCGGAGGTGCCGATGAATGTCGCGGTGATCCTGCTGGACATCGATCACTTCAAATCCTACAACGACAATTATGGGCACCTGCAGGGCGACACGTGCCTGCGGCTGCTCAGCGGGGTCATTCAGCGCACTGCGAACAAGGCTGACGCATTAACCTTCAGGTTTGGCGGCGAGGAAATACTGGTGTTGATGACCCATGCCCATCCGGCTCAGGCGCGGGCGCTGGCGGAAAACCTGCGTTCGGCAGTGTCAGCGCTCAACGTGCCACACCCGGCGCTGGGCGCTGGCGCCAAAGTCACCATCAGCCTCGGGGTCGCGGTTGCCAATGCGCCGCAGATCAGCGCCGAAGCACTGATCGCCATGGCCGACAAAGCCTTGTACGCCGCCAAACGCGAAGGCCGCGACTGCCTGCGCTGCGCCCCGGCGGAAGTGGCCTGATCGTCAATCGCGACCGCTAACGCCTTCCCGGCTGAAGCCGATCCCACGAAAAACGCACAAACCACCCCAATGCGAACGTGTCACCCCGATGCGGACGTGTCCCCAATGCGAACGTGTCACCTGATGCGTACGCCTAACCCGAAACGGCGGACCTGTTGGATGCACACGGTCCCACTGTAGGAGCCGGCTTGCTGGCGAACCCGCTGTGTCAAGCGCTGCAGCAGCGAAAGCCAAAACCCTCGCGCCAGCTTCCACCATAACCAGCCATCGCCACGACTAACTTTTCGCGGGCAAACGCGCTCCTACAGTCGATCCCGCCAAAACATGCAACCGGCGACGTTCAAATGACCCGTAGGAGCCGGCTTGGTGGCGAACCCGCCGGGGCAGACGCTGCAGCGGTGATAGCCAGAACCCTTTCGCCAGCATCCACATACATCGCCGTCGACCGCATTTACCCCTTCGCGGGCAAGCGCGCTCCTACAGAAACGTGCACGGCGTAGCTGTACGGGCCAGTTGATGAGTCCAAACCCCCTCGCCGTGCCAGAAAAGCGCACCCTTAATTCGTCAAATACCTGACGTAAAAATTAACCGAAATGTGCCGGTCGTCACAAAACGACGGTTTCCCGACATACGGCTACAACTTTCCCGTTCAGTTAGGTCATACCTGCGGTGCAAGCCGATTGGAAATTGGCACGCAGTACGACCACAGCCTGGAACCGGAGATAAGTACATGATTTTTAACGTCCAAAATTTTGGCGCCAAAGGAGATGGCGTCTCTGACGACACCGCGGCGATTCAACAAGCGATTGATGCAGCCGCGGCGGCCGGCGGAGGACAAGTGTACGTACCGCCCGGGACCTACATCGTGACGGGCGGCGAAGAACCGTCTGACGGTTGTCTCATGCTCAAAAGCAACGTCTACATGTACGGCGACGGCATGGGCGTTTCGAACATCAAAGTGGCCGACGGCTCCGACACCAAAATCACCGGCGTCATCCGCTCCGCCTATGGCGAAGAAACCCACGACTTCGGCCTCAGCAACCTGACCATCGACGGCAACCGGGACAACACCACCGGCAAGATCGATGGCTGGTTCAACGGTTTCATTCCTGGCAAGGAAGGCTACGACTCCAACGTCACGCTGGACGGCGTCGAAATCAAGGACTGCTCCGGTTACGGTTTCGACCCGCATGAACAGACCGTCAACATGGTCATCAAGAACAGCGTGTCCCACGGCAATGGCCTGGACGGTTTTGTTGCCGACTTCCTGAGCAACAGCACCTTCGAAAACAACGTCGCCTACGACAACGACCGTCACGGCTTCAATGTGGTGACCAGTACCCACGACTTCACCCTCAGCAATAACGTTGCCTATGGCAACGGCGGCGGCGGAATCGTTGTGCAACGTGGCAGCGAGAACATCCCCTCGCCCAATAACATCACCATCACCGGTGGCGAGGTGTATGACAACGGCGCAGAAGGCGTGCTGATCAAACTGTCCGGCGGCGTCATCCTTACCGGCGTCGACATCCACGACAACAGCAGCGCTGGCGTGCGCATCTACGGCAGCAACAACGTCGACGTCATCAACAACACCCTGAGCAACAACGCCCTGGGTGGCGGCGTGCCGGAAATCATCATTCAGTCCTACGACGACACCAAGGGCGTTTCCGGCAAATATTTCAACGGCAGCGACAACACGGTCCAGGGCAACACCATCAATGGCAGCGCGTTGTCCACCTACGGCGTCGCCGAGCGCAACGAAGACGGTACTGATCGCAACGCCATCATCGGCAACACCATCAGCCACACCACCAAGGGCGACACCCTGGTGTACGGCGATGGCAGCTACGTCAGCGACACCGTGCCGGTCATTGCAGTCCAGGGCACCGATGGCAACGACACCCTGCTGGGCAGCGACGCCAACGAGATTTTCTACGGCGCGGCCGGCAATGACACCATCAACGGTGGCGCGGGTGATGACATCGTGATTGGCGGCGCCGGCGTCGACAAGCTCAGCGGCGGCACGGGCGCAGACATCTTCCGCTTCACCAGCGAAACGGACAGCTATCGCAACGCGACCACCAGCTTCGATGACACCATCACCGACTTCGACCCGACCAAGGACAAGATCGACCTCGCCGACCTGGGCTTCACCGGTCTGGGCAACGGCCGTGGCGGCACCTTGCAGGTCAGCTACAGCGCGAGCAACGACCGCACCTACATCAAAGATTACGACGCCGACGCCAACGGCAACCGGTTCGAGCTGATTCTGGCGGGCAACCTGGTCAGCTCGCTCACCGCCGGCAATTTCATCTTCAACCGCACCCTCACCGGTACCGCCAACAACGATTCGCTGCAGGGCACTGATGGCAAGGACACACTTCTGGGTCTGGCGGGCAATGACAGCCTGGCGGGCGGCGGCGGCGATGATCGCCTGGACGGCGGCGCCGGTCAGGACACCCTGAGCGGCGGAGCGGGCGCTGACACGTTCGCCTTCTCCAGCCGGCTCGACAGCTACCGCAACTACAATGAAGGCGGCGCTAACCTGGGTGATCTGATCACCGATTTTGATGTCACCGCCGACAAGATCGACCTGTCCAAGCTGGGCTTTACCGCGCTGGCCGACGGCATGAACAACACCGTGTATGCGGTCCTCAACGACGCTGGCGACAAGACCTACATCAAGTCGCTGACGGCCGATGCGGACGGCAACCGGTTCGAGGTTGCGCTCGCGGGCAATTATGTCGACAAGCTGACCAGCGCCAATTTCGTCTTCGCCACCCCGCCGACGGTCAACCAGGCACCTGTGGTCGCCAATCCACTGCTGGATCAGAACGCCACCGAAAACACGCCATTCAGCTACGTGGTACCGGGCACCAGCTTTACCGACCCGGACAACGACAACCTGAGCTACACCGCGACCCTGGAAGACGGCACCGCCTTGCCGGCCTGGCTGACGTTCGATGCCGCCACGCGCACGTTCAGCGGCACACCGGGCAACACGGCTTCGGGCACCTACGCGATCAAGATCACCGCAAGCGATGCCAGCAACGCCGTGGTCAGCGACAGCTTCACCCTCGCAGTGCAGGACGTCCCGCTGACCCCGGGCGTAATCAACGGCACGCCGGGTAACGACACCCTCACGGGCACTGCGGGCAACGATCAATTGTTCGGGGGCGCGGGCAACGACGTACTCAATGGCGGTGACGGCAACGACGTCATCATCGGCGGTGCCGGCGCAGACAAACTGACCGGTGGCGCGGGTGCGGACGTGTTCCGCTTCACCTCTACCCAGGACAGCTATCGCACCGCCACCAGCAGCGTCAGCGATCAGATCCTTGATTTCGATGCCGCCGCCGACAAGATCGACGTGTCAGCCCTCGGCTACACCGCGCTGGGCAACGGCCAGAACGGCACGCTGCAGGTGACCTACAACGCCGGCAACAACCGCACGTACATCAAGGACAGCGTGGCCGACGCCAACGGCAACCGTTTTGAGCTGTCCCTGGCCGGCAACCTGACCGGCAGTCTCAATGCCAGCCATTTCATCTTTGCCAACCAGAACGTGCCGGTTAACGTCGCACCCGTGGTGGTGATACCGCTGCTCGACCAGAACGCCACCGAAAACTCGCCGTTCACGTATGCCGTCACCAGCAACAGCTTTACCGACGGCAATAACGACACGCTGAGCTATACCGCGACCTTGGCCGATGGCAGCGCCCTGCCCGACTGGCTGACCTTCGACAGCACGCTGCTGACCTTTAGCGGCACGCCGACCAGCACTGCGGCGGGCACTTACACGCTGCTGATCAAGGCCACCGACCCGTCAGGCGCCTCTGTCAGTGACAGCTTTGCCCTGGCGGTGGCCGATGCACCGGCGAGCACCCTCACCGGCACCGACAACGGAGAGACGATCGCCGGCACCGCAGGTGCCGACCTGATCCTGGGCCTGGGTGGCAGCGACACTATTCGCGCCGGCGCCGGGGACGACATCATCGACGGCGGCCTGGGACGTGACGCGCTGTACGGCGGCGAAGGCGCCGACACCTTCCGCTACACCAGCGTCCAGGACAGCTATCGCGACTACAGCACCGGCGGCGTCACGGCCACCGACACGATCTACGACTTTACTCACGGCGTAGACAAGATCGATGTGTCCGGCCTGGGCTTCCTCGGTCTGGGTGACGGCAGCAACGGCACGCTGTACCTGAGCCTGAACGCCGCTGGCGACAAGACGTACATCAAATCCAGCCAGCCCGACGCTGACGGTCATCGCTTCGAGATCGCCCTGAGCGGCAACTACCTCAATACCCTGACCGCCGACGATTTCGTGTTTGGCTCCCGGGCCGATCAGGAGATCTTGTTCCTGCCAACCCTCGGCCAGTCCAATGCGCGTCTGCTGCGCATGACCGAAGATGACAGCCAGTCCGGCACCTCCATGCTGGTGGACGGCTTGAGCAAGTACACCACCTACGACGTGCGCAGTCAGTTCAACGACGCCGACGGCAACGGGATCGACATTGCAGTGGGCGGCAGCACGGTCAACGGCATGTCCACCCTTGGCGCCGAAGAACTGAAGCTGTGCTGGTGGCTGACCGATATCGACCAGCCGGGCCCTGCCCTGTTGCGTGCCGTCGCCCTGCTGAACGATCAGCTCACTGAGCTCAAGTCAATCGACAAGGTGACCATGGGCATCATCTGGGGCCAGGGCGAGGAAGCGGCGCAGGAAATCGCCCGCGCCTCGGACAAGGACGCTGCTGCAGCCGCCTACAAGGCGGCGACCCTGTCGGTGTTCGATTACCTGCACACCCAGTTCGGCAACTTCAACGTGTACATGATGGAAACCGGTCACTACGACCAGGATGCGGCGCGCGCTCGCGGTTTCTCGGAAGAAAAAATCGCCGGCATCGTTGAGGGCGTTGGCTATGTCCGCGCCGCGCAAGAGGCGATTGCCGCCCAGCGCGACGACGTCAAGCTGGCGGTGGATTACACCGACCTGCCACTGCGCCATGAAGTCGACCCGCTGGTCTACCCGGACGACGTCTGGCACCTGCACGAAGAGTCCGCCGAGATCGTCGGCCAGCGTCTGGCTGACTACATCGCCGATGACCTGGGCTTCCATGGCGACCCGAGCGACAACAACAGCGTGCAGGCAATCTTCGACGGCGCGCAGAACGAAGGTGGCATGATCTTCGGTACTGACCAGGACGACACCCTGATCGGCTCGGCAGGCAACGACACGCTGGACGGCGACCTCGGGGCCGACACCATGAGCGGTGGCGACGGCAACGACATCTATATCGTCGACAACGCCTTTGACAGCGTCACCGAATCCAGCGACTCCCCTTCGCAGATCGACACCGTGCAGGCGTCGGTCAGCTGGACCCTCGGCGCGAATCTGGAGAACCTGGTACTGACGGGCGTTTCCGCCATCGACGGCAACGGCAACGACCTGCGCAACTTCATCACCGGTAACGCGGCAGCCAACGTGATCAACGGCGCAGGCGGGGCCGACAGCATGAGCGGCGGCAACGGCAACGACACCTACTACGTCGACAACAGCGGCGACAGCGTGATCGAAACCAATGCCGATCGTATCTCTGGCGGCATCGACAGCGTGCACAGCACCCTGGCGACCTTCACCCTGGGCAGCAACGTCGAGAACCTGTACCTGGACAGCAGCGATGCGGCCAACGGTATCGGCAACGCGCTGGACAACGTGCTGTTCGCCGGCATCGGCAACAACGTGCTGGATGGACGTGACGGTAACGACACGGTCTCCTACAGCGGCGCTCAGTCGGGGATCACCGTGACGCTGTCGACCTCGGCGCAGCAGAACACGCTGGGCTCGGGGCTGGATTCGCTCAAGAGCATCGAAAACCTGATCGGCAGTGCCTTTGGTGACACCCTGACCGGCAACAGCGGCGCCAACGTGCTCAACGGCGGCGCGGGCAATGACACGCTGGTGGGTGGTTCAGGCAATGACCGTCTGATCGGTGGTCTGGGCACTGACACGCTGACCGGCGGCACCGGAGCCGACACTTATGTGTTCAATTCCGTTGCGGACATGGGTGTGGGCGTATTGCGCGACGTGATCAATGGCTTCAAGACCGCCGAAGGTGACGTGCTCGACTTCAGCGGCCTGGACGCCAATCCGCAGACCCCGGGCATGGACCACTTCACCTTCATCGGCAACAACGCCTTTGACAGCAACGATGCGACCGGTCAGCTGCGTTTCGCCGACGGGATTCTCTACGGCAGCGTCAACACCGATGCGACCCCTGACTTCGAGATCCAGCTGGTGGGCGTCAAGGAGCTGCATGCCACTGACCTTGTGGTCTGATAAACCGCTGTGAACCCAGACGGCCTCCGCAATGGAGGCCGTTTTTTTGTCTGGCAGTTGTGCGACATCCTTCTAATAGGAGGGCGCACATACCGGCGTCTTCCCGGCTGAAGCCGGTCCCACTAAGTTGGTGCCACCCACACCGCATATCGGTGTAGGAGCGCGCTTGCCCGCGAACCTCAATCAACCTGCGCCATTCATGCGCCTGACCCTCCCTCTCGCAGGAACGCGAGCCCCAACCCCGTCGGGCGTACTCACACTCAGCACTAACTTCGCCTTTCATCGGCAACAGGTGTCGATCATCGACTGCACTGCAACTCTTTTGAATTTTCGGGAAGCGGCTCCCTCTGACATACATATCAAGAAAAGTCAGCAGGCTATCCATGACCTCTTTACAGCTACTTTCCGAGCGTTCTGCCACGGCGCATGTATCCACCGGCGCCCACTACTCGCTGTACTCCCGTCTGTTGCGTGGACAGGTTGAAGGCGAGCAGGACAACGTGCGTGACTTTCTCCATGAGCAACTGGAGATCGCGAAAAAGCTTCCGTCGAACCTGCCTGCTGACTTGGCCGACCTGTCCGGATGGGTGGCGAGCAACAGCCACTCGGTAGCCGAGCGCTACCGCGTGTATCTGGAAGAGCGCCGCGCAGGCGGCCCTCGCAAATTCTTCACCAACAAAGCCCATGCCCTGTACTTTCTGCAGAGCGTTGCGCCGAGCAAGCTGGTCGATGGCGCCTGGCTCTACGGCACTGTGAAGCACGCCGATGACTGGCGCTATCACGGCCTGATTCGCACTTATCTTGAAGAGTTGGGTGACGGCGAACCTGCACTCAACCACGTGGTGCTGTACCGCAACCTGCTCACCGAACACGACTGCGCACCCATCGCTGCGCTGGACGATGCGTTGTACTTGCAGGGTGCGATTCAACTGGGCCTTGGTCATCTGAGCGATGAGTTTCTGCCCGAGGTGCTGGGCTACAACCTGGGCTACGAGCAACTGCCGCTGCACTTGCTGATCACCTCGTTCGAGCTGAGCGAGCTGGGCATCGACCCTTATTACTTCACCCTGCACGTCACCATTGATAACGCCAGTTCGGGCCATGCCCACAAGGCCGTGCAGGCTGTGCTGGACTTGCTGCCCAACGACGACAGCAAAGGCGAATTCCTGCAGCGCCTGCAGGCGGGTTACCTGCTCAACGACTTGGGCCTGGGTTCGACCGACATCGTTCGAGCGTTTGATCTGGAAGAAGAAGTGGTGTCGATGCTGGAGACCAAGAGCACCTTTGGTCAACACATGCATTCGGACTACTGCCGCCTCGAAGGCCGCACCATCAACGACTGGCTGGCCACGCCGGGCCAAAGCCGCCAGCTGTTGACTGCTCTGGAAGACCGAGGCTGGATCAAGCGCAATCAGGACCCTCAGGACAGCCGTTTCTGGCAGCTGATCGACGGGCCGGGCGCCGTGATGTTTGGCGTTTTCAGCGGCTACGAAATGCAGTTGCTCAAGGACTGGATCGCGGGCGACTGGCAAGCGCCGGGCCAAAACAATCCTTTCCGTACGCGCTTTCGCCGCCGCCACGTGGCATCCACCGACACCGGCCGACCAGACGCCTCGCCTGCCCTGCCGTTCGCTGAACTGGTCCGGTTGATCGCACCCGATTCACACCCGACGCCCGAAGGCCTTGCCGCCACCCGGATCTACGCCCGCCAACTGGCGCAAGGAAGCCTGACCCGATGAATCAGCAGAACGTACTAGAGCCGCAAATCGACACTGAACTCGACGCCCCGGAACTGACCGATGAGAGCCACGACCTCGCGCTGCTGCAACTGGGTCAGCATTTGCAGGCCGAGGATTATCGTTTCGTCACGGTTACGCCGCTGACTCACCAGCGGGTTAACGCGCGGGATGAAAATCGGGTAGCCCGCACGCTGCGCGATGTGTTCGGCTGGAGCCGGCCCTTCGAAACCGGCCTGCTCGATGAAACCGAACTGGAAACCCTGCTCGCCAGCGGTATCCTCCGCGCCCACGCTGGCATGTGGGTCAGCGAAGTGCGCTGGTCAAGCCTTGACGATCTGTTGTTCGTCCACTCCGCCTTCCCCACGGTGGCGCATGACTCGGTGTTCTTCGGCCCCGACACCTACCGCTTCGCCCAGGCGATTGAAGACCATTTGCGCACGTCCACACACCCGATCCGCACCGCCGTCGACATCGGCTGCGGCAGTGGCGTCGGCGCGATTCTGATTGGCCGGGCCCGTCGCGATGCACACGTACTCGCGGTGGACATCAACCCGACTGCCTTGCGGTTTACCGCCGTCAACGCGTCTCTCGCCAAGGCCGATAACGTGGTTGCCTATCACAGCGACATCCTGGCAGGCACCACGGGCGAATTCGACCTGATCGTCGCCAATCCGCCCTACATGAAAGACACCCAGGAGCGCGCGTACCGCCATGGCGGCGAGCATCTGGGCTCGGAACTGTCGGTGCGCATTCTCGGGCAGGCCATTGAGCGACTGGCGCCAGGCGGCAGCGTGCTGTTGTACACCGGCGCGCCTTCCATCGACGGCGAAGATGTCTTTCTGCAACAGGCTCGAGGGTTGATCGACCGGCCCGATCTAGCCTGGTCCTACCGCGAGATGGACCCGGACGTGTTCGGTGAAGAGCTGGAAACCGAGACCTATCAGCAGGCTGACCGCATCGCCGCCGTTGTGCTGACGGTCACGCGCACACGGTGAGATACCCATCGACGCCAGACGGGCGTTACTTCGTCGTCAAGGGTCAGCTGTGGCGCTGCAGCAATCCAGCGCTGGATGAAAATGAACGCCAGCGCTGGGTCAACAACTTGATGGCAGCGCGTCAGGCGGTCAAAGCGGCGAAGCGGCAGGACGATGCATCGGCCCTCAAAGCCGCCCGCGCCGAGGTGAATGCAGCGAAAATCGCCCTTGGCGAGCGCGGTCCGGTCTGGTGGACGGACGGCTCACCAGACTTCAATCGATACAAGGCAGTTAATACTCCCTACCGCGAGTGGTTCGAGTCGCAAGTGGATCTGCAACTGCACTAATCGGCCGTATCAAGATGCTCTTGATATCCGGTTAACCCGTCGACGAATCCATCCGGGCGATCTGTTTAAAAATTCGCTGAACGTTTTACAAATGGCCTCGTCGGAAAGAATACGGGCGCTTAAAGCGGCTCCTACGAATCAATACACTGAAGAGGAACTTCACGATGAACAAACTATTCAAGACTTCCGCACTGGCTCTGTTGATGGCTGTGGGCAGCCAGGGCGTATTCGCTGCGCAGGATAACGATGACTTCGTGGAAGACGCTTCTGCCAAGGGCGTTGCTGAAGTTGAAGCCGGCAAGCTGGCGCAAGAGAAAGGCACCGCTGCCGACGTTAAAACTTTCGCTGCGATGATGATCCAGGCTCACACCGAGGCAAACACCAAGCTCAAAGGCATTGCTGACACCAAGAAGCTGGAGGTGTCCGACAATGCGATGCTGGTGGACAAAGCCAAGTCGATGATTCTGGAGCTGCGCAGCGCCAAGTCGTTTGACCAGGCCTATGCCAATAACCAGGTTGTTGCCCATGAGCAGACCATCAAACTGTTCGAGAAAGAATCCACTGATGGCAAAGATCCAGAGCTGAAAGCCTTCGCAACTCAGATGCTGCCCAAGTTGAAAGAGCACCTGGTTCACGCTAAAGAACTGGCCAAGGCTCACGGCGGCGACGCTGCCAAGTAAGCCGATTAATCCTTTTAAGGATTAGTACCCGGTTTAGTTGATGAAGGCAGGGTGAAAGCTCTGCCTTTTTTGTGTCTGATGCCATAAAAATGCGGGCCTGATTCATAGCCCGATCGTTGCACCACAAGCAGGAGCCGGACATGAGCGATGCGATACGCAATCAGATGGCAATCGTGCTCAATCAGCTGGACACACTGCGGGCCTGTGTCGAGGCACTTGCCCGTCTGGAACTCAGCGAGGTACCCGAGCTTGCCGGGCACCAGACCGTCGACAATTCGCAAAGCATCGCTCAAGGCTTCGTGACACTTGAGGCCTCCATTGTCGAGATGGAGCAGACGTTGGCGATGCTGGCGGAGGCCACCGAGCAGCGTTAGGTAAAGGGAGAGAATGTCATGAGTGCCGGACTCGACGAGTACAACCGCAAGCGCGATTTCGACGCGACGCCCGAGCCGTCAGGCAGCGCAAAACCCAAGCGCACGGCCGCCAAAAAGCGCGGCCAGTCGCATGCCCTGCAGTTCTGTATCCAAAAGCATGACGCAACCCGCCTGCATTACGATTTCCGCCTCGAAATCGACGGCACGCTCAAGAGCTGGGCCGTGCCCAAAGGTCCGTCGCTGGACCCGAAGATCAAACGCCTGGCTGTTCACGTAGAGGACCATCCCCTCGATTACGCCAGCTTTGAAGGTCACATCCCCGAAGGGCATTACGGTGCAGGTGATGTCATCGTCTGGGACCGTGGGGTGTGGACGCCGCTCTCCGATCCTGCCGAGGCCTACGCTAAAGGCAAACTCAAATTTGAGCTGCAGGGCGAAAAGCTTGGCGGCGTCTGGAACCTGGTCAAAACCCATATTCCCGGCAAGCAGGAGCAATGGTTCCTGATCAAGCATCAAGACGAATCGGCCCGCCCGGAAGCCGACTACGACGTCGTCAAAGCGCTGCCGGACAGTGTGCTCAGTGACCGGACGCTGATCCCTAAAAAACGCGGAGGGAAAGCCGCCGCTCCCAAACCCGTCGAGAGCGTTCCGGCTACGCGCAAGAAGCCTGCCAAGGCACAGCTGTCAGGCGCCGCGCCGGGTGAACTGCCCGCACTGCTCAAGCCTGAGCTGGCCACGCTGGTGGACTCGGCCCCCGAGGGCGACTGGCGTTACGAGATCAAGTTCGACGGTTACCGGGTCATGGCGCGGGTCGCGGATGGTGACGTCGAGCTGTTCACCCGAAATGGCCATGACTGGACCCACAAACTGCCCCGCCAGGCCGAAGCCATCGCAGCGCTGGGACTGGAATCAGCCTGGCTTGACGGCGAAATGGTGGTGGCCAACGAACAAGGCGTGCCGGACTTTCAGGCCCTGCAAAATGCCTTCGAAGCGGGCCGCAGCGGCAACATCGTCTATTACCTTTTTGACATGCCCTTTCTCAACGGCATGGACCTTCGCGAAGTGCCGGTCGAGCAGCGCCGCACCGCCCTGGCGACGGTGCTCGAGCGCAGCGAGGACGAAGTCCTGCGTTATTCGCAAGACTTCGACGAAGTGCCCGACGCCCTGCTCAACAGTGCCTGCCAGATGCAGATGGAGGGGCTGATTGGCAAGCGAACGGGCAGCCCGTACGTGTCACGCCGCAGCGGTGACTGGATCAAACTCAAGTGCAAGCGTCGTCAGGAGTTCGTGGTGGTGGGCTACACCGATCCCAAAGGCGCACGAAGCAAATTCGGCGCGCTGCTGCTGGGGCTGCACGATGCCGACAGCGGCGAGTTGCGCTACGCGGGCAAGGTAGGCACCGGGTTCAACGAGGCGACCCTGGGGACCATCTTCGATCAGTTGACGCCATTGCAGGCCAAGCAGGCTGCGGTAGTCAATCCGCCCACCGGCTTTGAGGCCAAGGGTGTGCACTGGCTTAAGCCGGTCCTGTTGGCAGAGGTCGCCTTTGCCGAGATCACCAAAGAGGGATCAGTCCGGCACGCCGTGTTCCACGGGTTGCGCAACGACAAGCCTGCCGAGTCGATCACCGAGGAGCTCCCTGCCCCGGCCCCCACTGCCGGCGAAAGCGCTGAAGCTGAGGCTGAGACTGCTGCATCGCCGAAGCCTGCCAAGCCAGCCAAGGCGGCTAAACCCGCCAAAGCTGCAAAATCCGCCAAGGCTGACACGACAGGGTCACCGAAAGCTGCCAAAGCCAAGGCCGCAGCCAAGCCTGCGCAACCGGCGGTGACCAGCGGCAAGATCCGCCTGACCCATCCCGAGCGGGTCATCGACCCCACCACCGGCGCAACCAAACGCGACCTCGCTGATTACTACATCCGCATTTCCGAGTGGCTTCTGCCGCAGCTGGCCCAACGGCCCGTGGCGTTGGTCCGCGCCCCCGAAGGCATTGGCGGCGAGTTGTTTTTCCAGAAGAACGCTGATCGCCTCGCCATTCCGGGCATCGAGACCATGGGAAAGGAATACACCGGCCACCCGGTGATGCTGATCAACAACATCGAAGCGCTGGTCGGCGCGGTGCAGATGAGCGCCATGGAGCTGCACACCTGGAACGGCGTCGCCCAAGATCTCGAGCGTCCGGACCGGTTCATCCTCGACCTCGACCCGGACCCGGTCCTGCCCTGGAAAAGTATGGTGGAGGCCACGCAGCTGACCCTAGCCGTGCTGGATGAGCTGGGGCTGACCTCGTTTTTGAAAACCAGCGGCGGCAAGGGCATTCATGTGGTGGTGCCGTTGACGCCCAAGGCTGACTGGGACGCGGTGAAGGATTTCAGCCACGCCATCGTCAAGCACATCGCCAAGCTGCTGCCGGACCGGTTTTCCGCGGTGTCCGGGCCGAAGAATCGCGTGGGGCGGATTTTCATCGATTACCTGCGCAACGGCTTGGGCGCGACGACGATCAGCGCGTATTCGGTCCGTACACGCGAAGGCTTGCCGGTGTCGGTGCCGATTAACCGCGAGGAACTGCTGGAGATCAAAGGCGCGAATGCCTGGAACATTCACAACGTACATCAGCGGCTCGCCGAACTGGACGAAGACCCTTGGGCCGATCTGACCAAGACCCGACAGACCATCACGGCCGAGATGCGCAAGCGTGTCGGCCTCAAATGATTTCATCAACTGGAGGAAACCATGGACAACTACCACATCACCAAGACCGACAACGGCTGGGCACTGACCAAGGAAGGCGCGGCGCGCGCCTCCAAGACGGCGGGCACCAAGGCGGAAATCGTCAGCCTGGCCACTGAGTACCTGGACGGTAAAACGGCCTCGCTGAAGATCCACAAGGAGGACGGCACCATTCAGGAAGAGCGCACCTATCCGCGAGCCGCGGATCCGACCAAGACCAAGGGCTGAGGTCTCGGACTCGCCATGCAGGTGTGAGGCTGGCTTTGCCGGGGGTGATTTGGGGGGCTGCACGGGCGTCCGCCTCAGGGTTGAGGTGAACGGTCTGGCCCCTTCCCGGCTAAAGCCGGTCCCACAGGTTGCCCAGCGATTCCTGTGACGGGCTAAAGCCGATCTCACTGGTTTGGCCTACGCGATTCGTAGGACCGGCTTCAGCCGATCGCACAGGTTTGGCCCAGCGATTCGTGGGACCGGCTTCAGCCGGGAAGTTCTTGGCTCCGAACAAAGATGCCTCCGGCGACGTTGTTTTTGCTCGCGTCACGCACACCGCTAATCCCCCATCCATGCAAAGTCATGAACTAAACGCCTCGCTTGCCGCTCCGCTATTCAGACATCTGATTTTTTCACTCGCGGAGAATCCCAATGAGAGCACTCACCTATCACGGCGCCCACAACGTGAAAGTGGACACCGTCCCCGATCCGGTACTGGAGCAGCCCGACGACATCATTCTGCGCGTCACCGCCACGGCCATCTGTGGCTCCGACCTGCACCTCTACCGTGGCAAAATTCCGACCGTCGAGCACGGTGACATCTTCGGCCACGAATTCATGGGTATCGTCGAAGAAACCGGTTCGGCAGTGACCAAGGTTCAGCGCGGCGACCGCGTAGTGATCCCCTTCGTGATCGCTTGCGGTGAGTGCTTCTTCTGCAACATCGACCTGTATGCCGCCTGTGAAACCACCAACACCGGTCGCGGCGCCATCATGAACAAAAAGGCCATTCCACCGGGAGCGGCGCTTTTCGGTTTCAGTCACCTTTATGGCGGCATCCCCGGCGGTCAGGCCGAACTGGTGCGCGTACCGAAGGCCAATACCGGCCCGTTCAAGGTGCCCGGCACCCTGTCTGACGAGAAAGTGCTGTTCCTCTCTGACATCCTGCCCACCGGCTATCAGGCCGTGCTCAATACCGGGATCGGCAAAGGCTCAAGCATTGCCATCTACGGGGCAGGCCCGGTCGGGCTGATGAGCGCTGCGGTCGCCAGAATGCTCGGCGCCGAGCAGATATTCATGGTCGACCACCATCCGTACCGGCTGGCCTACGCTCAGGCGACTTATGGCGTGATCCCGATCAACTTCGACGAAGACGATGACCCGGCCGATACCATCATCCGCCAGACCAAAGGCATGCGCGGCGTGGACGGCGTGGTCGATGCGGTGGGTTTCGAAGCCAAGGGCAGCACCACCGAAACCATCCTGACCAACCTGAAAATGGAAGGCAGCAGCGGCAAGGCGTTGCGACAGTGCATCGCGGCCGTCCGTCGTGGCGGCGTGGTCAGCGTGCCTGGCGTGTACGCGGGCTTCATTCATGGCTTCCTGTTTGGCGATGCCTTCGACAAGGGCCTGACGTTCAAGATGGGCCAGACTCACGTTCAGCGCTTCCTGCCGGAATTGCTCGAACACATCGAAGCCGGTCGCCTGGCCCCCGAGGCCATCATCAGCCACCGCATGTCCCTTGAGCAGGCTGCCGACGGCTACAAGATCTTCGACAAGAAACAGGAAGATTGCCGCAAGGTCATCCTGACCCCGGGCCGTCCCGAAATCCCTGTCGTCGAACCTGAAGCGGTGACCGGCGTCCCTGCAATGTAACCCCAGTCAGGAGGTACAGAAGATGGAAAGCGTATTCTCGACCGCCGTGGCGATCATCATCCTGCTCGTCGATCTCTGGGCCATCGCCAGCGTATGGCGCAGCACCAAATCCTCCGGCGCCAAGCTGGGCTGGACCGTGTTGATTCTGATCTTCCCGGTGGTGGGCCTGGTCATCTGGGGCATCGCCGGGCCACGCGGCGTTGCCAACCCGCCGACGTCTGACGAGCACAGCAAAGGCTGATTGCTCTTCCCTCTGGATACGCGGTTCGCATCGCGTATCCAGGTCATTACTTCCCTCCGTTATCCCCTCATCCGGACCATCAAGCGTTCATTCGGATGGCCTGAAAAGCTCAGCGGCCGGACATCTGACAAAGCGCTCGACCGTTCGTCCTCAACCCCGAACTCGGTCATCGCAGCGTTGCTCAACTTTATAAGCGTGCAGGATCTCTGCTGCGTGAATTGAGCAGGCGCGCCCGTGATCGGATGCTGCCTATATCCCGTTTCGGTTAAGGATGATGATCAAATGCCCACATTCAGTGAAGACACCGCAGGCGCTCAAGCGCGCCCCGCGTCTCCAGGAGAGGCGCTGCACACCTTGCAAGACGACGCGAAGCATGTGCTTGAAAGCGCACGCGAACATGGCACCGAACAGCTCGGGCAGTACCGTGACAGCGCGGCCGATCAGCTCGAGAACCTGGCGAAAACCGCAAGCGCCGCGGCAGAAGACCTGCAGGAAAAGGACACGCTGGGCATCTCTCATTACATCAGCGACATCGCCGAGAGCTTGAGCGCCTTCGCCTCCAGCATGCGTGGCAAAAGTGCAGAAGAAATGCTGCAGCAGGCCGGTCGGCTCGCCCGCGAGAACCCGGCACTGTTCGTCACCGGCAGCGTGGCGGTGGGCTTCGGGTTGTCGCGATTCCTGCGCGCCAGTAGCTCAGACCTGAGCGCTTCTGCTACGGATGCCTCGTCCACCTCGGGGGCCAGTCCGCAATACCCGGCAGGCGAACGCGACGGCGGGTTCAGTGCAGGAACGGACGGAAGCAACCGTGAAGGCGACGCCCTGAAATCCCAGCATCCCTACAGCGCGGATGCGCCGCGCGGCGCGCCCATCCAGACGCCCGACCCGCTGGCTCCCCATGACCCCACCGCCCACGGTTCCGCCACCACCGACCTTGACGATGGTGTAGGCATCCAGCAGTCCGGCGCCGAGCTGGGCAGCTTCAACTCCGACCCCGGCACTGCGAACAGCCCGGCATCGACCGCCCCGTCATCGCCGATTTCGCCAGCGCCTGACAAGCCCGCACCCCGAGGAGAATTCTAATGTCGATCAATTCAGAGCTTCCGCCACGTGGCAACGGTGACAGCGACACCTCGGTGCTCAGCCTGATCCGTCAGCTGACCCACGAGGTCCCGGCGCTGATCAGCGAAGAGCTGGCGCTGGCCAAGGCCGAAATTCGCAGTTCCGTGGCCACCGCCAAAGCGGCCGCCGCTGCGCTGGCCGGTGGCATGGTGGTCATGCTCGCAGGCCTGGTCATTTTGCTCTTGGCCGCCGTTTACGCCTTGGCAATGGTCATGGCGCCGTGGCTGGCCGCGTTGATCGTCGGCGTGATCGCCATGATCGTCGGCTTTGTGATGGTTCAGTCCGGGAAGAAACACCTGGAAGCCACGCACCTCGCCCCGGAGCGCACCATGAATTCGCTTCATAAGGACAAAGACGCCATCCAGAGGAAAGTCTCATGAGCATCGAAAGCAGCTTTGCCACCGACGATGAATTCGGCCGTGACCGCGGCGAACGCGTGGCCGGCGACAGCCCGGACGCAATCGAGCGCAACATCGACGCGCGACGGGCCAACATCGAGAACATCGTCGATGCACTGGAAAACAAACTGTCTCCGGGGCAATTGATCGATCAGGCGCTGGCCTTCACCAAGGAAAACGGTGGTGAGTTTTTCGGCAACCTCGGGACCTCGATCAAAAACAACCCGATGCCTGCCCTGCTCACCACCGTGGGCGTTGCTTGGCTGATGCTCGGACAGAATCAGAAGCCCGGCTACAGCACTGGCAGCAGCGGCTCTTCCATGTTTGGCGACCTGGCAGACAGGTTCAGCGGCGCAGCCCACAGCGTCACCGAAGCGTTCAGCGGCGCCAGCGCCCATGCCCGGGAGTCGGGGCATCACGCCAGTGACAAAGTCAGTCAGTTCGGCGAATCCGCCAGCCAGACCCTTGGCGATTTCAAACAGCAAGCAGGCGCCCACACCTCCGCGATGAAAGACAAACTGTCGTCATCGGCCGGTTCTGCGCAAGACGCGCTGCTGCGTCAAAGCCGTAACCTGCAGGGCAGTTTCCAGTACATGCTCCGCGAGCAACCGCTGGCGCTGGCGGCCATGGGCATCGCCCTCGGCGCTGCCCTGGGTGCGGCATTGCCGAGCACCGAGAAAGAGAATAAGGTTTTCGGCAAAGCCAGCGATGACATGGCACAAAAGGCCAAGTCCACGGTGAGCGAGGCGTGGGAAACGGTCTCGGACGCCGGCGTCAACATGGCTGACGACCTCAAAAGTACCGTCAAAGGCACGTGAATCTGACGGACACTCGACAAAAAAAGGGGCTGCATGTGCAGCCCCTTTTGCTATGCAGCCCTCGAAGGATTCAGAGGATCGGCTTGCCGCCCGTCACCGCGTAACGAGCGCCCGAAATGTAGCTGCCTTCGTCGGACGCCAGCAGCACGTAGATTGGAGCGACTTCCACAGGTTGGCCGGGACGACCCAGAGGGGTTTCTTCACCAAACGTTTTGACCTGCTCTTCCGGCATGGTCGAGACAATCAGCGGCGTCCAGATCGGGCCTGGCGCGACGCTGTTGACCCGAATGCCGCGATCACCCAGCAACTGGGCCAGGCCTGCGGTGAAGTTGGCGATCGCGCCCTTGGTGGTCGCATACGCCAGCAAGGTGGGCTTGGGTGAATCGGAATTGACCGAGCTGGTGTTGATGATCGAACTGCCCGCCGCCATCGACGGCAATGCCGCCTTGCAGATTCTGAACATGGCCGTGATGTTCAGATCGAAAGTCTTCACCCACTCCTCGTCCGGGATTTCCTCCAGCGTTTCATGGGTCATCTGGAAGGCTGCGTTGTTGACCAGCACATCGATGCGGCCGAATTTCTTCACAGTCTCGGCGACAATAGCCTCGCATTGAGCTTTAGCGGTCAGATCGCCCGGCAGCAGCAGGCACTGACGGCCTGCCTCTTCCACCCAACGGGCAGTTTCTTTCGCGTCTTCATGCTCATCGAGGTACGAGATCGCGACGTCTGCCCCTTCACGGGCAAAGGCAATGGCCACGGCACGGCCAATGCCGCTGTCACCACCGGTGATCAGTGCAATCTTGTTGCTCATGCGGCCCGAGCCCTTGTAGCTGGTTTCGCCGCAGTCGGGGTATGGCTCCATTCTGCTCTGATCGCCGGGAACCGGCTGCTGCTGAGGCTTGAAAGGTGGTTTCGGGTAATCAGTCATGTCGCTCTCCTTAGAGTTTTCAACGCAAAGTGGTCAGCGTTAAAGGTGGACTTTGAGCCTTCGCGAGGAGTTCGGATTTTTTTGGCAAGGATGTGATTGGCGGTTATCGCTGGGGTCTTCGGCGGATTCTTTCCGAATCGGGAACAGTGTTTTGCAGAAAGTTAGCTCGCTAACGATAGGGTCCGCTGCTAGCTTTAACCCCGTTGAATCCGCCGATTTGACACCCCCCCCGGAGCCGCCTCCACGTCAGAGATAACGTGGGGGCGGCTTGCTTTTTGGCTTACGGCCACACAATGGCGCGACGTCCACTGCGCTGGCTTTGCGCCATTGTCAGGACCTCGCCTACCGTCAAGCCTGCCTTTTCCCTTCCGAGTCCGCCATCATGTGCGACGGCCCTCGAACGGCCCGTTCACCCCATTTCGTTGAAGAGAGATCACCATGGCAAACCACGACATCACTTTCACGCCCGATCCTGACGTCGACTCCATTTCCTCGGACGTTGCCGGTTTCGGCGGCCTACTGGTTTCCACGCAGATTCCCACGCGCGCCGACGGCAGTCTGGAGCTGGGCGGCATCGTCGAACAAAGCGAATGCACGCTGCAGGCCCTGAAGGCCGCCCTGGAGCGTGCGGGCAGTTCCATGGATCGCGTGTTGCACCTGACCATCTACCTTACCGACATGGCCGATCGTGCCGCCTTCAACGAGGTTTATCAGCGCTTTTTCGCCAAGCCCTGGCCGGTGCGTGCCGCCGTCGGCGTAGCGGCACTGGGCGTGGCAGGCATGCGCGTTGAAGTGACCGCGATGGCCGCCAAGGCCTGATCACGCGGTAATCGGGCGTCGGCATCCAACGCGCTGACGCCATCGGGCAGCAGACGGGTGCCGGTCAGGCGTTTCGCCGCTACAATGCGCGCCTTGACCGTGACCGTGCCGACTAAAAAAATATGTCTCTGCCCAAACATCACCTCGAATTGCTCAGCCCTGCCCGCGACGTGGCGATTGCCCGCGAGGCCATTCTGCATGGCGCTGACGCCGTCTATATCGGCGGCCCCAGCTTCGGCGCGCGCCACAACGCCGCCAACGAAGTCAGCGAAATCGCCGGGCTGGTCGAATTCGCCCGCCGCTACCATGCGCGCGTCTTCACCACCATCAACACCATTCTTCACGACAACGAGCTGGAGCCGGCGCGCAAGCTGATCCATCAGTTGTACGACGCGGGTGTCGACGCGCTGATCGTTCAGGACCTCGGCGTGATGGAGCTGGACATTCCACCCATCGAACTGCACGCCAGTACCCAGACCGACATCCGCACACTGGAACGCGCCCGCTTTCTGGATCAGGCGGGCTTCTCGCAGCTGGTGCTGGCCCGCGAGCTGAATCTTCAGGAAATCCGCGCCATCGCCGATGAAACCGACGCGGCCATCGAATTTTTCATCCATGGCGCGCTGTGCGTGGCCTTCTCGGGCCAGTGCAACATTTCCCATGCCCAGACCGGCCGCAGTGCCAACCGTGGCGATTGCTCACAAGCCTGCCGTTTGCCGTACACCCTGAAGGACGATCAGGGTCGCGTTGTGGCCTATGAAAAGCACCTGCTGTCGATGAAGGACAACAACCAGAGCGCCAACTTGCGCGCACTGGTCGACGCCGGCGTGCGCTCGTTCAAGATTGAAGGCCGCTACAAGGACATGGGCTACGTGAAGAACATCACGGCCTACTACCGTCAGCGCCTGGACGACATTCTGGAAGACCGCCCGGACTTGGCCCGCGCCTCCAGCGGCCGCACCGCGCACTTCTTCCTGCCAGACCCGGACAAGACCTTCCACCGCGGAAGCACCGACTATTTTGTCAGCGACCGCAAGATCGACATCGGCGCGTTCGACTCACCGACCTTCACCGGTCTGCTGGTGGGCGTGGTCGAAAAAGTCGGCAAGCGCGATTTGCAAGTGGTCACCCATGAGCCGCTGTCCAACGGCGACGGGCTCAATGTGCTGGTCAAGCGCGAGGTGGTGGGTTTCCGCGCCAACATCGCCGAGCCCAAGGGCGAGTTCGAGGAAGACGGCGAGAAACGCTATCGCTACCGCGTCGAGCCCAATGAGATGCCCAAAGGCCTGCAGTTGCGGCCCAACCACCCGCTCAGCCGCAACCTGGACCACAACTGGCAACAGGCCCTGCAGAAGACCTCTGCCGAGCGGCGGATCGGTGTGTCGTGGGTTGCGCGTCTGCGTGAAGACGCTCTGGAACTGGTCGCCACCAGCGAGGAAGGCATCAGCACCCGGGTGCAGTTGAACGGCCCGTTTGGCGTTGCCAACAAGCCGGATCAGGCGCTCGAGCAGTTGCATGACTTGCTCGGCCAGCTGGGCACCACCGAATACCACGCCACCGCCATTGAGCTGGACGCGCCGCAGGCCTTCTTCATCCCCAATTCGCAACTCAAGGCCCTGCGCCGTGAGGTGATCGAAGCGCTGACCCTGGCACGTATCCAGGCGCACCCGCGTGGCGCGCGCAAACCGGAGACGTCCCCGCCCCCGGTATACCCCGAGGCGCACCTGTCGTTTCTGGCCAACGTGTACAACGAAAAAGCGCGGCACTTCTATCATCGCCATGGCGTGCAACTGATCGACGCAGCGTACGAAGCCCACGAGGAAACTGGGGAGGTGCCGGTGATGATCACCAAGCACTGCCTGCGGTTCTCCTTCAACCTGTGCCCGAAACAGGCCAAGGGCGTGACCGGCGTGCGCACCAAGGTGGCGCCGATGCAGTTGGTACATGGCGACGAAGTGCTGACATTGAAGTTCGATTGCAAGCCGTGCGAGATGCACGTCATCGGCAAGATCAAAGGCCACATCCTGGGCTTGCCGCAACCTGGCAGCGGCGTGCAGGTGGTCGGGCATATCAGCCCGGCCGACCTGATGAAAACCATTCCCCGCGCGCCGCACTGATCCTCAGCCCTTGAGGACCTGTCGCGCTGCGAACACCCGGTTCGCAGCGCGATGGATCAGCGTCTGGCCACCTCGTGCTTGATGCAGCCCTCGTAGTAGACCTGTTTGACGCTTTCCGGCCGCAGCCGCGACGGGCTGTCGTACGTTTGCTCGGTAATCCCCAATGCACTCATGCGCATCCACTGCTGGGCAAAATGCTGCGCCTGCATCTTCTTGCGCGCGCCGTACAGCGTCAGACCGGACAGTTTGTATTGCTGGGCGGTACCGGCCATGCCCGCGCCCCACGTACAGAGGTCGCGCTCATTCTTGCTGGGGCCTCGGGCGAAGGCCTCACTGGTCACTAACGCGAGCAGAGAGAACGTCAATACGGTCCTGAGAAATGACATGCGGTTCCTTGGCTAACTGACTGATTAGCAGGTGATTCTGCATTCGCCGCTGCGCTTCATGGGCCAGCATATTGCCTTCTTTGTCAGTCAGCCGACCAATGACCGCTGCCACCGGCGTGTACCATGGCGCCGCGTCACATTTGAGTAACGAAAGCCGGCGCCGCCTGCTACCGTGTAGGGGTTACGTCTGAACCTTATCGACCGATCCCCGGTCGATAGATGCACCTCTGGTTCCGTCGACTGCGGCTGTACCCGACCGAACCCGCTTATTTCCGGAAGGACCGTTCATGATTCCAATTCAACGCATGGCCTGGCTCAAGGCTTGGGGCGCCCATGGTTTTACCGCCACCGGGGTGGTGCTCGCCTTCCTGGCAACCATTGCTCTGTTCGATAATCAACCCAAGGCGTGCCTGCTCTGGCTGGGCTTTGCCCTGATCGTCGACGGTGTCGATGGCTCACTGGCGCGCAAGCTCAATGTGCAGTCGGTCCTGCCGCACTTCGACGGCTCCGTGCTGGACCTCGTCATCGACTACCTGACCTACGTATTCATCCCCGCGCTGTTCATCTATCGCTATATCCCGCTGCCGGAATACACCCTGCTGCTGACCACGTCGATCATTCTGGTGTCGTCGCTGTTCTGTTTCTGCAACGTCGAGATGAAAAGCAAGGACAACTACTTTCAGGGCTTCCCTGCAGCCTGGAACGTGGTAGCGCTGTGCGTGTACATCCTTTCACCGGCCCCGTGGCTCACGCTCATCACGGTGATCTGCCTGGCGCTGCTGACCGTTACGCGCATGAAGTTCCTGCACCCGTTTCGCGTCCGCCGCTTCATGCCGCTGAACATTGCGGTCACCGCAGTCTGGTTCTTCTGCAGCTTTCTGCTGGTCATGAACCATCCGTACAACGCTTCCGTCACGCTGTTCGTGTGGCTGGCGATGTCGGCGTACTTTCTGGGCATCTGCATCTGGCGCACATCGATGGAGTGGATCGACAAAGCCCGCGTGTGATCCCCATGTGAGTCTGTAAGCGCACAAAAAAACAGCCATCCTTTGATGGCTGTTTTTTTTGGCCTAGATTAGACCAGCCAGTTTAATGGTTACCTGACGGGTCAGGCCGTGTAGGTCAACGGTAGCTGGGTGGTGGACTTGATCTGCTCCATCGCGAAGCTGGAGCTCATGTCCGTAATGCCCGACAGCTGAATAAGCTTCTTGTACACCGCGTCATAACCGGCGATGTCCGGCACGACGATGCGCAGCATGTAATCGGTGTCGCCCGCCATGCGATAACACTCGACGACCTCCGGCAAGGTTGCGATCAGGTCATGGAACCGACCGAGCCACTGGGCATTGTGCTGATTGGTGCGAATCGCCGCGAACACCGTCACCGCGACGTTCAACTGGCCTGCATCAAGCAACGCCACTCGGCCGCGAATCATGCCCTGCTCTTCGAGCTTCTGTACACGGCGCCAGCACGCCGTGCTGCCCAGCCCTACACGGTCCGCGATCTCAGCAATCGGACGCGTGCAGTCGTTCTGCAGAATGCTCAGGATGGCTTGGTCAAACTTGTCCATGACGGTACGGGGCCTCAGATGACTCATATGCATTAAGGCGATAAAGATAAGTCAAAAAGCACTAACGCGAGAACAGAATTCCGCGCTTTCGTTTTTTAGCGGAATATTATTTCGCACGGCCGGACAAACAACGGCGAGGAATCAATTTTTTTTCACGTGGACGCTAGTAGTATTTTCTGCACGACGGACAGCGCAGAACACTCATGAAAACACTTCCTTGTTATTTCGATTACGCAGCCACCACCCCGGTCGACGATCGCGTCATTCAGGCGATGGTCACCTGCCTCGGTCGGGAAGGCACTTTTGGCAACCCGGCCTCCAGCTCCCACGCCTACGGTAATCAAGCACGCCAAGCCGTTGAGCTGGCTCGCCGGCAAGTCGCAGAGCTGGTGGGCTGCAATGCTGATGCCCTGGTCTGGACCTCCGGCGCCACCGAATCAAACAACCTTGCCATCAAGGGCCTTGCGCTCAATCCGCACCACACCGAGCGTCGGCACCTCATTACCAGCACCATTGAACACAAAGCGGTCATCGACACGGTTCGTCAATTGGAACTGGCCGGTTGCCCGGTCACCTGGCTGGAACCTGACGACCGCGGGCTGATCCATCCCGATGCCGTCAGCCAGGCCCTGCGCGATGACACGCTGCTGGTGTCGCTGATGCTGGTGAACAACGAACTGGGCACTGTCACTGACATCGCGGCCATCGGGCAGATCGTCCGTGAGCACGGTGCCCTGTTTCACGTCGACGCCGCGCAGGGTGCCGGGAAAGTCGTGATCGACCTTGGCGCTCTGCCCGTGGACCTGATGTCCTTTTCCGCACACAAAACCTATGGCCCGAAAGGCATCGGCGCGCTGTATGTCGGCGACCGCGCGCGGCCGCTCCTGGAAGCGCAAATGCACGGTGGCGGCCACGAGCAGGGTTATCGCTCAGGCACCCTCGCCACCCACCAGATTGTCGGCATGGGCGCGGCCTACGCGCTGGCCAGTGCCGAGATGGCCGAAGAAGTCACGCGCATCGACCGGCTGTCTGCGCAGTTGCGCGAAGGTTTGCTTGGCCTTGATGGCATCAGCCTCAACGGCGATCCGCAACAGCGCATCCCGCACACACTCAACCTGTGCATCGACCGCCCGGGCTTCAACGTCGCGAGCCTGGCCAGTGACCTGGCCGTATCGTCCACCTCCGCGTGCAACTCGGCGAGCAGCAGCGTTTCTCATGTGCTGCTGGCGCTGGGCCTGACCCAGGCTCAGGCGGGCAGCAGCTTGCGATTGAGTTTGGGGCGTTATACGACTGAGGGCGATGTGGAGAAGGCTATTGCGGTGATTGGCGAAAAAGCGAGGGCGCAGGCGACGACGTTTTGGTGAGAGATGAATGGGCGGCAACGGTTCGGTTGAGGTGAGTGGTCCGTCGGTTAGGCTGCGCCCGGTTGGTTAACAAGCGCATGACTGAATTGCGAGAGGACCTTGGCCCAACCTTTCCTGGCGCCGCTTACCATTAGGAAATGAGATGCCGTGCGTCAGACCAGGACCAGCCCTGGCCTCCGGAAGCGGGAAACGCCCTCCTCAAGCTTCTACCCATCGCCCAGCTTTTTGGGTACTGCGTAAATTCTTATTATGTCTTCGCCGCTGGCGAAGTCATAAAATCGACTTTCACAGAAGTTGAAGGCCTGTTCGATGTTACATCGGGAGAAATGTGCTTTTACCTCGCTCATCTCCAGCGAGGCTTGATTAGCTCGCCGTGATTGTAGTTTTGTCATGAAATCAACTGAAGCCGGCGCTGGGTATACGAATATGTTCGGCATCAAGACCCGTTGCTCTGCGTCCAAGTCAAAATCCGTAAAGCTCAGGGCGAAGAAGATCTCCTTGTCTGGTTTATTCAACGAAAGCGCTCGGAAAGTGTTCAAGAGGAAGAACGCCAGCCCGATCAGGAAATCAGATACGCTTTCGCTTTCCATTCTTTTCTTAAGCAGCTTCAATCGGTGATGCCTGGAAATTAGCGGTACTTCCTCAAAACTTTCAAAGCCTGAGAAAAAGATGCTCAGATCATTGTAGGGTTCTTTGCTGATTATCTTGCGGTATAGGGTCGTCAATTTCATGTTGCCCGACTACTCCACCCGTAGCTGCTGACCCAGTCGATATTTCTTTTGCGAAACAGAGGGGGCCGCCCCCCTAGATCCTGTTGACCGTTTTAAAGTCATTCACGTGGTGCCCAGGCTTGAACGGCGGTAAGTTATCAAGGTATCAATCAGCCGACGCAAGCCAGTGGAAGCGTTCCGTGCGTCCAGGACTGGGTCTTGCAGTTCTAGATCATACAGATCCATCGTGTGCCTTATCCTCTCAACCCCACGCTCACGACAACCACTCCCCGGCCCAAAACCCCGGCACTTCAAGCAGCACCTCAGGCACCTCCACCGCTGGCAGGCGCGGGAAAGATCCGCTTTTGATCAAACGACCTAGCAGGGCCGAGGCAGCGGGTGCCGCCGCACTCGCCAGTGCTGGCAACGCGTGCGATTCGGCCTGCAGCGTCGATATTGCAAACTGCGCAGGGTCCCAGTTCTTGCTCGGTAAAAGCTCGGTCGCCTCACTGAGCAAGGGCGCGGGTGGCTCGGCGGGGCCGCCCGGCGTGCGCGGCCAGTCGGGTTTGCCGATAACGCTGCCCTGGGTCCAGGTGTCGGCCGGGTCTTTGTCGAAGAGCACCCGCGCAGGGCCCGGCGCAGCGCTGGCGACGGTAGCAAAACCCTGGCTGTCGAGGGCGCCCGTCAGACGTTTGCCCAGCGCGTCGACCACTTCAAACCCACCACCCTGGATGCCTTGCAGCCCCGCGTACTGGTTGAACAACTGAAGATCGCCCTCACCCGCTTTTGGCGGCTCGGGAAACACACCTGACAGGTTCGCCGCGCCGGTGTAGGCAAAGTTGGCGGCGTGAGCCGTGTAGGGGCCTGTGGTGACGTGGGTGATGCCCGCCGCATTGTAGGTCGTGGCGCTGCCTCCGCCCTGGATGACAAGCTCGGTTTTAGCAGTCAGGGTAATGCGCTCGGCGTTGGCAGTAATGTTCAGCTTGGCCAGCAAGTTGATGCTGTCTTTCAGGGCGCGCACATCGATGTCGCCCGAGGCAGCCACCAGACGCCAGCCGAGGCTTTGCACGAACAGGCGCATGCCTTGGCTGGCGCTGGCCAACAGGCGTTTACCGATTGAAAGGCTGGTGTGCCCCGTGCTGCTCAGGGCCAGGTGTTCGCCCGTGGCGATGTGGCTGGAGCGCGGCGTGGTCAGCGCGATGCCTGCAGGGCTGGCGAGGACCAGATGCGGTTCGACGAATTCGGGAAATTCATGGCTGCCGGTATGCCCCAGGCCGCTGCCCAGCACGCCCTGATGTTGTGCATGCAACGCTTTGGCCACGGCGTCCTGATCACCGGCTTCTTGAGCTTCCAGCGCTTTGGCCTGCAGTGCGAAGCCATCTTGCTGGTCCGCCGCGGTGGCCAGACGCTCGGCGGTTTCAGGCAGATCCTTGTGGTGCTTCGATTCGTTGGGTCGCGGTTCGGTGCTGATCAACAAGCCGGCGCCCGCCCGCACGGCACCATGACGATCGGTGCGCAACTCGAAGCCTTCGCCTCGCGGCTGGCCGCCGGCCGGTCGCGGGTGGGTCAGGTACCCGAGGTTGATGGCACTGGCGCCGTGATCGCTGCGCAACGCAATGCTGATTTCGCCGGTGGTGTCATCGATTCGCAGTTCGTTGGCGCGGCTGCCTTTGTATTCCTTACTCTTGACCGTGGCCAGGGTCTTGAAATCCGGCAACTTGTACGGTGGCAAATGGACGCCGTGGTACAGGCAACCGGTGATCAGCGGCTGGTCGGGATCGCCTTCGAGAAAGGTGATCAGCACTTCCATGCCAACCCGCGGCAGATTGATGGATCCCAGGTTCTGGCTCGCCCAGTTGGACGCCACGCGCATCCAGCAGCTGGTTTTGTCGTCGGACTGCCCTTCCCGGTCCCAGAAAAACTGCACCTTCACCCGGCCGTGCTGATCGGTGTAGATCTCCTCGCCTTCGGGGCCTGTCACGATGGCGCTCTGGGTGCCGAGTACTTTGGGTTTTGGATGTTCCAGCGGCGGGCGGTAGTGGACGTCCCAGGGGGTTGCGCTGAAGCGGTTGCGATAACCCTGATGAAAATCAGACTTCAGATCACTAACGTCACTTGTGACAACCTCCTCAAGCACCTGCGGCTGTTTGCCTTCGTGTACCACTTCGGTCAGTAACCACAGGTCATTCCATGCCGGGTTGGCGTGCCCGGTCAGTGCGAGGAAGTGACCGCTCACCAACCGTGGTTGATCGCCGCTGCCTTCGGCCAGCCGGAAGTCGCTGCGGTGGCGTTCCAGGGCGCGGTTGGCCAGCTGCCGACCGCGCTCACGGTCAACGAAGCGGCCGGGATAGTCATAATCTTCCAGGTCTGGAATGGCCGTGCCTGCGGCGGTGCTTTCCAGCTGGAACCGCGGCTTGGTGAAGTCGTAGTCGCGCCGGGTGGTGCGGCTGGTGCGCGTATTGAGGCGCAGCCCGAAGCGCTTGATAACCTCGCTGTCCGCCACCAGTCCGGTGTCCTGCTGATACAGCGTCGGCGCGAGCTTCGGGAACACCGTCTGGTCATCGCCAAACACCAGCAAGTGGCCTTCGGGGCTGTGCTGAAAATGAAAGTGAATGCCTTCCTCTTCGCACAGACGCTGGATGAAGTGCAGGTCGGACTCGTCGTACTGAACGCACTACACGCGCTCGGGGTAGGCTGCGCCGAGCTGGAACCGGTAATCACCCGCGAGGATGCCATGCTCCTCCGGCACGCGGCTGATGATTTGCCCCACTGTCATCTGCTGGAAGATCCGCTGGTTTACTCGGTGTGCAAGGTAAGCAAGCTGCGGACGCAGGCTCATTCGATAACGGGTCAGGCGTTTGCCGGCTTCTCCCTGGGCGACGCTGTAGGCCAGGCCGTGAATGCCACCACCGTCTGCAGACAGCTGTAGGTAGACCTGAGCGTGCAACAGGCTTTCAAGGTCCAGCGACGGGTTTTCGCTGACCAGTTCCAGCTCGAACTCGAATGGATGGTTCAATCGTTCGCGGCCGGTGAAGGACAGCACCTGAAACAGCGTGTCCTGACCATTCACGGTGAGGCTGAATTGAGCTTTATTTGCCGGTGCGAACATCCCGTGTTCCTTGTGCGCTGTGACAGAAGTCCGAACGCTATGGGGAGCGTGCGAAGGACCACGGAGCTATCAAGGGACGTGCCAGCCAGCGCGCAGCTACGGCGCGATAAAGGATTGCGGGCCCTCAAGCCGGAGCCGGGGCATGTTCAAGGGAGATAACGCAGGCAACGGTGCGCAAAAATCTGCCCACCGCTGTGCCGCTCATTGCGTGCTTCTACGGGGGCGATGGTCGGCTTGGGCTTCAGGCTGAAACGGGGTGCTCAGATGCAAAGTCTTGCGCAACTCCCTGCGCAGGATGGCGTGTGGCGCTTCCGTGACTTCACTTATCCGGGCCTGCGGACCACGCCTTAACGTCGCACAAGCCTTGCAACAGCACGGCGGCATTGCGCCACCGTTCGACCCACTACCCAGGGGTCGGAGATTATTCGGCTTCACCCTCCACCAACTGCGTGTTGAAAGCAGGCCGGGTTCCATCCACTCGCGCGAGGTAATACAACGCCACGCCCACCAGTATCAGCACGCCTGCGCGCAGCCAGGTTTCAGCGCTTTGCTGTGTGAGCAGAATCAGGCAAGACACGATCGCCAGCACCGGCACCCAGGTCGGCACTCTGAAATGATCGGCCTCGACGTGGTCGCGACGCAGAATCAACACTGCCAGGTTGGTGCTGATAAACACGAACAGCAATAGCAGGACAACGGTTTCCGCCAGCGTAGCAAGGGAGCCGGTCAGCGTCAGAATGATCGCCACCACCGTTGTCGCGACGATCGCCACCCAGGGTGTGCGACGTTCAGGCAGCACCTTCGACAGCGCGTGCGGCAGCAGGCCCTGGCGGGACATGCCATAGGCCAGCCGGCTCGACATGATCATGGTCAGCAGCGCGCCGTTGGCCACTGCCACTAACGCGATAAAAGCGAACAGCCGTGGCGGAATACCCAGGTGCGAAGCCTTCACCACCTCCAGCAGCGGCGCCGAAGAATGCATCAGCTGGTCGATTGGCATTACCGCCGCCGCAGCAACCCCGACGCCCATGTAAATCGCCCCGGCGATCAACAGCGCGCCAAACAGCGCACGGGGATACACCTTGCGCACGTTGCGCACCTCTTCGGCCATATTCGCCGACGTCTCGAAACCGACAAACGAATAGAACGCCAGCAGCGCCGCGCCCAACACGGCGTACGCGGGGTTGATTCCCTCCTTGAACTGCACGGCTCGGGAAATATCCGCCTCACCGGTCTGGAAAAACCAGACGGCGGCGACGATGACCAGCAGCAGGCCCGACACCTCGATCACCGTCATCACCAGATTTGCGGACAACGATTCCTTGATGCCCCGGGCGTTGAGCAACGCAATGACGACCAGAAAGATCAACGCCACAACGTGGGCAGGCAGCTGGATGAACGGCGCCATGTAGTCGCCGGCGAACGCCAGGGACAGGCCGGCCGCACTGGTGACACCGGCAGCCAGCATGCAGAACCCGATCAAAAATGAAATCAATGGCGACTTGAACGCCTTGCCCGCAAACACCGCCGAGGCGCCTGCGTGAGGGTATTTGGTCACAAGCTCCGCGTATGAACCTGCGGTGAGCATGGCAAAGCACAGCGCAATCAGCAGAGGCACCCAGATCGCGCCACCGACCTGGCCCGCGATGGTCCCGGCCAACGCATAGACCCCGGCACCCAGCACGTCGCCCAGAATGAACAGCAAGAGCATGGGCCCGGTGACCGCGCGCTTTAGCGCCCTGCTCGGCGAGTGTTGATGTGATGTCATGGTGTGCTCCGGCTATGCAGCGAGGTTGCTCGGGAAAATGTGGGTCGCTGGAGCAGCGCCGCTACACTGCTCCATCGAAAGATCGCCGCAGGCCGGAAAAATTCAACCGGGTGCGCCGCGAGACACGGCGCACGCTACGGCCTCACTGCTCCGCGTGAGTGCCCTGGTCCACCGGCAGCTCGGGGATCCCGCTCTCGGTGCTGCCGCCAACCGAGTCGAGCGTATTGGCCGCCGCAGGCTGGCGGGCTTCTGATTCAAGCTGTTCGCGCGCCTGCAGCCAGTGGCTGTATTCGGCACCTTCTGGTCGCCCGTCAAGCTCCCATAGCTCGTAGGCACGTTCACGGATTTTAGCATCGTCGATCATGGTCTCGCCCTCCAAGTGCATGGGTTATCGCGCAGCGCCTGTCTGCGCTTGCGGTTGCTCACTGTGTTCACTTTGCTCACGCATCCGCTCGCGGATACCGCCGGAAACCCCTTGCCCGGTCTCCACGGGGGTATGCAGGTTGCCGGAGGTCGGTGGCACCTGCGGGTTCATGTCGACCTGGCCTTTCTGCACGGCGTGGCGCGAGAAAAGGTCACTGATTTCGGGGGTCAGGCGATGGCTCCAGTACGCCAGCTTGGCCTTGTAGCCCACCGTGATCTCCCGCCGTGGGTACAGCGTGGCGCGAACGATGGCGTTTACCGGTTTCTCCGGCCCGTCCATGGTGGGCATCTGCGGCTGGTGGCCGGTGTAATTGGCGGCGTGGTCCCAGATGGGCGTGTCGATCGCCCACGGCATCACGGTCACGACATGGATGTCGCGCTCCTTGTTCAAACGCAGTTCCTGGTTCAGCACACGACCCATACTCAGCACGCCGGCCTTGGAAGCTGAGTAGGAGGCCTGATAGGTATGCGGCACTTCGCTGTCGATGGAAGCGACATTGATCAGCACGCCCTCGCCCTGTTTGCGGAACTGACGCATCGCCAGGTAACTGCCGGTCAACGTGCCCTTCAGGTTGACGTCGAGCAGGCGCTGATGGTCTTCCAGGGGAATGTCCTCGAAACGCCCGGTCGCCATGACCGCGGCGTTGTTGATCCAGCCATCGATGCGGCCAAATCGCTCAAGCGTGGCATTCAGCAAGTGCTGCATGTCTTCGGTTCTGGAGATGTCGGTGGTCACGACGAGGGGCGTACCGCCGGCAACGACAATCTCCCGGGCCAGGCTTTCAAGGGCCTTGGTGCGGCGCGCAGCCAGGACCACGTTGGCCCCGCTGCGGCCCAGTTGCAACGCGACGCCTCGGCCGATACCGCTGGACGCGCCGGTGACGACGAACGTTTTGCCCACCAGCCGGTTGCGTTCGCTTTCATTCAGGCTTTGTGTGGCGCACCCGGAGAGAAGCAGGAGCGCCGCAGGCACGGCCAGCAGAACAAGAAGAGGTGATGTTCGCATCGCAGTCTTTTCCGATTGAGGATCCTTAATGGATGACTCAATGGCGCTGACGAAGGTTTGTCCCTACCGCTTCACGGTGCGATGAACGGTCCGGTTCAGTGCCGTGTTTCCACCAACTGTCGATGAAACACCGGAACCTGTTCCAAAGCATAGACGGCGGCCTGCTGCTGCACCGACTCGCGGTCGCCGGAGAAGACATGACGATGGGTGAAAATACGCAGCCGTTCCTGGTGAACGAAGCCCCAGGCGAAGCACACCGTACCTGCCGGGATGCCGTCCATGTCGTCGGGCCCGCACACGCCCGTGGTGGCCACGGCGACGGTCGCAGGGCTGTCACGCAATGCGCCGGCGGCCATTTCTTCGGCCACCTCCACGCTGGTCAGGTTGTAACGCTCGATGGTGTCCGGGCTGACGCTGAGCAGGCGCTGCTTGGCTTCCGGGGAATAGACCACGTAGCCACATTCAATCAGCGAACCGCTGCCCGGCACTTTGGCCAGCAACGACATGATCATCCCGGCGGTGCAGGATTCGGCCGTGGCCAGCATCAGGGAATGGTCGCGCAAGTAGTCCAAAACGGATTCGGCAGACATTGTTCAAACTCCTGAGAATCGTTGAGATTTTCCTTTGGGTGACGCTCTGTGGATTCTGCTCGCCGCGTCATGTTGCGACGACCCGCGAGCCAGCGGATGAAAGGCATCGCGAGCGCGCAGAGCTGTTCAGCTGTGCACGCTCATGCTTTGTAGCTGCCACAGCGTGCGGAATTGACCGGGGACCTCGCGCAGCTCACGCGGAGCGCCGTCCTGTATCAGACGCCCGGCGTCCAGCACCAGAACGCGGTCGAAATTCGAGACGGTCGACAGCCGATGCGCCACCGCAAGCACCGTGCGGCCGCGCATCAGATCCGTCAGTGCCCTCTGGATGATGGTCTCGGAATCGGAGTCCAGCGCCGAAGTGGCTTCGTCGAGAATCAGGATCGGCGCATCTTTCAGGAACGCACGGGCAAGCCCCAGTCGCTGGCGCTGACCGCCCGACAGCATCACCCCGCGCTCGCCCACCTGGGTTCGATAGCCTTCGGGCAGCGCGCGGATGAACGCGTCGCAATAGGCTTGCCGCGCCGCACCGATGATTTGCTCCTCCGTGGCGTGGGGCGAGCCGTAGCCGATGTTTTCCATAATGCTGCGGTTGAACAGGGCAGGCTCTTGGGGCACCACGGCAATCTGCCGACGCAGGCTGTCCTGGCTAACCGAACGAATGTCGCGCCCGTCGATGAGGATTGCGCCGCTGCTGACGTCGTCCAGACGCTGCAGCAGGCTGATCAGCGTCGATTTGCCGGAGCCCGACGCGCCGACGATGCCCACGCTTTGCCCGGCCGGGATGTCCACTCGCAGGTGCCTGAACACCTGCACGCCGCCAGGGTAACGGTAACCGACGTCCACTAGCTGGATGTGGCCCAGCGGCGGTGCCAGCTCTTCGCGGGTATCACTGAGGGCATGGGGCTGGGCGATGATGTTCAGGGTCTCGGCAATCACGCCCATTTGCTGAGAGGTGTCTACCAACGCCAGGGCCAGGTCACGCGAGCCGTGCAGGATGCGAAACGTCAGCGCGCTGACCATCACCACGTCGCCGGGCGTGACCTGTGCATCGAGCCACAGCAATATCGCCCAACCCAGCATGCCGCCCGCCATCACCGACAGGCAGATGTCATGCAGCACGCGGGCTTTCTCCAGGTAAATCCAGCTGCGCCGCTGGGCGCGCGCCTCGACGCCGATCTCCCGCTCCAGCCGTGCGCGCTCGCGGTCGCGTCCCGAGAACGCCTTGATGGTCCAGACGTTGGACACCAGGTCGACGATTTCCCCCCCCACCCGCGCAGACTGCGAGGCGAAATCGATGTGCCGTGTACGCCCGCGAATGCCGATCACGGTGATCAGCGCAGCGACCAGCAGCACGCAGACAATCAGCGCCAGGGCCATGGACAGCCGCACCGTACACAGCACGATCACCGCGCCGATGAAGTCCACGCAGGGCGGAATGATCTTCCACGCTAGCCCTCCGTAGATGGAACCCGCCGCCGCGCCGGCTGACGACACGCGATTGGCCAGCGCCCCGGCGAAATGCTGGGTGAAGTAACGCATCGGGTGACCGGTGAGGTGGGTGAACAGGTCGATGCGCAAATCTGCGCAACTGCCCACCACGGTTCGGCAGCCCAGCCAGCCGCCCAACCGCCAGAACACGTTCTCGGTCACGATCAGCGCGAGGAACAGCGTGAACGGGCCCCAGACATGGGCGACGTGTTCCCTGCCGGCGGCCATGGCGTCCACCAGCAGTTTCATCCCGTATTGCACCGCAACCGCACAGCCGGCAGCCCCGATGACCAGAAACAGCATGGTCGAAAAATGCCACGGGCGCACACGCACGTAGCGCCACAAAAACGCTATAGGCGTCAACGGCAGAGGACACTCGCGCCATCGGTCATTTTTCATCGGCCACTCCCGCAGGCTCCGGGCGGATATCACGCTGTGCGTGGGCCATCAATCGCTGTTGCAGCGCCTGGACCTGCAAGTGCAACGGATGAAACGCCGCGCGCTTGCCCTCGCCATCGGGATAACCGAACAAGCCGGTCGGGCAGTAGCGCCCGTCGTCCCAGCCGGGGTAGTCCAGAAACGGATACCAGCAGACGCCCTCCATGGGCACGCCTCGATCAATGGCCAGAAGCACCTGATCAACGACGTATTTGAACCACGGCACACGCTCCTCGTCCTCGCAGCCGGTTTCAGACAGCAACACCGGGCGTTGGTAGCGCTGGTGCAACTCCTTGAGCATGCCCGCCAGCGGTCGGTACTCGGCGCTGCCCCGCGGGATCATGCCGCCGTTGAACACCCACTGGTTGTGCGGGTAGAAGTTGGCGCCGAGGATGTCCAGGTACTTCTCGTCACCGCCCAGCCCCGGCCACTGCCGCCCGGCCAGCATGTCCCAGGCCTCGAACTGCGCCAGGCGATACCGCTCGGCGGCCTCCTGGTCCTCGGCACGTCGGGAACCGGAGACCACGTTGATCAGCGGATCGCACTGGACGAAGCGCGCCGCCGGCACGACATCGCGCACGGCTTCGATGGCGGCGATGCTGGCCCGCACCAACTGGTGCTTGAGTTCCAGGCCGCGCCCATGCGCTGCAGGATTGAAGTAGCCGACTTCCCCACCCGCCCAGCTCCAGAAAGACATCTCGTTGATGGGGGAGTAAAACGGCACGTCCTCGCCCTCCTCCTTCATCAACCGCGCAGCCGCCCCAGCGAAGCGCGCGAAGCGGTCAACGAAGCCGGGGCGCCAGATATCGACATCGTCGGGATAACCGTAATGACACAGGTCCCAGATGACCTGGACGCCTCGACCTCGAGCTGCCCGCAACATCGGCAGGAAGCTGCTCCAGTCATAATGGCCGGGACGGGGCTCGATCAGGTGCCAGCGCAACCCGTCCCGGGCACAACGAATGCCCAGGCCGGCAAGCTGCGCATAATCGCTGTCAGCCCACTGCGCATGACCGGTCGACGCCGACAAGTCCAGGCGCCTGCCATCCCTGCGGCGCTGGGTCGAGCACTCATAGCCGGCCATGAGGAAGCTCTTGAACAGCGCGCCATTGTCGCCAGCGCCATGACTGCCGTCCCAGCGGCGCTGTACCGTCATGACGCCGTTGCTCCGGCGGCCTCGGGCGCAACCGCATGGCCGTCTCCGATGCGCTGATACAGGGCCAGCGCCTGACCGACCACCTGGTCCATGTTGTAGTACTTGTAGGTACCCAGGCGTCCAAGGAACGTGACATTTGCCGTCTCGTCAGCCAGAGCCTTGTATCGTTTGTACAGCTCGGCGTTCTCCGGGCGCGGCACCGGGTAATACGGGTCGCCGTCGTCACAGGGAAACTCGTAGCTGATGCTGGTCAGCGGGTGGGTCTGCCCGGTCAGGTGCTTGTATTCGGTTATGCGTGTATAGGGCACGCTCTGGTCAGGGAAATTGACCACCGCCACCGGCTGGTACTCGGCCTGCTGCACCGTCTCGTGCTGAAAGCGCAGCGAGCGGTATGGCAAGCGCCCGAAACGGAAATCGTAGTACTCGTCGATCGGCCCGCAGTAGATCAGGTGACGGTGGGCAATCGATTCACGCACGGCCTTGAAATCGGTGTCGAGCAGGATGTCGATGTTCGGGTGATCGAGCATGCGCTCGAACATGTGCGTGTAGCCCTCACGCGGCATCATCTGGAAGGTGTCAGTGAAGTAGCGATCGTCTTCGTTTGTTCGCGTGGGAATGCGCGAGGTCACCGATTTGTCCAGATCGCTCGGGTCCAGCCCCCACTGCTTGCGGGTGTAGCCGCGGAAGAACTTCTCGTACAGCTCGCGACCGATCTGGTTGATGACGACGTCTTCAGAAGTGCGAATCGTTGACACCGGTTCTGCACGCTCGGCCAAAAATACTTCGGCTTCTTCGGACGTCATCGACAACCCGTAAAGTGTGTTGAGGGTCGTCAGGTTGATCGGGATGGGCACCAGATGCTCGTCTACTCTCGCCAGGACGCGGTGCTCGTACGGACGCCATTCAGTGAATTGCGAGAGGTAGTCGACAATCCGCTGGGCGTTGGTATGGAAGATGTGCGGGCCGTAGCGGTGCACCATCACGCCGGCATCGTCCAGATGGTCGTAGGCATTGCCGCCAATGTGCTCACGCCGGTCAATCAACAACACTTGCTTGCCCAGCCCCGCCGCCAGCCGTTCGGCGATCACGCTGCCGGCGAAACCGGCGCCGACGATAAGGTAGTCGTAGCCGTCATGGGGCGCGCGCGACGAGGCGCTGATGGCCTGTTCTAGGGTTATCTTAGGCATTCGATCTGCTCCTTCATGAAACGGCTGGTTTTATCCCACGACATGCCATCAAGGGCGGCATCGGCGCTGCGCAGGAAATCCGCCGAGCCCTTCTGACCCAGCGCAGCTTCTATGGCGGCGACGAACGCGCTGGCGGTGTCGGCGATGGTGACTGCGCCGCTCTGGCCGTAACCACGGATGACGTCATGGATCGGCGTTGACACCACGGGGCAACCGCCGGCGAGGTACTCCGGGGTTTTGGTCGGGCTGATAAAGCGCGTGGACTCGTTGATCGCGAACGGCATCAGCGCGACGTCCCAGCCGGCCAGATACGCCGGCAGTTCTTCATAGCGCTTGCCCCCGAGGTAATGAATATTGGGCAGCCTGGGCAGCGTCGCCGGGTCAATTTTGACCACCGGCCCGATCAGAACGATTTGCCAGTCCGGACGTTGGGCCGCGAGTTGCGCCACCAGATCAATGTCGAAGCGCTCGTCGATGACGCCAAAGAATCCCAGCCGCGGAGTCGCAATGGCCGCCTGGTCAGCGGGTTCCGGCAGGCCCTGGCGGGCAGCGGCGAAGTGTTCAATGTCAACGCTGCTCGGCACCGGATGCGCATTGTCATGCTGACGCTGTTTGGCTTCCCACAGGCTGTAGCCACCGGTAAACACCACGTCGGCGCGGGTCATCAGCTGGCGCTCCATGTCCACCAGACGCGGCGGCGCACCCCGGAAGGCCGACAGTTCGTCCATGCAGTCAAAAATGGTCACCGCGCCCTTCAGATGATCGGTGAACGCCAGGCTCATGGGAGTGAGGTACCACAGCAGCAACTCGCCCGCGCCCCGGGATTGCAGCAGCTCATCCAGCAATGCGCGTTGCGCGTCGGCCACTTGCTCTTCGCTCAAGCCATGCGCAAGGCGCGGCACCACGACTTCGATACCTGGCGCCGGCTGCGAATGATCCAGATGCGGCGTGGCGTGGTCGTCAAACACCGGCTCCTCGAAGAAGATCACGTCGTAGTCCTGCGCCAGGCGCGACATCACGTGCTGAGGCCGTTGGTACACGAACCCCCAGCGCAGGTGCGAAAGGCACAGCAGCGTCGGACGGGTTTGCGGGTGGGAGTGGAGTGGGTGGTCAATCGCGACGGCGGATAAAGAGTCAGGTTGTTCGGCAAGATTCATGGCGTCTTCCTTCTGGGATGGGCTGTTGTGGGCCATCACTTCCTTGGCTTCAACGTCGAAAGAGCGCGCGGCAGTCAGTGATCTGTTTGCGCGGCTCATGCAGTTGGAAGTCGCCCCTGACCGCCCCGTTCATCTGCGCAAACGCTTTGCCGATGAACAGCACGTACCGGTGGTTCAAGACGGTGGAACTCCCCGTCATCTGCATCCCCATAACCCTGACAGACACGGGTTTTCTCGAGCTGGCTTTAGCTCGGCAAGCCCATAAAAGGAGGTCCGGCCACAGGTCGCCGGGGGTCAGTTCGGGGGTTACAGATGATTTTGATTACGGGCGGTGCAGGCTACATCGGCGCACACGTAGCGCTGGAATTGATGCAACAGGGCGATGACGTGCTGATCCTGGATAACCTTTGTAACAGTTACCGCTCGACGCTCGACTGGATCGCTACACTGAGTGGCCGTCGCCCGGGGTTCATCCAGGGCGATGTGCGCAATCGCGGCTTGCTGGACACGGTATTCGCCGACTACCCCATCGACGCCGTCGTGCACTGCGCGGGCCTGAAGGCGGTCGGCGAAAGCGTCCGCGAGCCCCTGCGTTACTACGACACCAATGTCGGCGGCACGGTGACGTTGTGCCAGGCCATGGCCCATGCCGGGGTGTTCAATCTGCTTTTCAGCTCGTCAGCCACGGTCTACGGGGATTGCGCAACGATGCCCATTGATGAGACCTGCGCCACCGGGCAGCCGACCAACCCTTACGGTCAGTCCAAGCTGATGGCCGAGAACGTGATGCAGAGCATGGTGTGCTCCGATGAACGCTGGTCGGTCGGGCTGCTGCGTTATTTCAATCCGATCGGCGCGCACAAGTCCGGCTTGCTGGGCGAAGCGCCCACCAGCACACCGAACAATTTGCTGCCGTACTTGTTGCAGGTCGCCAGCGGGCAGCGTGCAGCGCTCAGCGTGTTTGGCCGCGATTACGACACGCCCGACGGCACCGGGGTGCGCGATTACATTCATGTGGTGGATCTGGCCGAAGGGCATGTGAAGGCGCTGGATGCACTGCGCACCCAGCGTGGCGTACAGATCTGGAACCTGGGCACGGGCCTGGGTTATTCCGTGCTGGAGGTGGTGCGGGCGTTCGAGAAGGTGTCGGGGGTGCAGGTGCCGCTGGTTTTCGAGGGCCGTCGCGCGGGGGACATTGCGCGCTGCTGGGCCAATCCGGAAAAGGCCCTCAATGAACTGGGCTGGAGCGCGCGGCGTTCACTGGACCGCATGCTGGCCGACGCCTGGCGCTGGGAATGCCATCTGCATCAGGAAGAGGCTACGACACTGGTGAGCTGACGTCTGGGCGGGTCCGGAGGTGGGGGGTCAGACATGGCCCCTTCCCGGCTGAAGCCGGTCCCACAGGGACAGCGCTCCGTCCTGGACTCCGAGAATCGAATCTGTGGGACTGGCTTTAGCCGAGAAGTGCTTCTGTAGGACCGGCTTCAGCCGGGAATCTATTCTGTGGGACCGGCTTCAGCCAGGAATTGCTTCTGTAGGACCGGCTTCAGCCGGGAATTGCTTCTGTAGGACCGGCTTTAGCCGGGAATCTGTTCTGTGGGACCGGCTTCAGCCGGGAATTGGGTGAGAGCCAGTGCCACTGAATATTGACCTCCTTCAGTGGCACCGGCTCATTTTCAACAACTCACGGGATCTGGTGCTTTACGCCGGCTTCCAGGCCACCGCATCTATGCCCAGCCGCTCGGCCTTGGGTTTTGACAACTTGATGGTCCTGTCACACCGGTATTTGGGGATGTCGGCGACGCCGGCGTCGACGGCTGCCCAGTGCCACGCTTCTGCATTGTCCATCTGCTTTGCGCACACGTAGAACCATCGAGGCTTGCCGTGGAACAGGTACTCGATCCGGTAGTGTTGGGTATGTTGCATGATCGCGATCTCATTCACAGGTCAATTCGTATTGTTGGTTTCCAGAGAAGGTGGACGGCTCACTCATCGGTCGGCGACGCCTGAGCGCTAGGGGTCGGCCTGGGAGGCGGCAGATCGGCTGTTGGTGCCCGTAGGCGAGTGCTTTTGCGGTTGCATGATATGTTCGCGGCCGGTCGGGTCCGCCAGCTGCACGGCATCCCCACGCTGCCAGGCATCCGCGCCCTGAAGGACCGGCTGGGCCTTGATATCGGCGCGATTAGCGCGCGTCTGTTCAGTGCTGATGCCCATGCGCCGATTACGTTGCTCGACCATGGCGGGATCGGCCTGGCCGTCAGCCGTGAAGCCCATCATCAACTGCGGGACACCGAGCGGCAGCTGCTTGTCCTGGTCGGTGTGCCAGGTATGCCAGGTCTTGCCGTAGGTGTTGGCGAGCTTGGCCATCAACGCATGCTCGGCGGTGTCAGGGATGCCCGGCGCCACCAACTGGCCTGATTTCACTTCGTGGGCATGGCTGTGCCAAAGACGCTTTTCACCTGCCGGCAGCTGCGCAAAAAGCTCGGCGCTGATGATGTATTCGACGCCCATCAGCTTGGCGTCCTTAACGTTGCCGTCGTAGATGACGCACTGAATAAACGACTCGCTGAGCACGGAGCAGTAGTGATGCGCTTCCATTTGCACATCGGGATGGCCGTTGTAGAAATGGAATCCGTCCAGGTAGGCGTTCAAGGCGTCAATGGGCGGCCTGGACTGGAGGACAGCTGCACCTGCGTCCAGCACGCTCAAGGTGGCACTGGTGGGTTTTCCCGGGCTGGGCACATTGGATTGCGTGTCATCACTCGCGCAGCCGCTGAGTGCAACACAGGCCAACATGACCGATATTCCAAATCTGGAACTCAGGCATCGCGACCGGGTAAGGAACATGCGTTCAGGCGCTAACCGCATGGTAAGTCTCCATCATTGAGGCCTTAATCTTTCAAGGGCGGCTTCGTGCCGCGTACAAAACTGGGGCGGTACCCGATAACTCAAGTAAGCGCTTCCACACACGCGCCGAGCGGCGTGTATTAAAGGTGACCGTGAGCAAAATATGAATGTTCATCACATATTTGAAATTTAGGGACGAACGGCCGGAACTCCCTTCAAACGGTTAGTGCAACTAAGCACTGAACATTCGAGTCAACGTATTCGAATGGATGGATGATTGAGTCCCGTTATTTAGACCAAGGCTGCTGACGGCCAGTGGGGGCAGGTAATGTGCATCACTGACAAAGCATCCAAAACGTTAGTTGCCCATTTTTAGCCGGAGAGATGCCTGTTAGTTGATATCTAAACGCCACCAGTTTTGGCCTATTTAAAAAAGTCCGGCATTGCAACAGCGGGAAGCCTGATCGACCAGGCCTGCCAGGAGAGCGTCGCGCCCTCCCCGTTCTCACAGCCCTATTCGGTCTGACGCTGCCCTGTATCAGCGCATGGCAAGCGCCCGGATTCGCCTCCGGCAATCCGTTCGGCCTGATCCCGGCCGCGTTGCAGAGCGTCCTCTACCGTCCACTCGTCCTGTGACAACGTTTCCATACGTTCCACAACACGCTCGCCGTCCGCTGCGTACACGCACACCAGGACCTCGACGCCGCTGGCGCCTTCGCGCGCACGGACTTCTATCTGGCAACCGTTTTCTGCCGCCTCGCTGTAGCACTCGTCAGGTGTCTGGGACCGGGTCCAGTTGTTATAGGCATCACCGCGATTGAACATGGAATTGCTCCTTGGAAAGAGGGTAATAAGCAACGACTCACTCTACAGACTAAAGCACCGCAGAATGATTCCGGCCAGTCGCTTAAACGGCCAAGTTCCGTCAGCCCGAATAGTTGCCGTTTCGTTAGTTATGCCGTTCGTCACCCGTTCATTGGCGTTGTTAAACCATCATGCAGCGCCTCATTCCAAACCGTTAATTGCTGTTACACATTCCCGGCATCTTGTTAGTTGCTTCTACCACTTACCCGAGGGGGACAGACCCTATGGTTTCGCCTGTTGGTTCTCAAAAATGCGCGTGCCCCAAGTGCACATGCGATGCCGCACCAGAAAGTAAATTTACCCGCAATGAAGAAGCTTATTGCAGTCTCGCCTGCGCCGATCAACACCCGGCGGGTGCTCCTTGCCCTGATACGGCGTGTCATTGCGAAGAGGTCAGTCAGGAACAACAAACCGGCGTCAGCGAGCCGCAACTTGACGAAGCGGTAGAAGAGACTTTCCCGGCAAGTGACCCGATCTCTCCGTAACCCGCCCTGTACACGAAACGTAAAGCTGCATTCAAACCGCTAAGGGCGACGCCGAAACAGCGCGTCGCTGGATTAACCGCAAGGAGTTGAGCGCTATGGGAACTGTGAGGCGCTGTTTGTGCATCGGCTTATCGGCCTTGTTGTTATCGGGCTGCAACCTGATTGTCTTCAACCCGAAAGGCCAGGTCGCGATTGACGAACGCAATCTGATCATTTTGGCCACCGGGCTCATGTTGCTGGTGGTCATCCCTGTGATCGTCATGATGTTTCTGTTCGCGTACCGCTATCGGGCAACCAACAAGTCAGCCGATTACAAACCGCGCTGGGCCAGCTCCCACAAAATCGAAGCAGTGGTGTGGGGCGTGCCCCTGGTGATCATCATCATTCTGGGCATCGTTACCTGGGTGACAACCCACGCACTGGATCCCTACCGACCCCTGAACTCCGATGTGCCGCCGGTGAACGTTCAAGTGGTCGCCACGGACTGGAAATGGCTGTTCATCTACCCGGATCTTGGCATCGCCACGGTCAACGAACTGGCCTTGCCCGTCCACACGCCTGTCAGTTTCACCATCACCTCCGATGCGGCGATGACGTCATTCTTCATTCCTGCGCTCGGCGGGCAGATTTATGCCATGGCCGGCATGCAGACCCGGCTGCACCTGATCGCCAACGAGACCGGCGAGTTTCGCGGCATCGCGGCCAATTACAACGGCCAGGGCTTTTCCGACATGCACTTCAGCACCCTGTCCACCACTCGGGCCGACTTCGACGCGTGGGTCAGCAAAGTCAAAGCTTCGCCGCAGAAACTGGACCGTACCGCATATGACACGCTGGCCAAGCCCACCATCGGCCATCGCATCGAGTACTACTCGAACGTCGATCAGGGCCTGTTCATGGCCATCGTCGACAAGTACGAAGGCATGAATAAGGGCAAAGCCGCAGAGAACCGTGAAGCCAAGGCTCAGCCGACGGACACCGGGACAGGCGCCATGACAACCGAAGACACGATGGCAAAGGAGCGTTGAGATGTTCGGGAAATTGACCTGGGAAGCGATCCCAACCAGCGAGCCCATCGTGATGTACACGCTGGCAATCGTGATGATCATCGGCGTCGGCGGTGTGGGCTGGATTACCCTCAAGGGCAGCTGGGGTTACCTGTGGCGCGAGTGGTTCACCTCGGTCGACCACAAGAAAATCGGTTGCATGTACATCATCGTCGCCCTGGTCATGCTGCTGCGCGGTTTCTCCGACGCCATCATGATGCGCACCCAGCAAGCGCTGGCCTCCGACGGCAGCCCGGGCTACTTGCCGCCCGAACATTACGACCAGATCTTCACCGCCCATGGCGTGATCATGATTTTCTTCATGGCCATGCCCTTTGTGGTCGGCCTGATGAACGTGGTGGTGCCGCTGCAGATCGGCGCGCGCGACGTGGCTTTTCCCTTCCTCAACGCGCTGAGCTTCTGGCTGTTCGTGGTCGGTGCGATGCTGGTCAACGTGTCGCTGGGCATCGGTGAGTTCGCGCGCACCGGCTGGGTGGCCTATCCACCCTTGTCGGAGTTGGGCTACAGCCCCGGGGTGGGCGTGGATTACTACATCTGGTCGCTGCAGATATCAGGGATCGGCACGCTGCTCACCGGCGTGAACTTCTTCGTCACCATCCTCAAGATGCGCACCCAGGGCATGACGCTGTTCAAAATGCCGATCTTCACCTGGACCTCGCTGTGCACCTCGGTGCTGATCCTCGCCGCCTTCCCCATCCTGACCGCGACGTTGGCCATGCTGACGGTTGACCGCTATCTGGGCATGCACTGGTTCACCAACGAGGCCGGTGGCAACCCGATGATGTACGTCAACCTCATCTGGGCCTGGGGCCACCCTGAGGTGTACATCCTGATTTTGCCGGCGTTCGGGATCTTTTCGGAGATCGCCGCCACGTTCAGCCGCAAACGGCTGTTTGGTTACGTCTCCCTGGTGTGGGCGACCATCGCGATCACCATCCTGTCGTTCATCGTCTGGTTGCACCACTTCTTCACCATGGGCGCAGGCGGCAATGTCAATGCGTTCTTCGGGATCATGACGATGATCATCGCAGTGCCGACGGGGGTGAAGATCTTCACCTGGCTGTTCACCATGTACAAAGGCCGTATCCGCTTCGAAACGCCGATGCTGTGGACTCTGGGCTTTATCGTGACCTTCAGCATCGGCGGCATGACCGGGGTCTTGCTGGCGGTGCCCGGCGCGGATTTCATGCTGCACAACAGCCTGTTCCTGATCGCTCACTTCCACAACGTGATCATCGGCGGTGCGGTGTTCGGTTACATGGCCGGGCTGACTTACTGGTTCCCGAAAATGTTCGGCTTCAGGCTCAACGACAAGCTGGGGCGCATTGCCTTCTGGTGCTGGCTGGTGGGCTTCTACCTGGCGTTCATGCCGTCCTATGTGCTCGGCTTCATGGGCATGACGCGCCGCCTGAATCACTTCGACAATCCGGAATGGCGTCCCTGGCTGATCGTTGAGGTCATCGGCGTCGGGGTCATTCTGTGCGGCGTGGCCAGCCAGGCGCTGCAGATCTTCATCAGCGTACGCAACCGCCATGCCTACGCCGACAAAACGGGCGACCCATGGGACGGCCGCACGCTCGAATGGGCGACCGCCTCGCCACCGCCGTTCTACAACTTCGCCGAGCAACCGGTGGTGGATGATCTGGACGCCTACTGGGGGATCAAGGAGCGCGGCGTCAGCACCCTCAATCACACCGATTACCGGCAGATCCACATGCCGCGCAACACGGCGGCGGGCCTGGTCATGAGCGTGTTTGCCTTCATTTGCAGCTTCGCCCTGGTCTGGCATATCTGGTGGCTGGTGATTGTCAGCCTGCTCGCCACGGTCGTGACCCTGGTGGTGCGCAGCATGGACGAGGACACCGACTATTTTGTCCCAGCGGAGGAAGTGGCGCGCATCGAGCAGGCAAGACTTAAACAACTGGCGGAGGCCTAACCATGTCAAACAGTGTGCTGAATACGGATATTGCCCACAGCCAGGAGCATGGGCATGAGGACGCGGGGTCATTGACGGTCTTCGGTTTCTGGATCTACCTGATGACCGACTGCATTCTGTTCGCGACGCTGTTCGCAGGCTATGCGGTGCTGCGCGACAGCGTTGCGGGCGGCCCCTCTACCGTCGACATCTTCGAACTGCCGTATGTGCTCACCGAAACCATGTTGCTGTTGTTCAGCAGCATCACCTACGGCTACGCCATGCTGGCGATGAATCGCGACGAACCCACCTATGTGATCCGCTGGCTGGGGCTGACGTTTCTGCTCGGCCTGGGCTTCATCGGCATGGAGATCAATGAGTTTCATCATCTGATCCAGGAAGGCTACGGGCCAGACCGCAGCGGGTTCCTGACCGCCTTCTTCACGCTGGTCGGAACTCACGGCGCACACGTCGCCACCGGGCTGGTGTGGATGGCGATTCTGATGTGGCAGGTCAAGCGCAAGGGCATCAACACCACGACCGCTACCCGCCTGAGTTGCCTGAGTCTGTTCTGGCACTTCCTCGATGTGGTCTGGATCTGCGTCTTCACTGTCGTTTACTTGCTGGGAGTGGTTTGAGATGTATACCCAAAGCCCTGTGAAAAGCTCCGCCGGTAGCAGCCACGGCAGCAAACGTTCCTACACCAACGGCTTTATCATGTCAGTCGTGCTGACCATCGTGCCGTTTGCCATGACGATGTACCCCTCGCTGCCGCGCAATGCGACCGCATGGCTGATTATCGTCATGGCAGTGGTGCAGATTTTCGTTCACCTGAAGTACTTCCTGCACCTGGACACCGCTGCCGAACAACGCTGGAATCTGGTTGCTCTGGTGTTTGCGGCAATCATCATCGTGCTGCTGGTCGGCCTGTCGATCTGGATCATGAGCAGCATCCATCACAACATGCTGGCGCATTAGGGCCTGTCGTAAAGGCTGGGATCAGGGGCTTCCAGCCTGCTACTTCCACCCCAGCTTTTTCTGGATGGCACGGCGATACGGCGTGTCGATCTGTGCCGGAACCTGGCAGATGTACTCGCGAGCGTGCTCAAGTTCTTCACCGGCAAGGCTCTGCAAGTACGCCAGCGCATCCTCACAGGCAGGCAGCCGGCCCTCCGTGTGAAGGCGCGGCGGCAATGCCGTCCAGATGATCGCATCCACCTGGCGATCGCTGGCCCACTGGGCCAGGGGCCCCGTTGCAGAACCGCTCGTTACGAACACGCCGATGCCATCTTCACGCGCGGCCGGAATCTGCTCGCGCTCGCGCAACGCGCTGCATGCCTGCTCCAGCGAATCCGTTGCCAGAACAGCCCACAGCACCCGGCAGGGCGGTGCATTCAGGCACAGCGCCGTGGACAGTTCACCGCCGTCGCCGATTCGCGAAAATTCGACCGGCAACCATGGGCCATCGATGAACCACTCGCTGGCCATCGGCAGCGGGTCCGACTTCCATATCAATGAGCCCCAACCCAGACAGGCTATTACCATCGTTCAACGTCCTTTAAAAATGCATCGGGAAAGTGAGCATCGGGAGCCCGGCCGGTAGGTTCGCGCGCTCACGGTTTCGCTCGCTCACACGCCCCTGTACCGGGTCTGCTGCATTGGGCACGGCTTCGCTTGAAAAGGTCAGTTTTTCGGCTTTTTATCGGCGACTGACCGTTTATTCCTCAAGCCTTCGATAAGGTGGAACTCATGCCTGAACCTGCCTATCAACCCCATACATTCACAGCGAGAGGAACACCTCATGGCAACTCCACAAGAAAACCTGCTCGACTGGCTGCGCGACGCTCACGCAATGGAGCAGCAGGCCGAGAAGATGCTCAAGGCGCAGTCGGAACGCCTGGAGCATTACCCTGACCTGAAAGCCCGCATTGATCAGCACATCAAGGAAACCCTCGGGCAGCAGGAGCTGATCGACGGCTGCCTGACACGTCTTGGCGGGAGTCCTTCGACGCTGAAAGACCTGGGCGGCAAGCTCATGGCGTTCGGCCAGGCGGTCGGCGGCTCGATGATGAGCGACGAAGTGATCAAAGGCTCGATGGCCGGCTATGTGTTCGAAAACGTCGAGATTGCGATGTACACCGTGCTGATCGCGGCAGCCAAAGCGGCGGGCGATCACGAGACCCAGGCGGTGTGCGAGAAGATCCTGCCGCAAGAGCAGGCCATGGCGAAGTGGATACTCGAGCATTTGCCGCAAACCACCGAGGCGTTCCTGATCCGCTCGGAAGCACCCAACACCGAAGCAAAAAAATAGCCTGACCGCGCGGCCGTTGCGGCGGCCGCGTTTTGCCTGATGCCCCACGTGACGCCGCCCTTGGCTACAGAAACACGCCCGCCAGCCGATATCCACACACAGTCATAACGTTTTGCAGCGCTGCAAGTGGTGCCGTTGTCTTTATTTACAGTTGCGCGCGTTGGGTCCCTTTTTATGAAATTCCTGCCTTTTAAACGATTGAAAGCGCTGGTCAGCGTTCCGCGAACCAACGCCCGCCTGCTGGAAGCGCAATACATCGCGCTGTCCAGACAACTTCCGATGATGTACGTGATCCTGCTGATCAACACCCTCGCCCTGGCGGCCACCCACTACGCAGTGGCACCCACTTGGCTCACGGTGTACATCCCGCTGGTGCTGACCCTGGTGGGCGGGCTGCGGGCCGGCATCTGGTGGCACAGCCGCGGTCAGCGTATTTCCACCGAGCAAATCCACAAAAAGCTGACGCGCACCAACCAGCTCACCGTGTTTATCGCATTCGGTTTCACGATCTGGTCGTTGCTGCTGTTTCCCTATGGCGACACCTACACCAAGTCACATGTGGCCTTCTACATGGCAATTACGGTGATTGTCTGCATCTTCTGTCTGATGCATCTGCCCTCCTCCGCCATGATGACCACAGCGGTGGTCAACATCGCCTTTGTGGCGTTCTTCGCCACCGCCGGCAATGCCACTTACACGGCCATGGCGGCCAACGTTTTTCTGGTTTCGCTGGCGATGATCGTGGTGCTGCAAAACCATTACGGCGAGTTCACCCGGCTGGTGAACATGCAGATCCGTACCGAGAAACTCAGCGACGACAATCAGCGCCTGGCCAACGAAGACAGTCTGACCGGGTTGCCCAACCGGCGGCAGTTTTTCAGCATGCTCGAGCGCGAGCTGGTCAAGGCGCGAGAAGACGGCTCACGGCTTGCCATCGGCATGATTGATCTGGACGGTTTCAAGCCGATCAACGACTCCTACGGCCATGGCGTGGGCGACAAACTGCTGCGTCAGGTGGGCGAGCGTCTGCTGGCGTTCGCCAGCGACCAGCTCCACGTGGCTCGACTGGGCGGCGATGAATTCGGCCTGATCATGGTCAACGCCGGCGCCGAAAGCGTACTGGTCAAGCAAGGCCTGGCTCTGTGTCGGGCCATGCGTCAGCCCTTCGTCATCGGTGACATCCAGGTGACGATCAGCGCGTCCATGGGTCTGGTGGTGTTCCCCGACCTGGCGAGCACCGCAACCGAATGTTATGAGTTTGCCGACTACGCCTTGTACAGCAGCAAGCGCGAGACGCCCGGGGAGCTGTGCATGTTTTCCGCCAGTCAGCATCAGCGCCTCAAGCGCGATGTGCTCACCGAACAGGGCCTGCGCCAGGCCAATGTCGAGGAAGAGTTCACGCTGGTGTTTCAGCCGATCATCGACATCCGCACCTCGCGCACCGTGGCTTTCGAAGCCTTGGCCCGATGGATGAGTCCAAAACTGGGCAGCGTGGCGCCCGGGCACTTTATCGGCGTGGCTGAACGGATCGGCCTGGTCAACCGCCTGACCCCGCCGCTGCTGGCCAAGGCCATGCAGGCCGCGCAGTCATGGCCGGTGGATGTGCGCCTGTCATTCAATCTGTCGGCGCACGACTGCTCGTCGATGGAGGCGGTTGAGCAGTTGATCGGCGTCATCCGTGGAAGTGGTTTCGACGCCACGCGGCTCGACCTGGAAATCACCGAGACCGCAGTTATCAAAGACCTGGTGCAAGCGCAACGGGCGATCAATGCGTTTCGGGAATTGGGTTGCGGCATCTCGCTGGACGACTTCGGCACCGGGTATTCAAGCCTCAGTCAGCTCCATGCCTTGCCGCTGACCAAACTCAAAATCGACCGCACCTTTGTCACCGATATCCACCAGAACCCGGCGAGTTACAAAATCGTCAAGTCGCTGTTGGCGTTGAGTCAGGACATGGGTTTGCAGTGCATCAGCGAGGGCGTCGAGACCGAGGCCGAACTGCAGGCATTGCGCAGCCTCGGTTGCACGCTGGTCCAGGGTTACCTGTTCTCGCGGCCAATGCCCCTTGAACAAACGCTGAGCTGGGTCGGCCCCGAACGGGATGCGGCGCTGGTCGTTTAAGCAGCGGCATCTTCATCGCCCGACAGGCCGCCATCGCGGGCAAGCGCGCTCCTACAAAAGCTGGCGTGAGCATGCAGTCGTGACGGACACGAAAATCCGTAGGAGCCGGCTTGCTGGCGAATGCATTCTTCCAGCGACATCATCGTTGCCTGACACACCGCATCGCGGGCAAGCGCGCTCCTACACCGGATTCGCTGCGGATCACGTACCGGTGGCGGCGTGCGTACGCGGGATACGCGGCGAATGACGTATCGGTGGTAGTGCGCATACGCGGATCTGCGGCGAATGACGTATCGGCGGCGGTATGCGTGCGGACGGGCGATATGCGGCGAATGACGTATCGGTGGGGGAATGACGTCCGTAGGAGCCGGCTTGCTGGCGAATGCACTCCTGCAGCGGCATCATCGTTGCCTGACACACCGCATCGCGGGCAAGCGCGCTCCTACACCGGATT